>JAHFIK010000005.1:1728-29948 GCA_023246415.1 Candidatus Uhrbacteria bacterium
AAAAAACGACACCGCGTGATCACGTCCAGAAGCTGGAGTGATCACGCGGCGGTGAGTGGTGCGTTGCGCGCGATTCGTCGTTCAGTCCCGTACCGGTTTCCATGCGGGAATGAGATTCGGTGCGCGGTAGATGTCGCCGATTTTTGCCGAGTGCCAGACGTGATTGATCAAGAGGTACTTGATTCCTCCGCTGGATGGATGCTCATCGATTGAGACAAGGGTTCCGTGTTCATTGAATCCGAGGAATCCGATGCGTCGTCTTCCGTGATCTTCGAAACTGAAATAGAGCATGGATTGTTCCCCAACAAAGAGGTTCATCCGTAGCGATGTGCTCGGTTCGAGGCGATTGCTCGCTCGAATGTCGTCCCAGTCCGCAGGAGAGATTGTTCGCGTGGCAAGGGCTTTTTCGAAAATCGCGATGAGGTCGATCGGCTTGTCCCATGTTTGACATGAGCAACCTTCAGGGTGAGTCTTTTCATCGAGCGGTCGCCATCGCGCTTCCGGTGAGTCGGCGAAATGCCAGCACTCCTCGATGAGTAGGTATCTCACGCCCTGCATCACGGTTCCGCGTTGGCGTTCGTCAATGGAAACGAGCGTACCGGCTTCATTGAAGCCCATCCAGCCCTTCCGGATCTCCCCATCGTCGTTGATATATTCGTAGAAGATGAGTCGATGTTCACCTCGGAAGAGTCCTTTGCGGAATGTGGTCGTTGGTTCAAGTGTTCCAATTCGTTGGATCGTTGCCCAGTCTCCTGGACTCATTGTTCTCGTTTCGGCTGCTTTTTTAAAGATCGATTCGAGGTTCATCCGTATTCTCTTTCTATCTATCTCTGCGAGAGAAGACCGTTTCGTTATGCTTGAAATCATCTGATTTGTCAACCTGCCATGACCTTCGCGCGGCCCGGCGATAGAAGATTGACCCATTGCTACAAATACGGTACTCTTTTTCTCGATCGTCGCCGTTCCCGGTGGCTGATCACATCCACCAAATTAGAAAGGAGTTGAGCTTATCTGTCAGTAGAAGTACGACGCAAGAAAGGAGAAGGATTCGACGCATTACTGCGCCGTTTTCAGCGTCGGTTCCAGCAGAGTGGACGCGGGCTCCAAACCAAGAAAGTTCGTTTTCTCGTTCGAGAACCAAGTCGGAATAAGCAGCGCACCAGCGCGTTGCGACGCCAGACGAAACGGTCCGAGTACGAATACCTCCTCAAAACCGGCCAGTTGAAAGAAGAACCGAAGCGGAAGGGTCGACGTTAAATTTTTGTCTCATGACGATCGTCGAAACCATCAATGCCGATTTAATCTCGGCCATGAAACAGAAGGACGAGTTGGAGCTCTCAACGCTCCGACTCGTCCGTTCTGCGTTAAAGAATAAGGAAATCGATCAGGGGAAGGCTCTTGAAGATGCGGATGTCATCGCGGTGATTAAAACGATGAAGAAACAGTTTGAGGATGCGCTCGCGGATTTCGTTAAAGGGAATCGTTCCGATCTCATTGAGAAGCAGCAGAAAGAAATCGCGATCGTCGCGCGGTATCTTCCGGCGGGCATGCCCGCCGAACAGATTGAGAAGATCGTTCGCGAACAGATTGCGGCCGTTGGCGCCACATCGCCAAGCGATGTTGGAAAAGTGATGGGACCGGCCATGAAAGCGCTCGCAGGTGGTGCGGATGGAAACCAAGTTCGAGAAATTGTCACGCGTTTGTTGACGGCTGCGTAAGTCGTCGTGTGTTGATCTGGTTCTTTTCAAAATTCCAAATTCCAAATTCCAGATGCGATCACGCTGAACGTGATGGATCGGGAATTTAGGGTTTGGAGTCCTCTAAGCCCTTTCTTACGTCACCTTACCGTTCCTCCCCCATGCTTTGGAACGTTTTCAAACCACATCAGAGTTCTCTTTCGAAGCGCCGTCGCGGATCGTCGCGTCTCTTCGTTGTCGCGTTCACCATCACCGCGCTCGTGTTTTCATTGATTGCGCCATCGGTGTTCGCGCAGAGCGGCGCAACGGAAGGATTGACGGCCGTCGGGAACAGCGCCGGGCTTGGACAATCGGATCTCTTTCAAATCATCGGTCGGATCATCAACATTTTCCTGAGTTTTCTCGGGGTCATTCTTTTAATCATTATCATCTACGCCGGATATCTCTGGATGACGGCAGGCGGCGATGCGGCAAAGGTTGAAAAAGCAAAACTCTGGATTCGGAACGCCATCATCGGATTGGCGATCATCGTTTCGGCGTATGCGATCACACAGTTTATCTTAAAGGCGCTCACCGGTGATGGGGGGAATACGGGAAATAGCGGATCCGGACAAACCGTGCAGGTGTTCCCGGATCTGTCCGGATCACTGGGCGGCGGGATTATCGAATCTCACTTCCCGCCACGCGATGCGACCGGAATTCCCCGAAATACGGCAATCATCGTGACCTTTAAAAAGGCGATGAAGATCAGTTCCATCATCGCCGGATACAACGATGCCGGAACGCCTGCAGATCGTTCGGATGACACGGTGAGCGAAGCGTTGAATGCGAGTGCTGTAAAAATCTATCGAACGTCTGGCGGAGAATCGACCGCACTCACGAGTGCGCAAGTCCGTGTGCATTTTACGGACGATCGGAAAACGTTCGTGTTCCGCCCGGTGGATTATCTTGGGAGTGCCACCGAGAACGTGGACTACACGGTTGCATTGAAAGCTGATGCGATTCAATTGGAAAATGGACGTCCGGCCTTCGCGGGAAGTTACGCGAGCGGCTATAAGTGGGCGTTCCAAACGAGCACGGTCATCGATACGACGCCGCCACAGGTCATGAGTGTGTTCCCGTCACTAAACCAGACGGTTGCAAAGAATGTGATCACGCAGATCGTGTTCTCGGAGGCAGTTGATCCAACGGCGGTCACCGGAATTGTGAAGAACGGCAGAGGATTCAATAACATCCGACTCCAGCCGGGGGATGGCGGAAATCTGCCGCTCATCGATGGGGAGTATAAGATTTCGAATCAGTATAAGACTGTGGAGTTTGTTCCGGGTCCACCGGCCTGCGGGGTGAATACGTGTGGCGAAGAAGTATTCTGTCTCCCAGGGGCTACACGGGTGAACGGATTGGTTCATGCGGCAACGCTTGATGGGACCGGTCCGGCCGCGGCCTTCTTGGCGGCCGGATACGACGGTGTGGTTGATGTGGCCGGCAACTCGCTTGATGGGAATCACGATGGCGTGGCGGGCGGACCGGAAGGGGATAACTTTACATGGAATTTCATGACGACCGATCAGGTGAATCTGACGCCACCGCACATTGAGGTCACCACGCCGCCCGCAGATCGCGGAGACTACGCCGGACGTTCGAATATTGATCCGTTCGCACCGATCCGCGTTCGATTCGATTCGATTCTCCAGGGGTCCTCATTTAATACGGATAGCGCCACCATCACGACGCATGAACCGAGTAATATGGTGGATACGTTCTGGTGGACGGCCGGACAGGATTTCTTGAAGGCGGACAATCAACCGGTCGCTTCACCAACAGATGTTGCGGTCAAAGGCGAGGCGTATCTGATGCATCGACAGTTTGCGACATCGACGCGTTACGATCCGTATCTGAACTCTTCGATTCGGAATGTGTATCAGAACTGTTTTAGCCCGGTGGCCTCTGCGGTGTGTACCGGATCACCGAACTGTTGCTTGAATGAATCATCAGGTGATGCCTGTGTATTCCCGTAATCATATGCGTTGCCACATCGGAGGTCGCTCGATTCAAATTCCAAATTCCACCATTTGGAATTTGGGTTTTGTGTTGATTGTGAGCGTTTTGATGTGTATTCCGCATGCGGCACTCGCTCAGCAGCACGCAAAGAGCACGCTTGATCTGGGGATCGATAAGATTACTTCTCAGCTCGTTCTGCCGGAAGGCGATCCGCGAGATATCGCGGTTCGTCTGATTAACGTCGCCCTTCAATTTTTGGCAATCATTGTGCTCGTCATGGTCGTCTGGAGCGGATTTCTCTTTCTGTTCTCTGGTGGAAAAAAAGAGAATATGGAACGCGCGGGGGCCGTGATGCGAAACGCGATTATCGGGCTGATTATCATTCTCTGCAGTTGGGCGATTGTTCGATACGTTATTTCATCATTCATTGGCGCGATCAACGGAACGGATGCGAATACATCCGCCCTCCTTGATCGGCCACGAACGATCGGAACACATTCATTTGAACCACTAAACCGATTTGATGCGCGATATCAGGTATGAGTAAGCGATTGCTGTTAGCTCTCTTTGTTGCCGCTTCCATTGCGGTTGGTGCGCTGTGGACCGCTCCGGTCCTCGCGCAGCAGACGACGGTGATGTCTGGACTTCAGTCGGTCGGGGGCACGATTGCGCTTCCGGATACGGATCCGCGGATCATTGCGAGTCGCATCATCAACGTCGCACTGGGCGTATTAGGAATTATCTTTTTGATTTTGATCGTGTACGCGGGGTTTTTGTACATGACGAGTGGCGGGAATCCGGAAAAAACAGAACGTGCCATCAAGCTTATTCGAAACGGGGTCATTGGATTGATCATTATCCTCTGCAGCTGGGCCATTGCACGCTACGTCATTGATAAGTTGATTGAAGCGGCAGGCGGTGGTGGCAACGGCGGGTCAACGGGCAGTGGTCCTGGCGGTGGTGGATTCACGCCGTCGGGCGGATCCACGGTGTTGCGCGTGGTTGGATTGTCGCCAAACGGAACGATCAATAATCGGAAAGTGCTGGTGAAGATCGTCTTTTCGTTGCCGATTTCCGATTCTGCGGCTGCGAACGCAGATGCGGTCATTGTGACGAAGACAGACGGGACGCGGATTCCGGGAACGATTACGCATCCGTCGCCAAATACGTTGTTCTTCCATCCAAGCACAAGCTGTCCCGCGCCGAATGCGGATAAATTCTGTTTTGACGCAGATACGGATTTTCATGCGCGGGCCAACGATGCCGTGGTGGTTGGACGCGATGGGCAACCGTTGCGGTGCGGCGGATTCAACCCAGCGTGCGATGTCACCTTCCATACCGGAACAGAGGTGGATACGACGCCACCGACGGTCTCGATGGTTTCTCCGTTAGACGGGGCAGCCGTTCCGGCGAACTCACTCGTTGATCTTTCCGCGTTCGCTTCTGATAACGTGGCGATTGGATTCGTCTCATTCAGTGATAACGGACAGGTTGTTGGTCAAGATGCGCCACAGGGAGCGAGTCCGGCCACCTTCAGCGCTCGGATGCGTTGGGACACGGCGGGGATTGCTGCCGGACAAACGCGAACGATTACCGCAACAGCGTATGATACGGATACCGGAAAAACAGATAGTAGTCCGATTACGGTTCATGTCCGTGCCGCGCACTGCTTTAATGGAACGCAGGATAGCGGGGAAACGGGGATTGATTGCGGCGGCAATATCAGTTCAGCGGATTATTGCGGCGCGTGCGCCGGTCAGGCATGTACGGTGAATTCGGATTGTGCATCTGGGGTGTGCACCGGCGGGGTGTGTGTGGAACAGCCGATCATCACTAGCTTCAATCCAAACAACGGCGCAGTCGGTTCGCTTGTTACGATTAACGGATATAATTTCGGGTCGTCCGGGGAGGTGTGGTTCCTTGGTCCAGCTGGTGCGACCTCTGTTCGGGCCATGCCGCCGCAAGCGTGCGTGGATGCGGGTGTTTGGCAATGGGGGAATCGCCAAGTGGTCATTCAGGTTCCCGTTGGAGCTCAGAATGGTCCGATTCGGTTGAAGAATTTGAACAGCGGATTGTCCGCAGATACCAATCTGCCGCCTGCGACAACGCCGACTGATTTTATTGTGAACGATACGCTCCGTCCGGGGTTGTGTGCGATCCGTCCAACGAGCGCCACGCCGGCAACGCCGTTTACGCTGTATGGCACGGGATTTGGAACGGCGAGCGGTCAAGTTCAGTTTGGAACGCAAACGTTAACGCCAGCAGCCTGGGGAACACAGACCGTGCAATCAAGCTATCCGAATGTCGCGGTTGGATCCTATGACGTTTCGGTGAATGTTGCCGGGATGACATCGAATCCGGTGACCGCGCAGGTGACGGCATCCGAAGGTGGAGGAACACCGCAGATTGCAGAGATCACGCCTCCGGCAGGACCGATTGGACAGTATATTACGATTACCGGTCGAAATTTTGGTTCTGGTGTCGGTTCTGTCTTTTTTCAAAACGTGGCCAGCGGACAATCAGTTCAGGCGGATACGACATTCCCAGCCGCCTGCCAAACATCGTTTTGGCATGATACGAGTATTATCGTAAAAGTTCCGAAGTCACTGACTTCCGGTGGATCTCCGCTTCCGACTGGCGCGTATACTGTTTATGTTCGGACCGCGCTTCCAAATACGCCAGATTCAAATCATGTGAATTTTGCGGTGAATACGGATCCGCTTGCGCCAGGGCTCTGCGCGATTTCTCCGCGGGTTGGCCCAATCGGAACAAATGTCACCTTATATGGTGAGCATTTTGGAAGCAGCGGTCAGGTGGTGTACAGCGCGAATGTGGTTGGGGCGACGGCGGCCTCATGGGCCGATGGTCAGATCACCTCTCGAATTCCTGCGGCGGCACACAGTGGTCCGGTCGTGGTGAACGTGCCTGTTGCGGGTGGGTCAACGACCTCTTCAAATCCAGTCTTGCTTGAAGTTCGGAACTGCAACGAGTCTGCAGGCGTGTGTACAAAGGATGAAGCCTGCTGCTCTGATGGCGTGTGTCATCCGCCGGTTTGTACGGGGACGTCGTGTACGCCCGCGGTCTGTTCAGCTGGTCCGACCCCGGGGGTGTTCGCGTGGCAGTTCTCGACGGGGATTATTCCGCGCGCTCCAAGCGTGGTGGTCCAGTGTGGACAATTCGATCTTCCGTCTCCAACGCCGTGGTCCGGTCGTGATGGCGGAAACGCGGCGTGCGTGAACGCGGATATCGGCATGCTCTTTACGACCTTGCTGGATCAAACAACGATTACGGATCAGACCGTGCACGTTTTTGAGTGTACGGGTTCTGGGTCGTCGCCGTGTGCGACTCAAACGGAAGTCACGAAGACAATGACGGTCACGCCAGCGGATGGGGCCTCCGGCGAAGGTCGGAACTATGTTGATGCGCATCCGACCACCGCGCTCAAACCGTCGACAACGTATCAGGTGGTCTTAACGACCGGGGTGCGTGGTCTTGGTGCCGGCGGAACGTTCATGGATGAGGATAAGAAGAATTGCGGCGTCGGAAATGCCTATTGCTTTACCTTCACGACAAAGAATGACGCCACGCCGTGCGCCGTTGCCTCTGTTATCGTTTCTCCGACCAAATTTACCGCGCAGGCACAGAATGAAACGATTCCATACGCCGCGGTTCCGCGCCCAGCGGATCAATGTCAGGTGATGGCCTGTGATCCGTACGATTGGCGTTGGTCTGTGAGCGAAGCGCGTGCGTCGATTACAAACGTCCAGCAAAACAGCCTTGGATCATGTCATCAGACGGCCACCGCGCTCATGGAAACAGTTCCAGGATCCCCAATCCAGGTGCGTGCAACAGAAGCGGCGTCTGCATCCGTTGGGGCTGGCGATCTTTCGATCTCGTTCCTGAAGCCAGAAGTGGTTGCCTACGGGCCAGCCTGTAAGGTTGCGTGTGTGAATGCGCAAATTTGGGCTACGTTTAATATCGAAATGGATCCGACGAACGTTGCTCAGAATGTCGAAGTCCGCGAATGTGCGCATGAAGATTGTCAGTCATATACATCAACGCTTCCGATTTCACCATCAAATATCAAGTTGACAACGGTTCCGAATGCGGGATCGGATACGCGCGTTCGTCAGTTAGTGATTAAGCCGTACGGCGGGACGCCTGAGAGAGATCTGTTGGAGCCAGGACATTTTTATCGCGTGATTCTACACGGCGGATCGTTGAACGGATTCCGTTCGCTCTCGATGGCGCCGTTGTCGCAATTAAATTCTCCTGACGGATACACGTGGACGTTCTCGACGCGGACGGGAGATGGCGCGGTGTGTGTCGCGGAACGTTTGGATGTGTCTCCAAAAGAGAAATACGCCAGCGTGATCGGTGATCGTCAGCTGTTTACCGCGACTCCGTTCACAAAAGCGGATGAGTGTTCGACGAATGGTCAGGCGATTTATATTGAGAGTGGATATACCTGGGCCACCTCGCAGCCGACCGTGGCGCGGTACTACTTCAACGGTCAGCTTGATACGAAGTCGGAGATTCCGGCGGGCTGCTCAGATCGATGTACACCGCTCGGTGCGGATGGGGTGAACGGAAAAACAGCACGCTGTGGCGACAATATTGTTGAAACGACAGATCCAACGTATTGCGCGAAATATCGGGCGAATGGCGGTGCGAAGAATTGTGTGACCCTTGCGGCCGGAGGATCTGGTGGAGAAGAATGTGATGGTGACGCCGGGTGCACATCTTCCTGCTTGTGGGGACCAGTTGCTCCGTTTACCTGTTCGGGAAATTCAACGATTCCGCAGTGCATGGCTCAGGCAGGAATGGGATCGTGTGGAAATGGTCGGGTCGATGCGAAAGAAGACTGTGATCCGGGACGCATGTGTACCGGAACGCTCCCAAGTTCTACGACCCCGCCGGGATCGGATTGTACGGATCCAGTGAAGGCGGCGGAGTGCGTTACGAACCACGGGACGTGCGTGACGGCAACGACGCGAGGGTGCTCGAATGAGTGTCGTGATTTGGGCTCGCGCGCTGGAGGATCCACATGTGGGAATTCAGATATTTCAACGGGGGAACAGTGCGATGATGGGAACCTGGTGTCAGGCGATGGATGCAGCGCGGATTGTTTACACGAAGGCTCGAAATCAACCATCAAGTCACTGTGTGGAAATGGAATACCCGAAGCCGGGGAAGTGTGTGAATCGACGAATGGGGTATTTCCTGCCGGGTGTGATCCGATCACGTGCTTGCATACGGGAACGGCTCCATACGATCGGGCAAATCCATCGGTTCCCGGATGCGGGAACGCGGTCATCGATCCGGGTGAGGACTGCGATGATGGAAATGCGGTTTCAGGAGATGGGTGTAGCGCGAAGTGTTTATACGAAGGATCATCGACGAAATATCGCATTCCAAGTGTCTGTGGCGATGGTCGACGCGGGCTTGGTGAATCATCGATTTGTGATGCGCCACCGATTGCCGGTGACGGGAGAGTGGATGCGTCACAACTCGCCTATATCGTTGGGGCAGCTCAACCGGATGCAAAAGGCCGCATGTCATCGCAGCTGTCCGCGACGCTCCAGAACGTGACGGGTCAGGCCACCTATGGATTGCAGTGCGGATTTAAAGCGGAGAGTTCCTGCACCGTGATGAATAACGGGACGAGTGTGTACGGATTGAGCGGAGCCGGGTGCTGTTCGCTCCGTCCGTCGATTACGGATTCCTACCCGCCAAACGGAGATACAGATACCTGTCGAAACGTCCTTATTCACGGATCATTCAACGTTCTCATGGACGAAGCGTCCCTGAAGGATAATTTCCTCGTGGCTCGTCAGGTGAGCGGTTCCGCATGTCCTTCCGGAGAAACGCTTGTAACGCTTGATGGGAGTCGTCCGGTTGGCGGATTTAAAGGATTCGTGACTCGGATTTGGCAGAAGATCGTCGCGTTCTTCCATGCGGCACCGGCGCATGCGCAGACATTTGTCTGGTGTAAAGGCGCGGTGACCGGAACGCTGACGTTTACGTCTGGCACGCGAGACGAGGGTGGTGTCGCGGTCCCGAACACCTCATTTGCCTTCACGCTGGATCGTGCGCTTGATGCGGATACGCAGTACATCGTTCGATTCACGGGTGATTCAAACCTGTCTGATAATAGCGATCCAGCAAAACGCGTCGGAATCAAGTCAAAGGATGGGGTTGTTTCCGCGAGTGATTATTCGTGGACGTTTACGACTGGGAAAGATGTGTGTGCCGTGAATAATATTCGTATTACCGATAATACGACGGATCAGCCATTCCTCTTTACGAGTGCAAATGAAGCACATCCGTTTACGGCCTACGCGGAGGCGATTCATAACGGAAAAGCCGTTCCGATTTCAACGACGGCCTCGTATGCGTGGGAATGGGAGAACTGGACCGCGTCGAATGTGAATATCGCAACGTTCAATCCGGAGCAGGCACCGACACCGCTCTCACAGTTGTCTGCGGATACGCGGACGGTCATCTCAACAACCGTCAGCGGAGCCGCGTATGTTACCGCGCGGGTTCATATCATTAAGGATGATATGGAAACGCCGTCGACCATCGGAACGATCATCGCCGGCGCCGAAAAGATTACGGCACTCATCTGTGAGGATCCATGGCCATCGCGATTGTCTGCGCCATTTACGGATGCGGCTGGATCTGCGGCGCTCGCCGGAACCGCATTCGAGAACGGACCGTATTACAACTTCGGCATGATGTACTGTCGAGATGCGGGGGTAGCTGGTCCGAACGAAGATATTCCATCGCTCGTGATTAATCCGGTCCCGTCGAATCCAACACAGCGTCAGCAAGGGGTCCTTCGTGAGTATCTGTTCACCTTCGAGGATCCGGCTCAAGGGCATGATGCAATTGGGTTGCGCGTGATGGATAACCCACGCCACCTGAGCATCAGCGAGTGGTATGCCTCAAAGGGGTTCACTGGAAGTCCGGCGCCATTGCTCGTGGATGGGTATCAGGCGCTTCGCGAAGGTCGAACCGTGTACGTGTCGGCCGCGAGTACGAACGGTCCAGGATTCCCGATCTCCTCATATGTGTATGTCATCTCCTATAACGATGACGCGAACGCCACGACAAAGAAGGTGTTCGATGCCCTCGTTCAGTCAATGACCTTCAATACGAATTTGGCGAGCGGTGTATCAAATGCTTGTGTGGATGCGCGCGGAAGTGTGATCTCGGATCAGAACCATCGTCCCGTTGCGTGTTCTGCGGACTGGCAGTGTGGCGCGTACGGGGCGAATCTCTCCTGTGATAATTTCAAAGCAAAGTTGCAACGCGACCTCGTGCGCATCGGGGATTTCCAGAACATGTCCAAAGCGCTTGAGTCGGTGAAGGCGCGTGATGGAAAATATCCGATCATCGATGCGGGATCCTACTTGTCCGGATTCACGACCTCACTCTGGCCATCCTGGAAGGGATCACTTGAAAAGACGATTAATGCGAAGAGCGGATCGCTTCCGAAAGATCCGGTGAATCGATTCGTCACCTGTGGAAAATGTACGCAAGGTGGAACGGCGTGCACGGTTGATTCGGACTGTCCGCAGAAGGGCGATTCGTGTGCGCCGGTCGATGGGTATGATGCGATTACGTGCTGGAATGAGCAGTCGCGCGCATATCTCTGTCCCATGGAGAACGGGTCGCTCTCAAGCCACCTCTATACCTATCGTTCGGTCGATCAAGGTGTTCGGTATGAGCTTGCTGCAGAATTTGAAGTTCCGCCGCCGAATGCGGCCGATCCGTCGCAGAACTGGTGGACCCCACCGCTCTTCGACGAAGTGAAACAGTGCGTCACACGTGATGCGGCCGGTCGATTCTGCAATACCGATGCGGATTGTCAGACGTGTACCTCCGGAAATTGTGCAAATGTACCGGTCGTCGCGGGGGCTTGCCGTGCGGTTGGCGGACGCTATCGCTATTCGAATCTCTGTAATGGCAGTGCGAATGGCGAGTCATCGACGTGTGGGGACGGCATCATTGATTCAGATCCGGCGCATAATAAATGTTTAGGTGGAACAAAAGATGGTCAGTCGTGCCAATCGGACAGTGATTGTTCCGGAGGCATTTGTACCGCAAGTGAGCAGTGCGAAACAAAGGGGCCAAGCGCCACGCGCATGGCTGCCTGTTCAACCACCGGTGGGGCCTCTGGGTTGAAGCAGCAGGTGTGTTACGCGTGTCGATCGTATGTCGACGATACCAGTCACCCGGGATGCTTCGCGTCATTGCAATGCGGAAATGGCCGCGTTGATCGCGGGTGCAATGGCGATGCCACACAGCCATGTTCCACGGATGCAGATTGTTCGTCGGGGATCTCTTGTGTTGCGCTTGAAACGTGTGATGACGGAAAACAGAATGGAACGTATGGCCATTGTAACCTGACGTGTAACGGATACGACGGGTACTGCGGCGACGGAAAGGTGTCGCTCGGCGAAGCGTGCGATCTCGGATTTAGCGGATCACAGCAGAATGGTGGATACTGCACGAGCGGCTCGACGTGCAATGCAACAAATTCATGCAATTTGACCTGTAGTGGAATTGGTCCACGGTGCGGTGACGGTCATGTTGATGCTCCGCAGGAAGAATGTGATGGAACACCACTCGTCACATCGAAGGCGATTTGTAGCGATAATCGGACGCCGTGCAGTTCAGATGCGGACTGTCCAAACAGTGGTCGGTGCGGCGCGACGATTCCTGCCTGTCAGCCAGCTCGCGTGTGCGGTGGAAATGGCGGAGTTTGTCTAATCAGCGGAGGTGGTTTGTCTGGTGGCGGCATTGATGGAAAAGGCGGATGTCGAACCGATGCGGATTGTTATTCCGGCGCCACGTGTGTGAAGACGGCTGGTCAAATTTGTAGCTCATCCTATTCAGGTTCAGTCGGGAATTTGGGTTGTGGAGGGGCATTGTGTGGGGCGCAGTCGGTGCAGACAGTTCGAACACTGAACTGTCAGGGTGCGGATGCCGGAGCACAGGCGTGTCATTACGCGAGTGCATGGGGCGCGTGCATGGGAGCGCAATTCTGTGGAAACGGCGTTGTTGATCAGGGCGAAGAATGTGATGACGGAAATGCGGATAACACCGACGGGTGTACAAACTTCTGCAAGAAGAATGTGTGTGGAGATGGTTCCGTCTATAGCGGCGTGGAAGAGTGTGATTTGGGATCGCAGAACGGGAAGTCCTGTTCAACGGCGGAATACGGAAGCACGTGTTCGAACTGTTCAACCTCATGCAAGTTCCAGCTGACGCAAGGCGGGTTCTGCGGAAACGGGGTCATTGATTCCGGTTCTGCCGAGCAGTGTGATACAGCGGGCGATACGTCGGCGTATGTCTTTGCAAAGAACTTGAGTGCGGCGAGGACATGTCGCGCGCTCGGATATGATTACGCGATCTCAACGGTGAAGGCGTCAGACGGGAGCACGCGCGACAACATCACCTGTTCACTATCCTGTGCGTACGGTGGATGTGCGACCTGCGGCACGCCGCCGGACAAGAGCATGGCTGCGAATGATCCGCTGTTCCAAGGGAAGATTGAAGGGGAGTTGTACGACACGCTCTTCCAGCAGCCGATTCAGAACGCGCGCGTGACGCTGTACTATCGCGGACTTCAGGTTGCGGTAACGACATCAGATGATAAAGGGTTCTTCTCCTTCTCAAATCTTGATCGCCATGATGGATGTAATCAGTATAAGTTGATCATCGATTCGTACGGTGATAATCCAAAGACGACCTTGTTCGATGAGTCCTTGCGTGGTGGGTACATGCCGATCGAATCGCCGTCATTCATGCCGCACGAGAATGTCGCAACTGAAGCGACGACGGCAGGTCGTTTTACAAAGGTGATGATTGATTGGGGTGACAAGACGGAGCAAGTTTCCCCGGACAAGCTATTGCGTGGGTATACCATTCCTCGGTTCAACATGCTTCCGAAGTTAAAGGCGAACGAATATATTGTTCAATTCTGGTGGAAGCCGTTTGGAGGAGATATTCAAAGCACGATTCAGGACTTCCAAAATAATGTGATTGCCGCTTCGGATGGAACGGCCGCAGATCAGAACGCGAAAGCGAGTGCGTATTACGCCGCGCATACGAACTTTCTTCATGATCTCGTTGTCCGTATGCCGTTTACCTATATCCCGGGGACGTTTGGACGATGCTCCCTGACGCCGCCGCCGGTGAAATATACAGGAGATGGAAGGAACAAGGGTTTGGATTCGAACGATAAGTTTATTTATAAGAATCCAACCCCGGCGTACGATCCGGCGAATCCTTGGGCTCAATTCCAGTGGCAGCCTGGTGTGAATGGGGTAGATCACGCAAGTCCGGTGATCGGGATGGCGAGCTGTACGAATAAAATCCGTGGAACGGCGAGTCGAACGTGTACCGGTGGAAAGCTTCCAGCGAATTTGGAAGGAAAACTGGCGTGCTCAAACAATGTTGACTGTCAGGGGACGCAGGCGGATCGATCGATTTATGCCGACTCAACGTGTACTGGACCGGTCGAGCCATCGCGCTCAGGGCCGCTTGATGTGCTGTCTGGTGCGGAAGGAGCGTATCTGTTCTGTTATCATCCAGAGTGGCCAATTGATAATGCGAATCGGACACAGACAAGCTGTACGAATTTCATCGTTCCACCGCAGAGTATCTTTATCTCTGGGAAGGGTGGACAGTACGATATCCTTGTTTCCGCATATCAACAGTTCGGGTCAGGGTCACATAATCCAGGATCAATTTGGAGGTGGTTGTACGATAATCAAGGAAAGATTCAGTTGTTTGATCAGAATGGATACGTGAAAACATGGAACGGGACGGATTTTTCCGGGTTTAGGACCAATTCGCCAGGAGCGGGTTGGAATCAATACGATGCGGTACAAGGAGATATGTGTTTAACGGAATCGACGCGAAAAGATTCTAACGGCAAATACCTCGACTGGGGGACGATGACGCATCTCTTCTTCTACGGATATACGAATATTATTAGTACCGTGTGGACGCCATTCTCGATCGATACATCGAATAAGGTTGTTCAGGAATGGAATGGTGGTGATACGGGTGCGGACTATCGATATTTCGCAGACTTGTTCACGAGTGAGATGTTTGGATTCTCTGGGGTGGGCTGGGGAACGTGTTGGGAACGGACATGTGGCGCAACCGGCTTCACGTACGGGGATGGAACAAAAGGGGTATTCCCGAAGGATTTTTACACAAACGGAACGTTCGTCTGCGCAAATGGAGGAAATGGGTATGGTAGTCAGTTTGCCGGGTCGTGTAGTGGTTCTGGCGCGCCATGTATCGCGAGCTCAGATTGTCCGTCAGGTCAATCCTGTAACGGAGGTGATCCGGCGTGTGACGTTGCGTCCGAGGCACAGTGTCCGACGGGATCGCATTGCGCATCGACGGCAAACGCGAATGTCCGGTGTATTCAAGCTTGTACCTCAGACGCGCAGTGTACGAAGGGAGGATTCTGTGGTGGCGTTGCTGGTCAGTGTGGGAGCGGAGACTTTAGTCAAAGCCGTTAAAGATCTATGAATCGGAAAGCGTTGTTGATCGGAATAATCCTGCTCCTCCTTGTCGGAGGAGTCGGAGCGTGGTTCGTGATCCGTCTGCGGACGACGGGGGGATCTTCTGCGGGAACGACAAAAACGCCGGGTGAAACGCGTGTTGCGGGCGGAGGCGTGACAAATGGAACCGGTCTTGGGGCATCCACCTCGACCGTTTCTGTGCCTAAAATTCCCGATGGAACGCAATTGTACTTTGCGGCAGATCCGGAAACAGGAAAGGTTCCAGATATTCCAAAAGAGGTGTTGGAACAGATGAAATATCATGATCCGCGGGTTGCGGCCTATCTGACAAAGACGGCGACGAGTTCTGCGCCAACGACTCCAGCTCAAACGACACCGAGTACTGACGCAAACGTCGATTCTGATCATGATGGACTGACGGACGTTCAGGAGACGACGATCTATCACACGGATCCGCATAATCCCGACACGGATGGCGATGGACTGACGGACGGGGAGGAAGTGAATACGTACCGAACGAATCCGCGTACCGTTGATACGGATGGCGATGGACTGACGGATTATGAAGAGGTAAAAATCTACCACACGAATCCGAATTTGAAAGATACGGACGGTGATGGATTCTCAGATGGGGTCGAGGTCAGTAAGGGGTATAATCCACTTGGGCCTGGACTGCTGAAGAAATAATCATCCATTGAAGCATTGACGTGTAACTCCAATCTTTACTGCCTATGTTTGATCCACCCGCAAATCTTCCTGTTGAACCAGAATCGAATGATTCTCCGTTTATCTCAAAGCCTCCGTCTGCGGCTGGGCCAAAACCCAATCCGCCGCTTCCGTCCATTCCGCCATCGAATAGTCTGTTGCGTCCGCCAAAGAAAGAGCCAGAGGATATTTTTTCGGGCGTGGAACATGATGCGTCCGCAGGTGGCGCGGCGCCCGTCGCGGCCCCTGAAGTGCGTGCATCATCTGGTCGTGGGAAGGGGAAGATCATTCTGATCGCTTCAATTGTGGTCGGTGTTTTGCTGTTGGCGGCTGGTGGATACTTCTTATACAAGCGGTTCATGGTCTCGCCGACGCCAGCGGTGAAGAAGCCGACAACCACATCGCCGACTGTTCCATCAGAACAGCCTGCAGCTCCCGCTCCAGATGCGGCAACCGGTGCACCAATTACGCCGCCTGCTACAGGGTCTTCGGAGCCTGCCGTTCCACCGACACCGCCTCCGGCGATTGAGCATACGTCATCCACGCAGGCGGTTGATACTGATGGAGATGGGCTTTCAGATGCCGAAGAAGCGAAGCTTGGGACAGATCCAAACAGTCCGGATACGGATGGCGATGGATTGACGGATGGAGCGGAAGTGAATACCTATCACACGAATCCGCTCGTGGCGGATACCGATGGTGACGGGCTCACAGACGGTGATGAGGTGAATGTGTGGCATACGGATCCGACAAAAGCGGATACGGACGGGGATGGGTTTTCGGATGGTCAAGAAGTTCAGAATGGGTTCAACCCACTCGGTCCAGGGAAATTGAAAAAGTAAATTGCAGCGGGAGGGGTTTGGAAACTCGTGATCGGATCGTTACGATCGCTCCGAATAACCGAATCATCGCGATACTGCTATACTGATATCTACCCATGCCTGACGATCAATCATCAAATACGATAGAGCCGGAACACATCGTTTCCGCGGACGTCAAGGATATTGCAATTCAGTCCATTCCGGAGAAGTTTTATGGTGCGGCACTGAGTGCCAGAATCAGCGAAGTGAAGAAAACGAAAGAGTCTCCGACAAAACCCGGAGACGGAAAAGATGCGCCGAAGAAGCGTCATCGCTCCATGGCTCCGGTGATTGCCGTGGTCGTCTTGCTCCTCGCTGGCGTTGGTGGAGGGTTTGTCTATTTTAATCGGGACTTGTTGTTTAAACCCTCGACACCCGTCCAGACACCGACTCCGGTTGTTAAAACAGAGCCACCAAAACCGGCACCGCCCCCACCGCCCCCTTCAGCGCCAACGGATTTGTCCGCGACAGCAACGTCACCAACGGTCGTTCAGTTGAATTGGACGGATACGTCAAATAATGAGGCGGGATTTCGCGTTGAGCGCCGGGAGTCGGCAAGCGCCTATGCGCCACTGACGAGTCTGCCTCCAAATTCCACCGCGTTCCAAGACAGCAGTGCGAGTCCATCGACATCCTATCTGTATCGGATGATCGCGATGAATGAAGGTGGAGATTCTCCAGCGTCAAATGAGGTCTCTATCACAACGCCTGCACCGCCGCCTGCGCCACCAGAACCGGCGAAGCTACCGCCTGCAGGTTTGGATTCAGATTCTGACGGGTTGACTGATTTGGAAGAGCCGTTATACGGAGGAGATCCACGGAATCCAGATACGGATCATGACACGTTCCTTGATGGGAATGAGGTCTTCCATCTCTATAATCCCGCCAGTGGAAAGAATGCGAAGTTACTGGAGTCGAACTTGGTGAAAGTGTTCGAGAGCAAGGTTGGGTGGCGGATCCTCGTACCGATCACCTGGAAGACAGAGCTGTCGGACGATGGGATGGCGGGGACGGTCTCAACCGGACATGGTGAGACGTTTACGATGACGCTTGAACCAAATCCGAAAAAGGAAAAGATCATGGACTGGTATTTGGAACAGCATCCTGGGACCGTGTCTTCACAGGTGACGCTGAAAACGACGAAGTCCGGAGTTGATGGATTGGTCGGCCTTGATCCATTAACCACCTATTTCCCATGGGGTGATCAGGTCTTAGTCTTCGCGTATCACCTTGATGACCAGCCGTTTGTGAATTATCGGACCACGTACGAGATGATGCAGAATGCACTTTCGCTCTCCGTGGCTCCGCGGGTCTCGGCCTCAGTCACGACGCCAGCTGTTCCTCCGGTGTCTCCGTCCGTTCCGTCATCCAGTCCAGAACCGGGGGCGACGACGCCTGTGATCCCGTCGACACCTGCAGTACCGACATCGACGATTCCAACTCCAACTCCAGTCCCAATCCCAACCGTACCGGCTGTACCCGTCCTATCAACTCCAGTGACGCCGCCACCTGTTCCGACGGTACCGACGCCAACTGCGGCGACGTCACCTGCTGTACCAATTGTTCCAGCGGCACCTGCAGCGTCTTCGACGCCAGGCTAACAACGCCTTTACTACTCGCATGATTGTGTATGTGACCAAAGGGAACGTGCCGTCATCGCTTCCGCGACGAGCGATTGAGCGTACGGCGGCGGAGGTCACACGTGCATTGAAGGCGAAAGCAAGCGGGACGGATCGGTTGATTTCCGTGGCGTTTGTGACGCCCCGTGTGATGGCAACGTATAATTCCGCTTATCGCGGCAAGCCCACCGCGACAGATGTGCTTTCGTTTGAGGCGATGCCAGGGTCGCGAACATTTCCTGTTCCTGCCACAGCAACGGAAGGGAAGGAACAGGGGGATTTGATCATCTGCCCATCATACGCGCGCGCGGAAGCACGCAAGCGAGGGGTTCCGCTTGATGAGGAACTCGTCCGTCTCCTTGTGCACGGGACGCTCCATCTGTTTGGGTATGATCACGAGCGCATTGCGGATGAACGAGCGATGTTTGCCATTCAGGAATCAGTGGTTCAACAACTGATGCATGTTCCGGCGAAGAAAAGAACACGGATATGATTCAATTTATCAAAGGCTTGATGCGGAGTTTTCGTGCAGCGGCGCGTGGAATTGAAGTCGCACTTCGTGAAGAGCGGACATTCCGTGTGATGGCCGCCTCTGCCCTGGTGGTGATCGGTCTCATCTGTCTGCTTCCGTTGAGTCTTGAGCAGCGATTACTCCTGTTGCTTGTGACAGGGACCGTCTTGGTGCTAGAGTTGTTAAACACCGCGCTCGAACGATTCGTTGATGTGACGAAGCCACGGTTGTCTCCGTATGTTCGTGATGTGAAAGATTTGATGGCAGCGGCCGTGTTACTTGCCTCAGGTATTGCTGCGATCATTGCGGCGGTGATTCTGGGTCCGTATGCGATTTCGTTTCTTCTGCACGTATGAGTCAACCATTACTCATTGGCCTTGATCTTGGGTCATCTCATATCCGACTTGCGATCGGGCAGGTTACGCCGACATCTGAACGGTCAGGGAGCGGTGTGCTGTCGATTGTGGGCGCGATCGAATCTGCATCGCAGGGCATTTCGCGTGGCTCCATCGCGGCCGTTGAAGATACGGTTGCGGCAATTTCTGCGGCGCTCGAGCAAGGCGAACGGCAGATTGGTGCGCCCATTGATGAAGCGATCGTTGGGATGAATGGGACGCATATCGGCGTGATTGAGGCGAAGGGCGTCGTAGGTGTTTCGCGTCCAGATGGGGATGTCCGCCGAGATGATGTGGAACGTGTGCTTGAGTCTGCGAAAGGAGCGGCGAATCCGGCGAATGTTGAAATCATTCATGTCCTCCCGCACGGATTCACTGTGGATGGCCAGACCGGAATCCGAGATCCGCTTGGGATGCACGGCATTCGGATTGAAGCTACGGCGCACCTCATTACCGGACTCGCCGGGAATGTTCGGAATCTGACAAAATGCGTTCTCCGAACGGGGATTGATGTCACGGAACTCGTGTTTGGTCCGCTTGCGGCCGCGAATACGGTGACGACCGCACGTGAACGTGATCTCGGGGTCTGCGTCGTTGGGATCGGTGCCGGAACGACCTCGATGTGCGTGTTTGAAGAAGGGGAGTTACTGCATGCGAAAGTGTTTCCGATTGGTGCGGATTATATTACGAGTGATATTGCGATCGGACTTCGAACCTCTCTTGAAGCAGCGGAATCCATCAAGCTCGCCTACGGGCATACGAATCCCGATGAGTACGGCAAGCGTGAGGAGATCGATATTGGAGAATACGGCGCAGATGGAAGCGAGCTCGCCTCGCTTCGGTTTGTTGCGGAAATTATTCGTGCGAGGACCGAGGAGATTTTTGAAAAAATTGAAGCGGAGCTCCGACAGATTGATCGAAGCGGGTTACTTCCTGCGGGCGTTGTTCTGACAGGAGGTGGAGCAAAGCTGAAAGGGTTGGTGGATGTCGCGAAAGCCACATTGCGTCTTCCAGCGTCGATCGGCGCAGCCACGCATCTACCAACGTCGATTCCGGAGCAAGCGTATGATCCGGCGTTCTCCACGGCAGTCGGGTTGGTCCAGTGGGGCTTTGAAGAGATGCGAAAAGAGTCAGCGCCCGGGTATGCCCCCGCCTTGAAGAAAGGGGGAGCGATTGCGGGCAAGGTGACCGGGACGATCAAGAATATTTTCCGGTCGTTCATGCCGTAGTTTGGAAAGAGAAGCCGTCATCTTCAGTGAACTAATCGCGTGATCAATCTCGTCCTGAAATGATCACGTAAAGACTCGTTTTTGAAAGGGAACTTTTATCCCTGTTGATAACTTTGAGACGAACGCATGTGTTCGCCTTTTTTATCTCTGTGTTGAGAGGAGGGAGATGGAGTATGAAAAGAGCTTGACGTTCGGGTTAGCGATGCGTATGCTCACATCAAAGATCATTTTTTTGCTCAATGAAGCGAAAGATGAACAATGAATTGAATCATTATCTATATGCCGGAGATCAAACCAGATATCGAAGCCGTCGCGAATATTAAAGTGATTGGCGTAGGCGGGTCAGGAGGCTCTGCGGTGAACCGCATGATCGCATCGAAGATTCGCGGTGTGGAATTTATCGCCGTGAATACGGACATGCAGGCGCTCCACCATTCGCTCGCACGGAAGAAAATTCATATCGGCAAAGAGGCGACGCGCGGACTCGGTGCAGGAATGGATCCGGAAATCGGATATCGTGCGGCAGAAGAGGGGGCGAATGAAATTAAAGAAATGTTGAAGGGCGCGGACATGGCGTTCATCACCTGTGGCTTGGGCGGCGGAACGGGGACCGGTGCGGCACCAAAGATCGCAGAGATCGCACGTGAACTCGGCATCCTCACCGTTGCGGTTGTGACGCGGCCATTTTCATTTGAAGGCTTGGAGCGTCGCTCCATCGCGGATTCCGGATATGAACGGATGGTGGATATGGTGGATACGATTATCACCATTCCGAATGATCGCATTCTTCAGATTGTCGATCGCAAAACGGCGCTGCTTGATGCTTTTGAGATTGCAGATGATGTGCTTCGCCAAGGCGTGCAGGGCATTTCTGAAATCATTACGGTTCCGGGACTCATCAATGTCGACTTTGCCGACGTCCGAGCGATCATGGGGAACCGCGGGAGCGCCCTGATGGGCATTGGCCGCGGACAGGGTGAGAATCGCGCCGCGGAAGCCGCAAAGGCGGCCATCGCATCACCGCTCCTCGAGGTTTCGATTGATGGGGCGAAGGGCGTGCTCTTCACGATTTGCGGGGGATCGAATTTGGGGATGTATGAAGTCTCTGAAGCGGCCAAGGTGGTCACGCAGTCCGCGGATCCGCACGCAAAGGTGATCTTCGGTGCGATCATTGATGAACAGATGAAGGATGAAATTAAGATTACCGTTATCGCGACCGGATTCGATACGCGACCGCTTCAGCCAAAACCGAAAGTGGTGATGGCCTCAGGAACGTACACGCCGCCTGCGCGTCCATCCGTGGCCCCGCCTCCAGCTGCTCCAGTTGAACCGCTTGATCGCGTGTCCTTTAATGCGCCACGCAAAGCGGTCTCAGCGACGCCGTTTCAATCTCCGTCCGCTGCTTCATTTCAACCTTCTGCGCCGCGTGAGTATGTGCCGCCTCCGCCGACACCGGCGCCGATGCCGGTTGAGCGTCAGCCGCATGTCCAGCCGCCGCAGTACGCTCCCGTGAATGCACAGCGCCCGTCGATCCCTCCCATTCCAACCGTGCCGACGAAACCTCCGGAAGAAGAGGAGATGGAGATCCCGGCATTCATTCGCAAGAAGATGATGTAAACTAGTGCGTGGTCTGTGGTGCGTGGTCCGTAGGATCATAAAGAAATCCTACGGACCACGCACCACGGACCACGCACTTCGTTTTATGCATTGTCCTTCCTGCAGTCACGAATCCACGAGTGTCATTGATACGCGTCTGAGTTCGGATGGCGTGGCGATTCGCCGACGTCGTGAATGCGATGCCTGCAGCCATCGATTTTCAACGCTCGAAGAAATTCACCTGCTTGATTTGGTCGTTGTGAAGCGTGACGGGCAGCGAGAAGCCTATAATCGGGACAAGTTGGTACGCGGGCTGCGCAAGGCGCTCGAAAAGCGGCAACACACGGATGCGGAATTTCGCGCCCTGGTCCATTCGGTGGAACGGGATATTCAGAAGATGGGGGTGGATGAAGTCACGAGTGAACAGATCGGTGCGATCGTGATGAGCCATCTCAAATCATTCGATGAGGTGGCCTATATCCGGTTCGCCTCTGTCTATCGTCAGTTTGAAGATGTGGATTCGTTTCAGCGCGAATTGAACGCGCTCATGTGGTCTGGGAAGAAACCGAAGACCGCCACCAAAAAATCGGTCAAGAAAACACGATCCACACGGACGACCGGGAAATCGTAGGGATGCGATTCATCGCGTCCAATCGCATCACGACATTCGGGACAAGAAAGAGATGAGAGGTCGAGATCGCTGCGGGCGATTTTTTTGTGATGATGAGCGTATTTCAAGAAATCATTCTTCCCAGAAAGACAGAGAGACTGCCGTCCTCATTCAAGCGGCTTGCGTTCTTATGAAGAACGACTGATCCTCTCTCATGACTCATGACTCATGACTCATGACTCATGACTCATGACTCATGACTCATGACTGATTTTTCTCCCCCCGTGACATTTCTGCTCGACTCAGGTATCCTAGTCAATCCTCCAAAAAAGATATGACAAAACGGATACTCACGCAGAAGCAGACGAGCCACACCGGATCACGATCCGATCAATTTCAGAAACGGACAAAGATCGTGTGTACGCTCGGACCGTCGGCTCAAACGCCGGAAGTGCTTTCCGAGTTAATTCGCGAAGGGATGAATGTGGCGCGATTGAATTTCTCGCATGGCTCGCATGAGGAGCATGCCGGGCGTATTCGCGTGGTTCGTAGTGTCTCAGAAAAATTAGGGGTTCCAGTGGCACTGATGCAGGACCTCCAGGGGCCGAAGATCCGTGTTGGGATTCTTCCAAAGACAGGCGTTCGGCTTGAAACCGGAGACGAAATTTCGTTCGTGAGTACAGATCCAGGAGCGAGCGGCGTCGAAAAGAAGGTGTTTCAGATCACCTACGCGTCGTTGCATACCGACGTGAAGCCAGGGGAGCGGATTCTCATGGATGACGGGCTCCTGTCGGCACGTGTCGTTCGCGTTCGTGGGAAGAGCGTGGTTTGCAAAGTGGTGGATGGCGGGATGCTGTACTCCTCAAAAGGCGTGAATTTTCCAGACTCACATCTTTCGGTGTCGCCGCTGACGGCAAAAGATCGAAAGGATCTCTTTTTTGGCGTTCAGATCGGGGTGGATGCGATCGCCCTCTCGTTCGTGAAATCGGCGCAGGAGATTCACGATATGCGCGCGCTCATTCGGGCTGCTGAAAAGAAATTGAAGATTCGAAACAGCTTGCCGATTCTCATTATCGCAAAAATTGAGCATCGGGAAGCGATTGAACATTTGGATGAGATTATCGCGGCCGCGGATGGGGTCATGGTGGCGCGCGGAGACTTGGGGATTGAGATGCCGGCAGAAATGGTTCCGCTGATTCAAAAGGACATGATTGAAAAATCAAAAGCCGCCGCGAAGCCAGTTATTGTGGCCACGCAGATGTTGGACTCAATGATTCGTCATCCGCGGGCCACGCGTGCAGAAGTATCGGATATCGCAAATGCGGTCATTGATGGGGCGGATGCGCTTATGCTTTCCGGAGAAACGGCAAACGGATCGTTTCCGATCGAAGCCGTACGCACGATGAGCCGCGTGATCGAACACACGGAGGCAACGCTTCTTAGCGAAGCGAACACCCCGCCATGGGTCGTGGCACCGCGGGGCCGTGATGAGGCGATTGCCGAAGCCGGAGTGATTTTGGCTCGCGAAGCCGGTGCGGATGCCATGCTCGTGACGACATTGACGGGGAATGCGGCACGACTCGTGAGCCGATGCCGTCCGCTCGTTCCGGTGTTCGCAGAAACGGACAGTGCACGCGCAATGCGCCAGATGCAGTTCTCTTGGGGGCTCATCCCATTCTCACTTCGTCGCTGCAAGACGATCGAGGATCTGTTGACGCTTTCTGAAAAAACACTGAAAACGCGAAAATCGCTCAAGAAAGGGGATCGCCTTGTTGTCGTCTCCGGCGAACCCGTTGGCGTCTCTGGGAATAATTTTGTGGAGATTCGGGACGTCAGATAATCAAAAAAATAACGTAGGGGCGTGGCCTGGCCACGCCCCTACGTTATTTTTATCCTCAACTCTGCCATCAACCCTGCTGAGATGCTATAGTTTTGCCCATCAACACTGACAGCGACTGCTGACAGCTTATTACACATATGCCTACCCCCTCCTCTTCACACGATTCCAGTCTCGTCCGTCCGTTCCGTGATCTTGCGCTTCACGATGTCGCCATTGTCGGCGGAAAGAATGCATCGCTTGGCGAAATGTTCCGCAACCTCACGCCAAAAGGGATTCGCGTTCCAGATGGATTTGCCACCACGAGCCACGCATTCCGATTGACGTTGAAGCACGCCGGGTTGGATAAGTTCATCGAAGATACGTTGAAGGGGTTGGATATCAACAACCTGAAACAGCTGCAGGCCTGCGGCGCAAAAATTCGTGCGGCCGTGACAAAAGCGGAATTGCCGCCAGAATTGGAAGCCGCCATTGTGAAAGCCTATCGAAATTTGTCGAAGTCGGAGGGCGCCGGTCCAGGAGGAACGGACGTGGCGGTTCGATCATCGGCAACGGCGGAAGATTTGCCAGGCGCAAGTTTTGCCGGTCAGCAGGACACGTACCTCAACATCAAGGGTGAAGCCGCGGTGTTGGATGCGGTTCGTCGCTGTTACGCTTCGCTCTTCACGGATCGGGCCATTGCCTATCGTATCGACAAAGGGTTTGCGCACACGAAGGTGGCGCTCTCGGTCGGCGTCCAGAAGATGGTTCGTTCCGACAAGGCGTGCTCCGGTGTCATGTTCACCTTGGATACGGAATCCGGATTCCGCAAAGTTGTTCTCATTAACGCAGCCTGGGGACTTGGGGAAATGATCGTGCAGGGGAGTGTGAGTCCGGACCAGTACTACGTGTTCAAGCCGTTTTTAGAGAATAAGGCGCTTGATCCGATCTTGAGCCGTCGCATTGGTTCCAAGGAAGTGAAGATGATCTACAGCACGGATGGCAAGAAGCCAACGAAGATCGTGAAGAATGACATTAAGGAACAGAAGAAGGTCTGTCTGACAGATGAAGAAATCCTTACGCTCGCACGTTGGGGCGCGGAAATTGAAAAGTACTACACCGCGCTCGTGAAAGAGCCGCGCCCAATGGATATTGAGTGGGCAAAAGATGGCGTGTCCGGGAAGCTGTATATCGTTCAGGCGCGACCAGAAACGGTTCAGGCTGGCCGCGATGTGAACGTCATGAAGACGTATTCCATCAAGAAGCGTTCGAAGGTGCTTGTGGAAGGACTCTCGATCGGATCTGCGATTGGGACGGGGACGGTCCGCGTCATTAAAGATGTGAAGCATGCGGATCATTTTAAGAAAGGAGACGTCCTCGTGACGACGATGACGGATCCAGACTGGGTGCCGCTCATGAAAATGGCTGCCGCCATCGTCACCGACAGCGGAGGACGCACGTGTCACGCGGCGATTGTGGCCCGCGAATTGGGGGTTCCGGCGGTCGTGGGAACAAAGAAGGGATCGAAAGTCCTCAAGGATGGAAAGAAGATCACGGTGTCCTGTGCGGAAGGAGAAAGTGGCCACGTGTATGATGGCATCCTTCCATTTGAAGTGAAGACCACAGAATTGAAGGGACTCGCCCGGCCAAAGACGGCCATCATGTTGAACATTGCCCAGCCAGACTTGGCGTTCGGTGATTCGTTTATCCCGAACGACGGCGTCGGACTCGCACGAACGGAATTCATCTTTACGGATTACATCAAAGTTCACCCGCTCGCCTTGTTGAACTTCAACAAGCTCAAGGATGCAAAATTGAAGAAGGAGATTGAGGAAATCGTCTATCCGTATACGAACAAGGTGGATTATTTCGTGGATCGACTTGCGGAAGGGATTGCGCGCCTTGCGGCCGCGTTCTACCCGAAGGACGTCATTGTCCGAACGTCTGACTTTAAGACGAACGAATATGCGGGACTTGTTGGCGGCACGCTCTTTGAGCCGGTTGAGTCCAACCCGATGATTGGGTGGCGCGGATGCTCCCGCTACTACGATCCGGCTTTCCGCCCGGCGTTCGAGCTCGAGTGTGCGGCCATTCGCAAAGTTCGCGAAGAAATGGGACTTGAGAACGTGGTGGTCATGTTGCCATTTTGCCGGACTCCGAAAGAAGGCGATCTCGTGCTCGATGTGATGGCGAAGTCAGGACTGCGTCGCGGGGTGAAGAATTTGCGCGTGTACGTCATGATCGAGATTCCATCGAACATCATTCTTGGCGAACAGTACGCCCAGCGGTTCGACGGATTCAGCATTGGCTCGAACGATCTTACCCAGCTCACGCTTGGTGTGGACCGCGACAGTTCGATTGTGAGTAAGGTGTATGATGAATCCAATGAAGCCGTGAAGGATTCCATCCGCAAAATCATCGCGATTGGAAAGAAGAACAAGGTTAAAGTCGGTTTCTGCGGACAGGCTCCGAGTGACTCGATGGAATTCGCTCGTTTCCTCGTGGAGTCCGGGATCGACAGTATTTCACTCAACCCGGATACGGTGGTGAAGACGACGATCGACATTTTGAAGCAGGAGGGCGGGAAGTACGACTCGCCAACGAAGCCTGCGGCAAAGCCAGCGACGAAGCCGTCAGCGTAACTAGAACATGGTGAAGAACAGCCCGGTCGGAAGATCGGGTTGTTTGTTTTTATTGGGGTAAACGGTAAGCGGTAAAGGGTAAACGGGTCTCTCTTGATGGCCCCTTTACCCTTTACCGTTTACCAATAACGGTTAACGCCTCGAAGAGAGTGACTCTTCGAGGCGTTGTTCATGAGGTTGCTGGTTGCAGGGGTTAGTTCCTGCGTGCAGAAACCGTGGGTGCGGGCGAGGGTTCGGTGGTGTCCCGAAACGGAGCAGGTTCTTCTGGGAACGGGGGGTCACAAGGGACCGTGGTGTTCGGAAGTCCGTTCACGGAAAAGACGATGCCAGAGGCGAATTTCGGGAATTCGGAAAGACCGGGACCGGGAGAAAACGATGGCATGACCGAGGGTCCGGTTCTCGTCGCGAACGCCGTGAGATCAATGAATGCCTGCTGACGTTCTGAGGGCGTCAAATCGGCAAGCGTGCACGATCCGTTCGTCTGGAGGACGTGACGCGACAGTGTGATACTCAGAATGTCTCGTCCCTTCAGCGTAATGTCCGCATCGAACACCTGTCGTTTAAAACAGATGTCTGAAATGATGAGGCCACGTTGAAGTTCCGAGAGCGATACATCGCACTGAATCGGCGCGAGCAGCGCGGAAACGTTACGAGCCGTTCGCAGATCGATGATGGCATGTTCGGGATTTTTTGGTCGCGTACAGATCAGATGCGTCCGCGAATTGTTCCAGAGTGATTCCGTGTGCATCCAAGCGCTGAAGAGCAGCGCAAGGACAGGGACTTCGTCGCCAATCGTGGCATTCTCAAGGGTTCGCTTGAGAAATTTTGCCAAGGTGCCCGGGTTCCCGGCCTCGGAAATATGCTGGAGGTTGAAGAGGTGATTCCGTAATCCCTTTGCCAGCGTGGTGTGAATGTGCGCGTGATGCTCTTCCGGATACGCCATGTGGGCGAATCTAGCACAAGACGAGGCGATAGGCTAGGGGG
>JAHFIK010000005.1:30048-33773 GCA_023246415.1 Candidatus Uhrbacteria bacterium
TTTGGACCGTTATCGTCCGGAAAGTTTTGGACGCTGAGGCTTGGGCTTCGCGAGTTCGGAACGCGGATGAAAATGTGGATCGGTGCAGGTTTCGGGCAGGACTCCGAACGATCATCGTCCAGAACGGTGCGTGCTTCGAGCGCATCGGAGGGTGATGGCAAGCATGCCCCATGGACATTGACCCAGCATCCATATTCGTCTTGGTGTGTTCCCACCGCTTGCCAGACGAATTTGCATCCCCCGGACTCGCTTTTTGAACAGCTCGTTGCGGCAAGACACAGGAGGAACGGTGCGCAGCGTATGATTTGTTTCATCTGAAGATCCCTTTCGTTAGAACGGCCGGAAGGTGGGAGGGGCGAGGATCGGACTTAATTGGATGTCGCCGTCAGCGGTGACGCGTGCAAGACACTGAACTTTCGATGTTTTGCAGTGCGATTCGCCCCATGCTTCGGCTTGACCCCAGCGCTGGCGGGGGACGTTTCGTCCGTCGAAGAGAAAGTATGGGCCATCGGACGCGAACGTTTGGACGGAGAGGTAGGTTTTATCGATCTCGGGGTTGTAGAAATCGAGATGGATTTTTTTTGGCGGATGGCATCCATCTGGCGGATCGTTTTGGAGTTTTTCCAAGACGTTCGTGGCCTGGCTGGGCGTCGGAATGGTGTTTGCTTGGATTTGGATCCAGCATCCGGTCGGTTCGTCGTGGAGGTGGTCGAGCTTACACTCGAATGATCCGCAGGCGGTTATGACGCCGAGGTTGAGGAGCGAAATCACAAACGTCCAAAGGCGATTCATGCGTGTGTTCCTTTATGGTGTTGGGAAGGGTCGGATCTGCGGGGCAAGTGTACTCAATTTGGCAGAAAAGGCAATGCGGGGCACGGCGGCAATTGTCTGCATTTTTTTCAATTATTTCGCCGTTTCGCATCGCCCTCTTGCCCAAGTTCGCGGGCCATGCTACTTTCTTCCCGCTTCCAATACGGAATCACCACGGGTGCGTGGTGTAGCCCGGTTAACACGTCTCCCTGTCACGGAGAAGACCGAGGGTTCGAATCCCTTCGCACCCGCCATCGAAAGCCCCGTTAATCGCGGGGTTTTCGATTTGTGGTCAGATCAGAAAACAAAACGGTCGCTTTTGATGCAGCGACCGTGTGTCGAGAATTGCTGCTTTTCGAAGCAGCGACGTGTATGCTCCGAATTTTGCAAAACGTGCGGAATATCTCGCTCATGTGCAGGACGGCTTAAAGGACGGGGACGTGGCCTTCTAGGATAAACTGATCGACCATCCACTCAAGTAGGAATGCGGAGTAAGTGGTTGATATCTTATCAGATTCCCCATTGCGCATTTTGGTTCTGTAGCCCATGGGAAGTCGTTGTCTAAGCTCTCGCGAAAACGTCTTGTACCGACGGTCCCTTCCAACTTCGCGAATTTGAAAATCAACCTCTCTCCTTTCGGTAATAGTATACTCATATCGCCCATGAATCGTTGGGGTTATGAGCAAGACGTTGCCTTGTAATGAATATGCGCGGGTTTGCTCATTCGCGATGTAGAGCCAGTGACTCCATTCGAGTTTTACATCAGCATCTTTTACGGCAAGTGTATTGGTGCGTCCTGAGCCGCTATATACAAAATTCGGCATCCGTTCTTTCATGCGCTGGTAGGCACCACCCTCGCAGCCCTGGGGTCCAAAAATTCTTGATTCTGCATATGTTGTAAAAAGTTCGAAGAGCTTCAACTCGGGGTCTTGTACATGAAGATTCAGTTCCAATTTTGTTTCCATTTTTTTCGTTTCTACCTCCAACGATCCAATAACATATTTTTAGCAGACAGTCAATCCTATTTTCCTTTCCTCGCATTCAATAGCCTACTTCCCATCGGTTGACGCCCGGCTGACATTTTTTAATGAATGAGGAGCTTCCTAGATAAGTCTGGGTGTCGTGAGAAACGGTGATTTTGTGATGGTTGCTTTTGTTTGTTCGTTTTCCGGCCAGTAATGATAGGCCGTCGTTTCGCTTCGAATCCCTTCGCACCCGCCACGTAAAAGCCCCCGCCATTGCGGGGGCTTTTACGTTGTCACGTCGCGCATCATCATGTTTTGTTTTTCGTGATATGGATCGCGGGGGCTCATATGGCGCGGCCGATGAGTAACTCACACGCGGGTTTTAGAAGACTGATTCTTATGAATATTAATGAAGGCCCACACGCGGATTGCGTACGGGCCTTCGGAGTCAATCAAACATCACGCGACTATTCGTCCTTCTTCGGCGGGGGTGCCGGAGTGGCTTTCTTGTCCGGTGCTGGCGGAGGCTGCGGCTTCCCATTGAGGGTAATCATCGGAGTGGCATTGCTTCCATTCGGCATGTACAGCACGACCGTGTTTTGACCTTTCTCGTTTGCGATCGTGACCGTCTCCTTCAGGGTTTGGAGCGTGTAGATGAGTCGACGCGTTCCGGTCTGATCTTCGGCCAAGGACCGTGCAATGCGTTCCGTATTCTCGATGCGGGTCGACGTGGCCTGCTGTTCCGAGCGCGCTTGCATGATCGCATCATCCGGCTTCAGATTCGAGGGGCCCGCGCTGATCAGATGGAGCGGAACGTTCTTTGCTTTGAGCGCCTCGGCTACGATGTGCTCGATGCGCTTCTCCAGACCCTTGTCCGACGTGTCTTTGAATGCGTCGAAAATTGCATCGAAGTTTGGGTATTCCGAACAGAGGCGTCGAATTTCCTTGCGGACCTGCTGACGAGCTTGCTGCTCGTAGATGGAGATTCCGTCAATGCGGATGACTCGACCGTCTCCGGCCGTATTGTCGCTCTTGTTGACGACAACCGGATTTCCAAGCGCGAGCGCCATCATGAGTTGTTGTACGCCTTCCGGCTTCTCGTAATCCGGAAGTGCAAGGAGAACGCGGACATCGAGCGTGATTGGGTTTTTATCGCCAAGCAAGCAACGATGGTCGCCCTTCTCTGGTCCGTCCGTGATGATCGCGAAGGATTCCTTTGTGTCCACGCCGGAGCGTTGAACGAGAACGAGTCGGTCTCCTTTGCCTTGATTTGCGTCTCCGATGTCGACCTGGCCGGGCGAATAGATATGGTTCTCGTATCCGGATGAGGTCAGTTTGAGGCCGATGTCCGGAGGCGGAACGTCTCGATAGTCGTTGCACGCGACGAGCGCGACAAAAGAAAACGCAAGCAACACGATTCGTTTCAGTGCATTCATGGTCTTTCCTGTACTTTCCGTTATGTGATCAGTGTGAGTTCATCTGTTGATAGACGCCACTGCGATCCACGTCTTGCCGCGGGACGCGGTTCGTGAGCGCGGTGAGCGTGAGCGAGATGGTGAGGATGAGCGCGGTCAAGCCGAGGACGGCCATCGCGATGAGATTTGTCAGTCGATTTGCGGAAGTGCGATCCGTATCATCCATGCTTTCCGAATTCGGATAGACCATGAATTTGAGGACGCACCACACGACAATGACGATGAAGGCGATAACGCCCGCGGTTTCGAGTTGCGGCGCAACTGAGCGGAGAAAACCAATGGTATTCGCGTCTGAACTTGCCGACATGTGAAAAACCCCTGTCCCTTTCTACTCCTGTCTGCGTGATGTGTGATTGTGGAGGAGCTGGCCGGAACCTAACAAAAAATGGGGTTTTTGTCAATCGTCAAACGGAGCGAGGACGCGTGTGTGATGGCCTTATGCGTTGGAAGGAAGAGCTTCTTCGGCATGCAGAGT
>JAHFIK010000005.1:33873-44700 GCA_023246415.1 Candidatus Uhrbacteria bacterium
GAGTCCATTGCGAATGTCTGCGAGACACGCGTGTTTCGCACGTGCGATACGTTACATCGCGAGTGTTCAAAAGGACGTGCGATCCTCGTCCTCCACGGAGAAACGATGTGGGCGTTTCGCATAACGCTGGAGCAGCTCTCTCCGCAGCGGTATGCGGAGCTTGATCTTTCAGATGATCCGCGCGATCACATTCATAACTGCCAGATTCTGCACTACACGCGTGAGCATCCGGAAACGCAGGAACTCGCTCCGAACTATCGCTGGATGCGTTCGGTCTGCCCAACGGATCTGTCGCAATCTCGGAACAATTGGGAACCGGTTATTCGACAGTTGTATACGAACGACGATCTGCTCGCACTCGTCGCAAAAACGCCTCGCCTCATCGCAGGATGAACGAGTCACTTCCGCTCCGCGGAGACCCGATGAATCGCTTCGGGCCTCCTCGGAGCGATTCTTTTTGAATGCGGATGGAGCTTGCTATCTCTTTCGGTTCTGCGTAGAGTGGAGGAGTTCGTTGAGGTTTGGATATTTGACCTTTTTTCAGTACAGATTGTGGAAAGTGAGGAGACATGTGTGACAGCGATGAAGATCAGGATCCCACTCGTCAGGCCATCATTGCCGGACTTCGCGCGGAAGCAGAAGTCCCGGAATTCAATGACGCGATGCGTCTGCTCTCGACCGGGGATGCGACGAAGCCGAAACCGCCTAAGCTTGGATTGCATCCGCATCTCATTGAGCTTGGGCGAGACGGCACGCTGACGCGGCTCAGAAAACAGGCGAACGGCGATGAGGATGCGTGGCGAATCGCGATCATCGAGAAGCTGAACGCCATGCTCGCGGATGCGAACGAAGCGCTCGTCATCGTCGAAGAGCGGAGGCCGATTAATGAACCGGACTATCCGGAGCAATCCATCGAGATCTATCTTGGACAGCTTGGCGACATGGGTGTGCTCGCTCAACTGAAGGATCTCCATCAGTTCGATCGTCCCACATGGCGCGCGGCCATCATCGCCGCCGTCATCACGCTCAGTGAAGTCACCAAGCGTCTGTGATCTTTATCACTTCAACTTTATCCAACCCCGCGACACGCATCGCGGGGTTGAGTCTTTTTATTGAGACCGCACAACCGATTCGTGTCATCCAGCGAGGCTGATGGCTTGCCGGTTTATGAGAAATCTCCTGAGCGAGGGAATCGTTCTCTTTTGTCATCCTGCGAAGCGGGATCCCTTTCCAGACGAATATTATTTTAATGCGCGATACGTGCGAAATATAAATTGAGGTCTAACGATATATCTGATAGACCCATTTCTTAATCCTGATTATCCGAAGAACGATGAGCGTTAGTGCCTGGAAAGGGATTCTGCTGAGCGGAATGACAAAATCGGTTGTGTCCGTTTTTTCATCCCTATTTTCCCTTTTCCCTTTTCCATTTTCCTCTCCATCAAATACGTCTGAAACTTCCGAAACGCCTTAATCCGCATGCTACACCGATGCTTCTCTTCCTTCGACAGCTGCGCAAACGTTTTTCGTGATCCGGTGGGTTGAAAAATGGAGCCCCATCCAAAATCCCCAGTCCCTCGCGGGCGAACAATGCGGCCGGTCGTTTTACCGAGAAAATAGTGAATCTCTTTTTTTGCATTGACGTAGGCGATGATCGTTTCTGCGCGCGCCGTCGTTTTTCCGTTTCGCATGGCGAGCTTCGCAATCCCCGCGGGGTTCAATTCCTGTAGGAACCATTTGATGAGCGGTCCGGGGAGGTTCCCGAGTCCGCTGATGTAGAGCGAGGTGTCTTCCAGAAAGAAATTCTTATATCCCTGGCGAATGGCTTCGTTCGCTTTGTGCGCGATCACGGCTTTTGCATCGACTTCCTGGATTTCATCAAGATCAACCGTGAGCTGTTTCAATTCAACGCCAGAATCCGCCAAGAAGTGTGCGATCTCATTGAACTTTCCGCGGTTACCGGTGAGGAATGAGAGTGTGGGCATGCGTGGAAGGGTAGAAGGGAGAGGAAGGGGCGTCAAATTGCCGCAATGTCTTCCTGCGACTAAGATAGAGGGATGTCGAATGTAAAAAAGACGAATTCAACGTTTGGTGCTCCATACGCCGTCCTGAATCTTTCTAAGATCGGACTGCGATATTTTCGAATGGGGATTAAGGCATCCCCAGCCTCGAAGAAGCGTCTCGTTGCTCTGTTTTCCAATCATTCGAATGTTGGATGGATCTTTGATGCGACCGGATATTTCAATCTTGCGGTTGGCATTTGGGCAAAAGATAACGCGGAGATTAATGATGTGAGTCAGCAGATCAGAAACGGGTTGGATCCGAAGGATGAGATCGTCTTTCAATCGGAATTAACAAGTCTGTACAGCTTTGGAAACCGGCCGGTGACAGGATCGGGTGCACCGATGTGTATTGTCGATTCTACCGTGCATCCGATTGAACTCACGCCGGTTGAGATCGACTACATCAAGCTACTCGCGCTCGACTGTTCGCTTAGTGCTGGCGAATTTGCCAAACTCCTCAATGTCAGCGCACGAGAGATCGCATCACTTCATCGGAAGCTGGTGGCATCAGGCGTCATCGTTGGGACGCAAGAGCGGATCGAATACGGAAAGACCTATTTTAAAGTGTTTGTTGATACCTTGAGCCGTAAATACACAAACGCTGAGCATGATCTGATCCAGATGCTCTGGAGCGATAAGGCGTGTATTTATCTGGAACGGGCGAACAGTAAATACGATCTTGAGTTCGAGGTGATTCTGCAGAACAAAACGAAGCTGAAAAAATATTTGAAACATTTTTCGAATTACCGGATTGCGGTGCTCACGAAGAATGCGTATACGAATTTGTATCCGGTCAACAAGGTTGCGAATCTGACAGAAATCAAGCACACGCTTCTTGGACAGAGCGGGAAACTTATCGACTTCCGAAATTCGAAACTGTGGTACATGGGGCATTCCGGCGCAGAAGCGTATTTGAATGTGTATGCAGGGAATAAGAAATATTTTGAAACCATGGAACAGAGCGAGTTGGTTCTGTTTAAACGGATTGCAGATGCAGTGAAACGGCGGTCTTCGAATCAAATCTTTCAGATTGTTGATATCGGGAGTGGCGATGGATTGAAAGGAAGAGCCTTTATTCAGACGCTCGGGGAGGATCGTGTAAAAGCGTATTATCCGGTCGATATCCAGCCGATTGAGCTCGCAACGGCGCTCAAAGCGCATACCGACGGCGCGTATGCGAAGCACCCGACATTGCTGGACTTCGAACGGCTCGCATCTCGTTTCCCGCTAAAAACACTCCCGAATGAAAAACAGGTCTCTCTGTTTTTTGGCGGGACCTACGGCAATTTTGATCACGCGAAAATTAATACATCCATCAAGCCGCTCGTTCGTGAATCAGGTATGCTGCTTGTTTCAATGCCACTCGCGCGGCGTGGAAAGACAGATAAAGAGATCATTGAATCGTATGTCAGCGAGAGCGTTGATCAAATTGTATTCGGTCCGCTTTCTCAACTTGGTTTTCAACGAAGTGATTTTGAAGAAAACAGGAAATATCGCGGTCTCATTGCGCACTATGCCATGGAAGATCGGTGTCTGGTGACTTCTTTGATGCTGAAACGCGATGTTCGAATCTTTGACCACTCATTTAAGAAGGGGACGACGTTTAAATTGACCACCTCCTGGAAGCCAACGCTTGAGGAGTTCAAACACGCCTTGGAAAAAGATTTTGTCATCGACGATATGTTTCATAACCAGGACATGGCGATCGCGCTCATCAGTTCCGTTCGGAAGGGGAGCGTGTGATGCAATCAATGAGAAAGGGATCCCTCGTCGGTGACTCCTCGGTGAGGAGTCTATGGAAGAGGTGCGTAACCAATTTTGTCATCCTGCGAAGCGGGATCCCTTTCTAGCCGAGCAGATTTTTTAAATGGTGCGCGTACATATAACAAAAGAGGTCTAACAATATATCTGTAAGACCCCTTCCTTTATCCTGATCATCCGAAAAGCGATGAATGTCAGTATCTGGAAAGGGATCCCCCGATGTTCATCGGGGGATGACAAAAGAGGTTGCGCGCGATGATTCGCCCCCTAAGGAGTGGGCATTTAATATGCCAAGCACTCTTGACTCTTCATCCGTTTTATGATATACCCCAGCCAGAGCGAGCGCCCATTAAAAAGGCTGCTCGATCGCGCATTTTCAACCTACAGAAAGGAAGTCACGTGAAATTCAAAGAACGATTCAGTGGGACGTTAAAAGAGCTGTCAGGCGGAATCGGCTGGTCACTCATCTGTCTGTTCTACTTCATCATCGGCACGGTGCTGGCGATTCCGTATAACTACCTCGCGGGGTGGGACCGTTCACTGTTGCCGATCCTCGTGATCCCGCTTCCGGCCGTCGCCCTCTTCCTGTCCGTGTTCTACAAGATGCGAAAAGACGACGATCCAAGGATCGGACCAATCTTCGGTCTGCTCTTCTGGAGCCTCCTCGTCTACAGCCTGCTTCCCATTCTGGGGAACGGCATTTCGATCTTGTTGAAGCAGGCAACATACGCCACAGCGGGAACGTTCGTTTTCGAACATCGCTACAGCGGGCTCTTCATTGCCCCATGGCTCGTCATTGTCTGGCTTGTCGCCAAAGCGTGTGTTAGAGACAAAACGAAGCGAAAGATGAACCGCAACGCCCCGCCGCCGCCCAGCGCTCCTACCGGAGGGTCTGGGCCAACCACGTCCGTGGACGCCTCATCCGATGAGCGCACCACGACGGACCACGTCCTCCACCTCGTTTCTACCTAAACGCTCCTGGCAGAAACATCGAGAGCCTCACCGACAGCAATGTTGGGGAGGCTCTTATGATGAGGTGGAGGGGTTGCGATTATTTGAGTTTTGATGTGTCTGAATTGAATATTACTAGTACAATCAGTACCAGATTAAGATCAAGTCTATGTATAAGGAGCATTCTTCGTTTTTGCCCGTTCCAGATGATACGATTATTTGGCGTTTTATGGATTTTTCGCAATTTTATAAGATGCTAGAAGATAAATCGCTGTTTTTTTCAGTCCCTTCAGAATTTAATGATCCGTGGGAAGCGCATATACCACGAATATTGGGACCGTCTGAAGGAGTGCCGATGGCATCCAGTGAAATCAATGAGCTCGCGGCACTTGTCACACAGGAAGCACGAGAGGATTTAGGGGTTAATTGTTGGCATATAAATAATTTTCAATCTGAAGCGTTTTGGAGAATATATGGTAATAGGGCGATTGGGATACAATCAACATTTCAGCGATTAAAAGCCTCATTTAGAGATTATCTGCAACACAACGTGTATATCGGCAAAGTCGAATATATCGATTATGATTCAACGCGTATTAATATTGACAACTTTTTTAATGGTATCTTAAGAAAGAGAAAGAGTTTTGAGCATGAAAGAGAGTTGAGGGCTGTAATTTGGCAAAAAGAATTCATTGCTGGTGCTGGTTCACCTCATTTGTTCGAAAGCAAAAAAGGACAGAATGTTTCTGTCAATCTTTCTAGTTTGATAGAGAGAGTTTATGTTAACCCGTTCGGCTCAGATTGGTTTTTAGATGTAGTGCGTCAGGCATGTTTTCGACATGGATTAAGTTCGGAATGTGAGCGTTCAAATTTGTTGTCGCCACCAAGTCTATAGACGCACTCCTATATATTATCAATTCTAAAATCAGAGTCGACGCTTATTGGTAGATAAAAATATGCCCGAACGCTTCCCCTCTACCGCCCACCTCGACCAACGCCCTCTGTCAGATGCGGCGCTTCATGAGAGTGAGCGGTTGATGACGGACGTGATTGAACGCTTGGTGAAAAAGGTGGAAGAGGGGAAGCTGATTGCGGGGAGTTAAAAGATTGTAAATATTAACAAATTTTTATGACCTCTCGAAACAAGATTCTCATCCTCACTCTCGCGCTGATCGTGGTTGGGGGGTGTGCGTACGTGGTTACAGTGCGCGCACCGAACAGGGGTGTGCAGAAACCGACGGTGGTTGTGCCGCAACCACCGGTTGAGTCGCCTGTGGTGGAATCGGTGACTAAAACGGCTACCCCGTTTTTTGTGGATCACTTCGTAAGTTCGTCAACGGAAGTGGCACTCTCAGATTTGTCGTCGATTTCGCGGATGGATGAGCGGTTGCGGAGCATTGTGGCGTATCACGACGAGGTGTTTGCTAAAGATGATGATGGGCGCGTGCTTGAGTTCACGCGCGATGGGAAGCTTGTTGCGATGAGCGATCCGAAATTGATGAACCACTGCGGAAACGGGGACTTCGCGATCATAGGCGATCGACTGTATGTGGCGTGTTGGGGAAGGGGATTGTACGTCGTTAATCTCGCGACCCGGATGCTGGAAAAGGTATATGCATCTGATGACGGATTGAATGCGTTGAACATGCGTTTGACGGTCGACGGGGATCAGCTTTGGATCGGGACGTTTAACGGTGTGTATCGTTTGGATACGGTAAGCGGAAAACTGTTCGCCTATCGAGCAAAAGAGCTTGGTAGCGGATGCGGCACGGACGAGACGCAGATTGTTGCGAATCAGGGGGATGTTTGGGTGATCACCACGGCAAATAGCGGATGCTCCGGTGGAGCTGCGCATTATTCGCCAAAGACGGACAGCTGGAAGTTTTTTGGGCTTACCGAGTTCCGTTCGCATCAGGATCGGATTGATTTTAATCACTTCTTCTTTTCCAAAAAGGGATTGTTTGCGGAATTCAACGACGGGAGTCCAGAGCGGTTCGTGTTGAACCAGTACGACGCGACGTTGGATGCATGGGAGCCGGTCGGAGATTGGACGAGCCCCGAAAAGTCGACCATTCAGGCGGAATACATTCCCAAGGATCAGCCTTATGGAATTGCGCGGGATTTGGGATATACGTTTACGCGAACGACCATCGCGGGAAAAGCAGGACAGTGGGATAACGTGACATTTGATGATGGCACGCATGCGCTCGTGCCAGAGAACGTCTATTTCGCCATTGCGCCGAGTGTGAATGGGTATTGGATGGCGAGCACGCGCGGACTGGAAATGTTTGATCCGGCGACAGATCGTTTCCCGGGAAACGTCGTTGTCGGCGAGTCCGATATCAGTACGGCTGATTCTGCGGTGTTGCTTACAACGGAAGACAAACGCGAAGCGTTCGCTGTGTTCTTTCAGATGAGCGACTACGACGGCAAGATCTATTACTACCGGGTTGTGGCGTATGGCCAGCCGGATTTTGGGAAAACATTGGAAAAGCGGTTTGCGGGTGATCCGTTTTTGTCGGAAGAAATCTCGGGGTCTGATTTTCGAAATGCGACGCTTCGGAAGCAGCAAGACGGAACCTTCATCATCGAGGGCACGAACGGTGCCGCGTTCATCATCGATCCTGTTGCACGGACGATCGCCGTAAAAGTGATCAAGTAGAAGTCGTAAGAACGCGTCGCAAGCAATGAAACGATCTCCCTACTTCGAGGATTGTTTCATTGTTGATTTTTTCACCCGCTCAAAAAGAAGAACGCACCCCGAGACCAAAGTCGCGAGGTGCGAGCTTCGGTTGGGGGTGCGTTGAGTTTAGGTTGAGATGGTTGCCGTACTTCCTCCCGGAAGTTCGCCGGGTCCGAGCCGATCCTCGCGGATCAGTGTCGGACGGACCGGGACAATTTTTGGCGCTTCAGGATCCCAGCCTTCACCGGGTCGTCGACGATAGTGTCCGCGGCGAAAGTGTGCACACTGTTCGCGTCCGGTTGCCGATGAGAGAAAGATTGCGCGTTCTTCTGCGGTGAGCTGAAAGACGCTTTTGATCAGACAAACATCAGCGTCTCTTGTGATCGCGTTCGGGTCGAGCTTTCCGCGTGACGGCGGCGTTGTCCACTCGGAACGATGCGGGCTCTTCGGCGGAAGGCTGGTTAGATACAGACAGAGCCCGGCAATGATGCGGAACGCGATATTTGCTGCGGGTGCGGCGATCTGTTTATCCTCGGCAGATTGGGCGCTGAACGACGATAGCTTCGAACTCGATACCAGGGGTTCATTCGCGAGTTTGTCCTCCACGTAGGACTGATCGATCGACGCTGTGAAAAACGGCCCCGGTTCAGGAAACCGGTCCAGATAGCGAAGTACTGCATCGCGCGTTGACTTCGACCCTTTTCGTCCGGAACGCCACAGCTGATCTTTTTCGAGGGGGGTGATTCGTCGGTAGGTTTCCAGCTTTGTCGAAAGCAGGCCGATCGAAAGACCGCTATTCGCATCGCCTTGATAGAGCGCGCTCGGAATGAAGTTTTTCGTAAACAGGATCGTGTCATACGCATCGAGTGGTGTTTGAATCGGAACATCGAGCGTGATCGCGAAACTGTCGAAGGGGAACAGGAGATCCGACCACGTCATCCCTTTGAACGACATTGCGGAGATGAGCGCCTGCGCTTCTTCATCGAGATGGAAGCTGCGTCGCGATGAGACCGTCCAGTCTCTGAGAAACAGCGGATACTGAAAAAGGCAGGAAAGCCCTTCAGCCAAGGTGCTCGTAACCGTGGTGAAACGATTGGCATCCAGTGCGCTTTGATGCCTTCCGATTTCACGGAGATGTGTACGAAGTTCGCGCCAATGGCGTAGCGGGCCGGCATACGGAAAGATGCGATTCACTAACGACTCCCATCCGATACGCTGACCGTGTTCTGCGACAATGCCGTATGCGAAGCACTGATCTTCCCAGCATTGAAGCATTTGTTCCAGACGATGGATTGGATGTTGACGAGCCATGATGACCTCAGTTTGGTTTTGAAGGGGCGTTCTGAAACAACCAGGAGATACGGGCATCCATACCTTAAAATGGACGAAAAATCAAGACCTGCTGCAGACTCGTGGAAAAGAAGACCGCACCCCGAGATGGAATCGCGGACGTGCGATCTTCTTTCGGGATGCGGGCGAGGGTTATTCCGTCGTTAGCGTGACGCGGCCGAGGCAGAGGCCGACGAGGAAATGGAAGTGGACGTACTTGTCCGGGAGGTTCGCGAGCAGGTATTCATTATTCGCGGATGGGATGAGTTCGAGGACGTAGACTCGCGGATTTTTGATCCCGACAATTGTTTCTCCGCTGTTGACGGAGAGGTGCGCTGAATCGATGCCAGGGAGATCGCGACGTGCGATCTTGATCTGGAATTCGCTCCGTAAGAACCAGACGGTGATGATGAATTGATCTGCGGAACGGAAATTGAAACTGGTGAACTCGCTATGATCGGTTCCGTAGATTGCCTCTGCATCATTCTTCTCCGCTTCTTCTTGATAAGCGGGGAGCGGAGTCCAGGGGCCGACGGGCGAGGTGTTTGGTGTTTCGACGGTAATCGCGGTGCTCAAGGGGTGTTTCCTTTCACGTTGAAATGGATGGAATTGAGAAGATACGAAGGGGGAAGATATCAGAAATATCCAATATTGTCAAGAATATTTAACAAATTCCTTGAGATATTGGGATGTCTGATATACTTGACATTTTGTGAAAAATGTGCAATACTGTGGGCGCAACATTTGCCATTCCATAACGGGATGAAGGAGATGACAGGTGCACATTAAATTCACAAAAATTGCGATATTTACACTCGTTTCATTGTTCAGTTCTGTCGCGTTTGCGAACCCAGGTCGCATGACGGTCTGGGCGCATGGCGGCTATGAACTCAGCGAGACGACGAGTGTGAAGAGTGACTTCGCATATGCGGGGTTGCAGTCGGCGCATCCAACGGGGTACGCGTACGTTGGACCGGAATTCAACCTCGCTAAATGGTTGAGCGTCGATGTATTCGGCGGATTCATGACCGGCGATCAGGGAATTATTTCTCCACGCGCCATCATGGTGTTTGGAAAGTTTTCCACCTGGACATTGGCGGAGTTGTACTCGAAGGAGTACGGAAGCTACGTGTTCCAGATGGTGAACTATCAACCGGCGAAATGGCTCAAGACGGGTGCGGAGTATGAGTCGTTTGGCTCATGGGCGCATCCCGCAAAGATGAGCCACGGCGTTGGTCCGGTGACAACGCTAATTCTCAGCGATCACTTCGCTGTCAATCTCGTGCTTCAAGCACGCCGCAATGGTCCGGGCGATTGGCAGCCTGAACCACAAGTCCGTTTTCACTTCTCGTTGTAAGGAGTGATACGCGGAATCTATCGAACGGGCAGAGGACTATTCTCTGCCCGTTTTGATTTTGGACGAGAAGAAGCTCCTCTTTATGTCATCCCGAACCGTTGCGTATCGATAGCGCGAGGAATCCGGTAAGGGATCTCAGGAAGAGGTGGGGTATCTTTGGAAGAGCAAACAACCAATTTTGTCATCCAGAGGAGTCGACGAGTCCTCGAGGAGACGACGTGGGGATCCCTTTCTAGATAAACGAGTTCGTTGAATTTAAATGATCAATGTTATTGAGAAGGCCTAACGATATATTGTTAGCCCTCTTCTGTAATAAAAAGCAGTGCAATGTCCAAGCACTTCAGCGGGAAAGGGATCCCCACGTCGTCTCGCGGACTCGACTCCTCTGGATGACAAAATCGGTTGTTTGTCTCGATAGGTAACGATTCAGTGATTCGTCATTCAACGATCTGGTCATCAAGTCATCCAATTATCCAACAATTTAACAATACAACAATTCTTCCGGCTAAATCTTTGCCATACTGCCGAGTCGTAATCTCTTCGACGATTGACAATTCTCCAGATTTTCCCTAAGGTGCCCGTTCTCGTTTGAATGTCGGATGGTCCGGCGGGAGGCGGGGAGTGAGTCGCTCATTACATGTGCAAAGAGGAAGTATGAAAGACAGAAGTATAGGATCAAGTCC
>JAHFIK010000072.1 GCA_023246415.1 Candidatus Uhrbacteria bacterium
TCCATCCGACCTGTCGCATTCTCAACGGACGCGAAGGGATTGATCTCGACATGGATGAAGTGATCGCCGCCGCAAAAAAATATCGCGTTGCGCTTGAAATCGATTGCTATCCGGATCGCTCTGATCTTGATGCGAGCCATGTTCGCGCGTGCGTGAATGCGGGCGTCGCCCTCGTCATTGATACGGACGCCCATCACCCCGACCACTTCCGCTTCATCCGCTATGGAGAAGCAACCGCCCGCGCCGGGTGGGCGAGGAAACGTGACATCTTGAATACGAAGTCCGTCGGAGACCTGATGGCATACCTTGGGAAGAAAAAGTTAAGAGTTAAGAGTTGAACGTTTGGAGTGTGAATCACGTATAAATCATCGAAGCCCCGTGCAACTGCCAAAAAAATGGCAACCGCACGGGGCTTTGAACGGAGTGCTTACGACGAGCAGACCTAGGCAGCGATGGTACGCTCCCTGAAAAAGACGGGGAAATCGCCACACTGTATTCCGGATTTGAAGGGATACAGCCCAAACTCTTTCACGCCGCGTTCGCTTTGAATCAGGTACAAACCATACCCGGATTCGAGTTGACGTTCGGCGGGCGGCAGGACATAGCACCCTGGTGGCTTCCAATGAGATGCCCATTTCACGAACGCCGCCGCATCAACCATGAATCCCCCGGATTGCTGAAGATGGATACACTGATTAAGACTCCACGGCAGAATGCAACTTGGGACAGCGACATCCAATACTTTCCCACAGACAAATGGGAGATCGAGCTCAATCAGTCTCTTCACATCTTCAAGCGTATTCCCGCTAAAGGTATGACGCCCTGACGGAAAATACCGCATTGATTCTTCGAGCAGACAATCCGCCGTCGATCCTGGGGCGATATCGATCGTGTCGATAATCCGGCATTGCATCGGTACTTGCTCGTTCAGCCAATCCTGATGCGCGGTCTCCAGCATCTTCTTGAGCGTGGCTTGACCGCCATTGCCAGACAGACGATGGACGGCTTCGAATGGGATACCGAGCTCGGAAGTCGCGGTGACCAGATTCGTGACCAGACCGGCAAAGTGACCGGCACCGCGCTCGATGTCCTCGAGACGCCGTTTTCTTCCTGTTTCGCTTTCTCGTGTCATGACATTTTCTCCTTGATGGCCATCCTTCATTCCGGCAACCGGCCAGAACCTCGGACGTGCCGCTTCACAACCAAAAAAGAAAGAGGTGCTCTTGTGTAAGCAATTTTTAAAAAGAGCGACGAGAGCGTAACAGTTTTCTACGAATCTGTCAACCCAACATGACTTTCCCATCTTCACATGCATCGAGAGCCTCGCATCCAACTCTTGTCCGATGAGTAAAAATCCTCTACTCTCGCCACGTCCAGGATTCACCGATAGACTATGGACACGGTTGAAACAGATGCGGGCAGAATGCCCCAACACCCATGGGCGGGTGGCGAAATCGGTAGACGCACGGGACTTAAAATCCCGAGGCCGAAAGGCCGTGAGGGTTCGATTCCCTCCCCGCCCACCACACCGTTTTACACAATCCCTTTTTATGTCCTACGACCGATCCGCCAGAATTAAAGAAGAAGCCTGGGTTCAGTTCGGCCTTCCGGGTCATGAACACGAGTACGTCTTTCGACTCAAATCAGAAAAGAATGTTCCATTTGAAATCGCGGATAAAGTCATGAACGAACTTGGAATCGATTGGCGTGTTCTCAAACGAGGCGGACGACTTGAAATGAGCAGTAAGAAAAAATACGGCGAACGGGACGACCAAAAAATAAAAAATGCCGTCCAAAAAGCAGCCTTTGAAAAGTACGATCTCCATTTTGATTTCTAGAAATTAAAAATATCGTAGGGGCGAGGCCTGGCCTCGCCCCTACGATATTTTTATTTCTTATGCCTTTCCCGCGTACTGCCAAAACGTCATTTCGCCCTGAATGAATGCGTGGCGATCCTCGCGTTGTTTCGCGACCGATTCCGATGCTGATTCCATTTCCGCATCAATTGACTCGATACTCTGCTGCTGGATTAAAAATTCATCGATCGTATCAATCGCAAGCGCGTGCAGCTGGCTTTTTTCATTTAAGAAGATCCCCACATCTTCGTACGCATGCGGATGCAACGCGTGCTCGGCGAGCATGGTGCGCAACACTTCAAAATCCGCTCCCGGAACACGTGAGGTCTCTTCCGCCTTATGACGAAGATCCGTCAGCAGATCCGTCAGATAGATCAGGACTTTTTCCTTAATTTCCCGATGCTCCGGCAGCGTCAATTCCCGATGCTCTTTTCGAGCAAGTTCCATAAAATGCGCCTTCGTCGCACTGAAGACGTGCGAAGACGGAAGCTTCGCGCGGTCAATCTCTTTCGGCGTTGGGACGAACGCGGGTTCGAAAAATCGCATACTAGTTTTCTTCGTTGAGCATCCGCGCAATCCAATCGAGCCGCGACACGCCTGGCGGCGGTTCACTGCGGAGCGCACTGATCACATGATCGTGCGCTTGAGACAGACGCGTAATCTGAGAATTCAGCTGTGACAGATGATCCGCGATCGCATGGAGCGAATCTGCGTGGACATCAACCGGTGCCTGCGTGGATGCACGCGGTGACGGCGGACGAATCGGAGGAGTCAGCGGCACGGTCATGCGTCTATCGTACCTGGGCCTAGACAATCCGACAAATCTCATTTACCCTTCGAATCCTGCGCTCTTTCCTTTCTCGAAGGACCGCAACCTAGGAGCACCATCGTGGCAGCGAAGAAGGTAAAGAAATCCGGGAAAACACGACAACGTGGACGAAATGGGATCGAAAGTACCGGTGTCAGAGAGGCATTCAGTTTCTCCGATGACATCATTGGCGTCTCAAGCCACACCCGCGTTCCACCGGAAAAACCTGGAATCCAAAGTAAGCCGCCGCCGCTCATCAAGCGCGAGCACAGACGACGTCGCGCGTGCCCCTCTTCAACCCTCCTCGACTGGTGATCTATCACCGTCGAACCGTCTCATCAGAGCGCTCGCTTTCCTCGTGGATTGCGGGCGCTCATCAATTTAGGCAGTAGCTAGTAGTGAGTAGCCAGTAGGAACGCATTTCCTACTGCTTACTGCTTACTGCTTACTGGCTACTGGCTACCGCCTCCTCCTACCTGCCCTTCCATCCCCCCGCACCCATTGCTACGCTCCCATTCGTATGACGGACGACCTCCAACTTCCCAGCCTCGTTGCCCCGGATCTTCAGCCCGAAGACACGATCATCGATGTCTCGCTGAGGCCGAAAACATTCGATGAATTCATCGGGCAGCCGAAAGTGAAGGAGAACCTCTCCATCTTTTTGGAAGCGGCGAAGAAGCGCGGGGAACCGTGTGAGCACGTCCTTCTCTATGGCCCGCCTGGCCTCGGGAAGACCACCCTCGCGTATGTCATCGGCCATGAAATGGGCGCACAGGTCAAAGTCACAAGTGGACCAGCCCTGGAACGCGTCGGCGATCTTGCCGCCATCCTCACCAACCTCAACGATGGCGACATCCTGTTTGTCGACGAAATCCATCGCATGAACCGAACGATTGAAGAAGTCCTCTATCCTGCCATGGAAGACTATGCGCTCGATATCGTCATCGGAAAGGGACCGACCGCGCGAACGCTCAGACTTGATCTCAAAAAATTCACCCTCGTCGGTGCGACCACGCGTCTTTCGCTCCTCTCTGCCCCGCTCCGAGATCGGTTTGGCGCAATCCATCACCTAGATTTCTACGGAACCGATGAGATGGCCGACATCGTGAAACGCAGCGCACGCATCCTGAATGTTCCGCTCGAAGACGAACCCGCGCGGACGATCGCATCCCGCTCGCGTCGGACCCCGCGCATTGCAAACCGGCTCTTAAAGCGCGCCCGTGATTACGCCGAAGTGCGCGCCAGCGGCGTCCTTGATGATCCGACCGTGACCTCCGCCCTCACCAGCCTGGATATCGATGTCTACGGCCTCGATGATGCGGATCGCCGGTTCCTGCGCACGCTCATTGAACGGTTTAAAGGCGGACCGGTCGGCCTCACAACCCTCGCGGCCGCGACATCCGAAGAAATGGATACCTTAGAAGAAGTGA
>JAHFIK010000039.1:0-8532 GCA_023246415.1 Candidatus Uhrbacteria bacterium
GGACGACCATTTGTTCAACCTGTTTTTTGTCTGCGGCACCCCAGCCGCAGATCCCCTGCTTCACTTGATTCGGGGTAATCTCGATGAGCGGAATCTTTGCATCAGCGAGGGCGAGCAAAATGACGCCGCGTGCCATCCCGACTTTCATCGCGGTCCGTGCGTTGGATTGAAAAAAGAGGGATTCGACGCAGGCACACGCCGGTTGGAATCGTCGGATCGTTTCTGCAACGTCGTTGCGAACCGCAACGAGGCGATCAACAAAGTCTTCCTCTTTCGCGGTCTCAATCACGGAATGCCACACATGCGTAGCGTCCTGCCCCATCACATCGACCACACCTAAGCCGGTCCGGCCAAAGCCAGGGTCGATGCCCAGGACGCGCAGGGGGGTGGGAGACATGGGAGAAAGCATACGTGAGAATGAAGGCAGTCGCTAGTAGGCAGTAGCCAGTAGGAAGAGCGTTCCTACTGGCTACTCACTACTGGCTACTGCCTACACCCTCAAACAGAAGAGCACCCGCCTCAGCAGGTGCTCTCCGTTCATCGCTCGCGATGATTACACTTTGACGACCACGCCATCTGGACCTTCTTCCAGCGCGGCGGCGGCCGCAGCGTCGAGTTCATCCTGGTCGATATGTTCATCACCGAAGCCGGTTCCGGCTGGGATGAGACGACCGATGATCACGTTTTCCTTCAACCCTTCGAGGTAGTCCACTTTGCCGGTAATTGCGGCATTGATGAGCACCTTTGCGGTTTCCTGGAAGGACGCGGCGGACAGGAAGGATTCCGTGGAGAGCGACACTTTTGTGATCCCCATGAAGAGTTCTTCCGCAGCCGCAGCCTGTGTCTTGCCCGTGAGCTTTTCGTTTTCCGTGCGAAGACGCGTCTTGTCCACGACTTCACCTGGCAACAATTCCGTATCGCCGGCATCGGTCACGTACACACGGCTGAACATCTGACGGACGATGACTTCCACGTGCTTCGCGTTGAGCTTTTGACCCTGCGAGGCGTAGATGAACAGCGTCTCTTTCAAGATGTAGCGCATGACCTCGTCATGACCTTTGAACTTGAAGAGCTGAGAAAGATCCAAGTGACCTTCCGTGAGCGCATCACCGGCAACCACTTCGTCGCCATCTTTGACGAGCATCTGGTAGCCGATCGGGATCTGGTATTCCGTGGCGGACAATCCATCCCACACGATCTTCACGTTCTTCCCCTGCACCGCGGCCACACCGGCATGTTCGGAGGTGACTTCCGTTCCATCGGCGCGCGTGATGAGCACATCGCCAACTTTGATCTTGTCACCATCTTTCACCACGACCTTATCGCCCGTTGTCTTTGTGAACACATCTTCCTGAACGGCTTCGTGTTCAATCGCAACGATCTTTCCACCGGAGTTCGTGTCGAGCACGCGCTCGCCGGTTGCCAATTCAATGATCCGACGATCTCCAGAAGTGATCTTCACCTTGCCCGCAACTTCGGCCACCACGGCTTTCCGTTTTGGCGAACGGGATTCGAAGAGTTCTTCCACACGCGGGAGACCCATGGTGATGTCGCCACCGGCCACGCCTCCCATGTGGAAGGTCCGCATCGTGAGCTGTGTTCCCGGTTCTCCGATCGACTGCGCGGCAATGATCCCGACGGCCGTTCCGAGCTGAACCTGTTCGTTGTAGGCCAAGTCGTATCCGTAACACGCCTGACAAATTCCGCGACGGCAGCGGCACGAGAGCACCGAGCGCACGTGCGCTTCCTGAATATCATGTCCATCCAAGGCGCGGATGTGCGGTTCCGTGACGAGTGTCCCCTTCTTGATGAGTACCTTCTTCGTCTTGGCGTCTTTCAAATCGCTAATGAGGACGCGGCCAAGCATACGCGTGAGGATCGGCTCACCGATATACTCACACTCCACGGCCGTGAGCAGCACGCCAGTCTCATCGCCACAGTCTTCCTCCATGATGACCACATCCTGCGCCACATCAACGAGACGACGCGTGAGGTATCCGGCGTTCGCCGTCTTGAGCGCGGTGTCCGTCAACCCTTTTCGAGCTCCGTGAGACGAGATGAAGTATTCCAGCACGTCGAGCCCTTCGCGAAGCGAAGACTTCACCGGAAGTTCGATGATGTTTCCGGTTGGGTTGGCCACGAGTCCTTTCATGCCTGACACGTTCGTGAGCTGTCCAATGGAACCGCGCGCTCCGGATTCAATCATGGAGTAGATCGTGCCGAGCGGATCGAGTGACTCCTTACACAACCGCTGAACGCGATCCTTCACGTCAGACCAAATCTTAATAATCTGATTGAACCGTTCGTTCTTGGTAAGCAACCCTTCTTCGTACTGTGCCTCAATGTCGCGAACACGCTGTTCCCCTTCTTCGAGGAGTGGCTTCTTGTTCACTTCCGGAAGGTCACCGACACCGTAGGAGTATCCTGAGCGCGTCGCGTAGAGGAATCCGATTTCTTTGACTTCATCGAGGAACCGCGCGGTTCGTTCGAATCCGCGAAGCTCAATCGTCATACGCGTAATTTCCGCAAGCTGCTTCGTCCCGATGACTTCATTCTTGAATCCGACTTCCTTCGGGAAGAGATCGTTCAACAACAAGCGTCCGACCGATGTTTCGGTGATCGCGTTGCCAAGAATTTCCACGCGCGTCTTGATCTTGTCGCGGAGTCCGATCTTCCCGGCCTGATAGGCGTAGATCGCATCCTTCGCGCAACCGAACGTCTTCACCTTTCCGTCCTTCGGCTCAAGCAGCGTCGTCATGTAGAACGCGCCCCAAGAGATGTCCTTATCCGGACGTGCCACCGGCTGACCCGTTGCCGGCTTCAGCAGGTTGTTCGTGGACAACATGAGGTTCTTAGCTTCCTGTCGTGCTTCTTCGGTGAGCGGGACGTGAACAGCCATTTGGTCACCGTCGAAGTCCGCGTTGAACGCCGTACACACGAGTGGGTGGATCTGGATCGCCTTTCCTTCAATGAGGATCGGCTGGAACCCCTGGATACCAAGACGGTGAAGCGTTGGAGCGCGGTTCAAGAGCACCACGGCATCATTCGCGATCTTTTCCAAGATATCCCACACCTCTTCGTGGTCCGCTTCGATGTACCGGTTCGCGCTGCGGATGTTGTGAACGAGTTCCCGCTTGATGAGTTCCGAAATGATGAACGGGCGGAACAATTCGAGTGCCATGATCTTCGGGAGACCGCACTGGTTCATCTTGAGCGTTGGACCGATCACAATGACGGAACGACCGGAGTAGTCGATACGCTTTCCAAGGAGGTTCTGACGGAAGCGACCTTGCTTTCCTTTGAGCGAGTCGGCGAGCGACTTCAACTGACGCTTCTTTCCCGTGGCGGCAATGACCGTCTTCGAGTGGCGTGCACTGTTATCGATGAGCGAGTCGACTGCTTCCTGCAACATGCGCTTTTCGTTGCGCGTGATGACTTCCGGCGCATTCAATTCCAAGAGGCGCTTCAACCGATTGTTTCGGTTGATGACGCGTCGATACAAATCGTTCAAGTCAGATGTCGCGAACCGGCCGCCATCGAGGGCCACCATCGGACGAAGGTCCGGTGGGATGACCGGAACAACCTTCAAGATCATCCAGCTTGGATCGAGTCCTTGGTTCACGAACGACTTCAAGAGCTTCAAGCGGCGGATGATCCGATCGCGCTTGGCTTCAGACGCCTTCTCCATCTCGCCTTCGAGCAAACCTACCGTTGCCGATACATCCATCTTGCCGAGCAATTCATTGACCGCTTCAGCACCGATCTTCGCTTCGAAGACATGGCCGAACTTCAATGACATCTCATGGTATTCATTCTCGGAGAGAATCTTGAGCGGACGAAGATCTTTGATCTCTTTTTCAACCACGCTGAATTCCGCATCCAGTTCTTCCAGCTTCCGCAGCTTGGCGGCGTGGACTTTTTCGAGTTCCGCTTCCGCAGCCGCTTTGTCGAGACCCTGTTCGGATGCACGCACGTTCGCGCGTTCGACTTCGCGATCTGACTCGGCTTCAATCGATTTCCGCTTCCCTTTGTGTTCTGCGCGGACCTGTTCGAGCGTGCTGTCGCGGAGCGCCTCATCGACTTCCGTGATGATAAACGCCGCAAAGTAGATCACTTTTTCAAGCGACTGAACGCCCATGTCGAGCGTCACGCCGACTTTCGACGGCACGCCGCGGAGGAACCAGATGTGACTCACCGGAGCCGCGAGTTCGATATGACCGAACCGCTCACGACGAACGAGCGAGTGTGTGACTTCCACACCACACTTGTCACAGACAATTCCCTTGTAGCGAATCTTCTTATACTTGCCACAATAACACTCCCAGTCTTTGGACGGGCCAAAAATTTCTTCGGCGAACAACCCGGATTTTTCCGGCTTCTGCGTCCGGTAGTTGATCGTCTCCGGTTTGGTGACTTCGCCGTAGGACCAGCTCCGGATGATTTCCGGCGACGCGAGACGCAATCGAATGGCGTCGAAGTCCGTCGTCTTGATGTTTTCTGTTTGAAAGAAAGACATATCGGATATGGTCGTTGATTAGAGCACCTCTGCAGGTGGCGTTTCGGGTTCCGACGGTCCCCATGAATCTTCGTCGGAGAATTTCTCAACCACTGCAGGTCGTGCGGCACGGAACGCATCCTGGCGCTGCGACGGTTCGTCGATGCGCACCCCTTCCTTCAAGAGTTCCACGTCGAGACACAACCCCTTCAATTCGCGCACGAGCACGTTGAAGGATTCCGGCACGTTCACTTTGCGAATCGGTTCGCCCTTGATGATGGATTCGTAGGCCTTCGATCGTCCTGGCACGTCGTCTGATTTGATCGTGAGCACTTCCTGCAAGGTGTGCGCCGCGCCATAGGCTTCGAGCGCCCACACTTCCATTTCTCCGAACCGTTGTCCTCCAGACTGCGCCTTTCCACCAAGCGGCTGCTGGGTGATAAGCGAGTATGGACCGATGGACCGCTGGTGAATCTTGTCTTCCACCATGTGGTTCAGTTTCAACATGTAGATGTATCCCACCGTTGGCTCATGTTCGTACGCTTCACCGGTACGTCCGTCGTACACCTTGAGTTTTCCGTCCTCCGGGAAACCAGCCTTCGTCAACTCGGACCGAATCGTGGCTTCCGGCACGCCATCGAACACTGGGGTCGCGACCGAATACCCGAGGGCATTTGCCGCGAGACCAAGGTGCGTTTCAAGCACCTGTCCGAGGTTCATACGAGACACGACACCGAGCGGAGACAGGATGATGTCGATCGGGGTTCCGTCTTCCAAGAACGGCATGTCTTCCACGCGCACCATCTTGGAAATAACACCCTTGTTTCCGTGGCGACCGGCGAGCTTATCACCCACCTGCACCTTTCGAAGATCGGCGACCGCAACCACGTACTGGCGGATCACGCCTGGCTGGAGCTTGTCACCGGCTTCGCGGCTGAACACCTTCACGTCAACGACGCGACCGTGTTCACCGTGCTGCAAGTAGAGCGAGGAATCGCGGACATCGCGAGCCTTTTCTCCGAAGATCGCACGCAACAATTTTTCTTCCGCGGACAAATCCGTTTCGCCCTTTGGCGTAATCTTTCCAACGAGAATGTCTCCGGCTTTCACCTCGGCACCGATATGGATAATCCCCTGATCGTCGAGGTTCTTCAGCTTTTCTTCGGAGACGTTCGGAATATCTGACGTCACGACTTCCGGACCCAGCTTCGTGTCGCGGACATCAATGGTGTGATGTTCGATATTGATCGTGGTGAAGCGATCCGTGTGCACGAGACGCTCAGACAAAATGATGGCGTCTTCGTAGTTATACCCGTCCCAGGACAAGAACGCGCAGAGGAGGTTCTGACCGAGCGCGAGTTCTCCGCGATCGCAGGACGTTCCGTCGATGAGCACCTCGCCCGCAAACACTTCCTGACCTTTTGTCACCGCTGGACGCTGGTTGATACAGGTCGAGTGGTTGGACCGCTGGAACTTCACGAGTTCATAGCGGCGCGTTTCTCCAGAATTCGTCTTGATTTCAATGTGACGACCATCCACGGACTGCACGACGCCGTCATCTGATGAAAGGATGACATGACCAGAGTCCACCGCGGCACGACGTTCCACGCCCGTTCCGACAATCGGCGCGTCCGGCTTGATGCACGGCACGGCCTGACGTTGCATGTTCGATCCCATGAGCGCGCGGTGACCATCGTCGTGTTCGACGAACGGAATAAGCGCGGCGGCGATCGCGAGCAACTGCTTGGAGGACACGTCGACGTATTCAATTTCCGCAACATCCATGGTCGTTGCTTCGCCGTGCTTTCGAGCAGCGGCGCGTGCATTCAGGAATCGTCCGGTCTTTGGATCGATTGGCGTCGTGGCTGGCGCGGTTGTGCCACGCTCTTCCGCGAACGCGTTCAGATACACGATTTCCGACGTGACGTACGGCTCAACCGGAACCTTGTCGAACGACACCTTTTCTTTCATCGTCTTCGCCAATTCTTTGGACACCTTCTCACCCTTCTCTGCAACGACCTTGCCATCACCACCGCGCACGTCTGCGCGCAGTGTCTCGCCGATAGCATCTTTTCCGTCGTTGAGCGCCCAGGCTTTGACCTTCCGGTATGGCGTTTCAATGAATCCGAAATCATTAATACGCGCGTAGCTTGCCAAGTGGCCGACGAGTCCGATGTTCGGTCCTTCCGGAGACTCAATCGGACAGATGCGGCCGTAGTGCGTGCGGTGCACGTCGCGAACATCGAACCCAGCGCGCTCGCGCGTGAGTCCGCCCGGACCCATCGCAGACAACCGGCGCTTGTGTTCGAGCTCAGACAACGGGTTCGTCTGGTCCATGAACTGCGAGAGCTGTGAACTCATGAAGAATTCACGCACCGCCCCGATGACCGGACGCGCGTTGATGAGTTTCGCTGGCGTGAGCTGGGCCACATCCTGCGTGGACATGCGATCTTTGACGATGCGCTCCATGCGCGCGAGTCCAATGCGGAATCGGCTCTGCACGAGCTCTCCGATCGCGCGGACGCGACGGTTTCCCAAGTGGTCCACATCATCCGGATCTTCCTGTGCAATATTCAAGCGAATGATTTCGCGAAGAATCTGGATGAGGTCATCCTTCTTCAAAATGCGTTCCTCTTCCTTTTTTACGAGATCGCGATCCGATGGCAATCCAAACCGCTGATTGAACTTGAAGCGACCCACTGGTCCGAGGTCATACCGCTCATAGCGGAAGAACATCGCGTGGATGAGCGACTTCGCGTTATCCGCCGTGGCCAAATCGCCCGGGCGAACGCGCTTGTAGACTTCAATATACCCATCGTCCTCGTTCTTCGCGGCATCCTTTTCAAGCGTGGAATCGATGTAGTGGTTCAATGGGTGCGTATCAATATCCGTAAATGCCGCCTTGATTTCTTCATCCGTCGACATGCCGAACGCACGCAAGAGCGACGTGGCCGCCACTTTGCGCTTGCGATCAATTTTCACCCAGATGACATTTTTGGTATCGGTTTCGAATTCAAGCCACGCCCCGCGATTCGGGATGAGCTTGGCGCCGTAGTAGCGGCGACCGCGAACCATTTCCGCGGTGAAGAAGGCACCGGCGGAACGGACGAGCTGTGACACCACGACGCGTTCAACGCCGTTCACCACAAACGTCCCCCGATCGGTCATGACCGGGAGTTCACCGAGATACACTTCTTGTTCTTTGACTTCTGCCGAACGACGATTCGTCAGTTTCGCTTTCACGCGAAGTGGCGCTTCGTAGTTAATCTTTTTCTCCTTTGACGTCTTTTCATCAAATTTCGGATCGTCGAAGAAATAGTCCGTAAACGTCAGTTCGAGATCGCGGCCGATAAAATCTTTGATCGGCGAGATCTCCATGAGAAGTTCGCGAATTCCTTCTTCAAGGAACCAGCGGTAGCTGTCCTTCTGAACCTCAATGAGGTCCGGAAGCGCCATCGCGTCGCGTGAGGTCGTGAAGTACCGGCGCTCCCGTTCATGAGGGGGAGTCCGGCGGTAGACCGGCTGCGTAGGCATGGATCTGGAGAATGTTATCGTTCCGAGTATCCGATCCAACATCACCCGTCCAGGCTGGACACATCAGCCGGTTCGGAGGGGGAAACGTCAGTGTTCGGATGGAACGTAGGCTAAGAAGCGATGGGGACTCCCCCTCCTCGTAAATAACGAAGATGGTTGGGGAACCGCATCGACGCCACAACGGGAAGACGGAAACACCTCCCATGACGAGGGTCGGGGAGGTGTGTTCGTCTTTCCTATTCACTGCTCATCAACAGTTGAGTGGCCGAGAGGCCGTTAGGGCATGGGATGCAAAGCTGCATCCGAATGTAAAGCCCGTTGTTTCGCGCGTGGATGATAGCGAGTTCTACACGATGCGTCAAGGTATTTATGTGTACAGGCAGGGATTGTGCGGGTCTAGACGTATATAGAGATAGCGGGATTTGAGATTTGGCTGAGATAAGCGAATTCGTGGCGTCGTGACGTCGTCCGTCGTGGCGTCGGGTCGGCCGGACGGACGACGC
>JAHFIK010000039.1:8632-11767 GCA_023246415.1 Candidatus Uhrbacteria bacterium
GACGGACGACGCCACGACGCAACGAACCCATGCCTAGGAGCCTTGACAAATATCCCAATCTCTGGTATGGTGATTATGTTCAACCACTGTGATTGAACACCCGGAAACCGGGGCACCTTTGCGTGAAGCGTACGCAGGAACACTCCTGAGTGCACCTCATGCAAAGGGGGCCCCACCCCCCGGCGCACGTTTCAAATTTGTGGGAGAAAAGGTTCAGAAATATCAGATGCACAGGCTAACCCCCTCATCACCCCGTTCTGCCTCCGCAGAACTTCAAGACCTCCTCTCCACTGGTACCTTTCGCATCACGCGAAACGGCCAGGGAGTACAAGTCGCGAAAGTGGCTTGGAATAATCTCAAGACGCCCATTGGCGATCTGAGAACGTTCGAGGTTCCGTTCGAGGATGCCACGACGATCGCCTCAGGTTTTAAAGGCGGAAACGTCTTTGAGCCTGAAACCGATTGCATCGTCCTCGTCCAAAGGGCCTCTGTCGCATGAGGCCCACACCCCACCACCCCGCTCCTCTCAGGAGCCAAAACCCCCACCGCAAAAAGCGGAATCGGGGTCCATGGCCCCAACTCCGCTAGAATCGACGTCCCTGCGCAAGCACACGTCGATTCTTTATTTTTAGAGGGAATTTGGAATTCAGAATTTGGAATTTAGGTCCAGATCGGACCCAAATTCCAAATTCTAAATTCCAAATTTCCTCTTCGTAATTGGACGCTCTTCTGAGAGCGTGCTTTTGTATAGATGCAAACCACGCCATTCGGACACCATCGGAGGCCCAATGTTCATTCATATTCACGGAATCGTCGATCCTGTGGGGAGAGCGACCTTTCTTGAAGTCCTCTGGAGGCTCCAAGACATCGAATCTGCCCGTCCCCCATTCGAGAACTTTCTGAGCGAAATCGATCAGAAACCCAGCCCGATTATCACGACCCTTCGTGGGACCATCGTTGAAATTGAACCGATGACAACGGATCAGTTCCGCATTGAAGGGACGATCTCGTTAGAGGACTACCCCGAAATTAAGGATGTCATTGATCCAACGATGTGGACGACAGAGGATGAAGATGACGTGTTTGGTCCGCTCATTCGTGGCGAAACGACCCTGGAAATCCTTCAAACCCCGAGCAAGCCAACCTGGCCGTGCCCATCCCGGATTCCACCCAGATAGCCATCTCGCGTAAAAACGCCCCCTCCAAGGCCCCTTCAGCGAAAGCAAGGGGCCTTGACATATTCTCCAATTTCTGATATAACACGTGGTCAGTCTTGGAGGAGCTGACTTCTACAATTCAAGAACGTCTCTACCCGAGGAGAGCGAGTGCAGTTTGGAGGAGCTGTACAGAGATTGCGGTGTTTTGAATACCGCATTGAGCCATCAACATCATTGCGATGTTCAATGGCGGATGATTCGCGTGTCCGTAGGGTGCGCGGTTTTTTATTCTTGTTCATGAGATGCGTGGAGAGGGCTATGCAGACCACTGCCGGTTTTCCGGTCTTGGCGTGCATGGTTGGTTCCTTTCTTAAACGTGATGGCCGGATTCGTCTGGCGCTCTCGCTTGGAAAGAGCCTTTGGAGGGGCCGAACTACGGAACTCCCCCAGTTCCGTCTCCACACATTTCGTGAACAAGTGCGTGGTACGTGGTGCGTCGTGCGTGGAATTTCTTCAAAGATCCTACGCACCACGTACCACGCACAACGCACCACTTTCAAAAAAACACACGCTCACCATCATGGAGGGGGCACGCGATGAAGCGGACAATTACTCGTCTGCACCATCGTTAGAAACAACGTCCTACGCACGACCTTCTCCGGCTCGGGCTGGACAAGCCGTGCGGGATCATTGCTCCGCTCGGACCAGGCGTATGCCGATGTTTGAGTCGTCTCCATGCTTGTGCACATGTGTACTCGTTGCGTCGTGGCGTCGTCCGTCGTGGCGTCGGTCCGGCCGGCCGACCCGACGCAACCACGCAACCACGCAACGACGTAACGGATTACCCATCGCTTCAGTCATCGTATTCGTTCGAGGAACAAGGGAACGGATACGGTGTCTGAAGGGGCGGGAAATGATCACACCATGCGGTGTGATTTCACCCAAACCACCAAACCCGATCGTACATTCGTACGGTCACAACCCACGGCAGTCCTGGCACCTGAACTCGCTCCCAAGCGGGAACAGCTGCACCTTTGACAGATGGAGACAGTCAACATGAACCAGAATTATCCGCAAACCAAGCAACCTCCGGTCCCAGCCAGCATTCAGGAGATGACGTATGACACCGTCGGCGAACGCGGCACACTCCTGTGCGCACGTTATCCGATGATCGTCGATCCCGTCCTGCTCTCCGCATGGTACGGGGAAGAGGAAGCAAAAGGGATTCCAACATTCGATCCCCGCGTGCAGATCGTCCTCACGAACATCGAACAGCCGAGCATGAAGCATCCGATCCGGATCCTTCAGGCGGAATACACTGATGAACAGGGTCAGCCGATCCTCGATCGGAATCCGCGTCAATCGACAAACTTCGCCGAGTTCGCACCGACGGAGTTCGACACGGCCCTGTTCGACCACTACGCAGCCCAAATCGAAACGCGAGAGGATATCATTGCGCAACGCGCAAAGGTCACGGAGGCAAAAAATGCGTTCGAACAAGAGTCCGCACGACTCGATGAGCTGTGCCTCGTTGATCCGGAGACAATCACGGATAGCGTGACCGAAACGCCATTCACCTACGCGCAAATGGCAGCCCTCATCAAGCTGGATGAAGGGAAGCGAAACCAACGAGATAAGGCGAATGTCCGCGCACGCAGACAACAGCTACGCGATCACCGCGGTATTCTTGCCCGGAAGCATTCAATCTCCGTCGGCAAACTCCGCAATACGTTGGAAGCGGAAGAGGAGACGCTCTACAACCTCATCCGTGCATATTGGTCACGAGAGCACCTCAAAGACATCCGAAAGGCGGTCGAGGTGACCCTTACCGGCTTAGACGCGTACGGATCTGAACTGAGCAAGCCGAACGGAATCATCGAGCTCATCGCGCGCGCGGTCATGCGGAACTGCGGGAACGTGTACAACATGGACCGCAGCGGAATGACGACGGCCCCGATCAAAGGCCGTTCCGTTCCAC
>JAHFIK010000040.1 GCA_023246415.1 Candidatus Uhrbacteria bacterium
CCGAATCCGTCAGGATCGCACCCTTCCACCCCATGAACGTATGGAGCCCGCCCATCGTTTCCATCGTTTCCATCCCTGGTCGCAACATGAGGTGATACGTGTTCGAAAGAACAATCGGCGAACCAAGCGTCTCGATATCAACGGACGACAGCGTCTTCACGGCCGCGCGTGTGGCGATCGGCATAAAGAAGGGCGTCTGAAGATCGCCATGCGCGGTCGGCAAGATCCCCTGGCGGATGCCGGTTTCTGTCGTGCGTGTCATCTGAAATGGATTCATATCGATTGCCAGCGATGAACAGAGAACCGAGACGTGACACGCCCTTTGCTCTCTGCTCTTTGCTGATATTTTCTATTCTTGCGAGAGTTCGTCCTTCTTCTCCTTAATGAACCGAAGGGATTCCTCGAACGCGCCTAAAAAGATCTTGAGCGGCGCTTCAAATAAGACATCCAGAATAAAGGTAAAAATATTGATCTTCGAAATAGAGGTTGAGAGCCAGCTTCCAGCGCGCAGGATCGGGAGAAGGACAAAGTCCGCCAGCGATGTCAGGAGACGTTCTTTCGGCTGAATGACGAGAATCTCGCGTGCGGTTCGCCGCAAGCGGTACCCGAAGAAACTCACGAGACAGAGGAAGAGGTAGAACACGGCAATCGCCGCATACGAAAAGTGAATCCGTCTGAGCCAGTATCCAATTTCTCCAAAGGTAAACACAAAGAGCGCGAAATACATGAACCCTAAAATCAGCTGCGACGTCCCGTGTCGTTTTCGCGGCAGACGGATATCGAAAGGCTTGATCCCATCACGAATCAGGAGCGAATCCACATACTCCACAATCCGAAGTTTGTTCGCGGAATCCGGACGACGAATAAAGACTCCCACGAAGAACATGATCACGGGCGGCAATGCGATATTGATCGAGAGTGGAATCGTGGCAACCGCGCCGTACATATACCATTCAATTGGCACTTCGATCCCCAGCGCAAAAATCACCTTAGTAATGAGGAGGTAGATCATCGCCCGAATGGTTCCACGGCGCAATTTTCCATTCGCCCCTTTTTGCCGCTTCTCCGCGGCGGAGGCAACGGCGATATGCGTATCTTCCGTCGAAGAAAGGAGATCCTGTTTTTCGCGTTCTTTGTCGAGCGCATCAATCAGCACCGAGATAGACACAGACCATGGCTTCACCGCTTTTACAAATCGCTGCGTCAGCGGCGACTGGATCTGTTTCCGAATATGCGGCTCGAGTCCAACAAGCCGTTCAGCCACCGCATCCGGTGAGCTAAGCCACACATCTGGATTCATCCATTCCTGGAGATACGCGCGAAGATACTTGTACGCAATCTGTTCATCGTCCGCCTTTAAGAGGGTCCGATAACACGCGATGTAAATTTCAAGCCGACGTTCCGTATCTTCAATCTCGACACCAAGCACGCGTATTTTCGGCGCGAGCTGTTCGTACAAAAAAGTCACGAGTGCTTTCTCGCGCAACGGTTCCATCAAGAGCTCTTCGAGTTCTGTCGCGATAATGCCGAGGACCCAGCTTCGATGACGTTCTCCGCCAAAGCGCGCGCGTTCAATAGCCTGATACTTTCGAATGACCTGCGCCGCCTCATCGATAATCGTTTCTGGAAGCGAGGCGTTCGGGAGGTACCGTGCCGCAATCAATTCACGAATCAGGTTCTGCGAAATATTCAACGGATCTACATCGAGAACAAGCTGACGCTTCAAAATACGAACGATCGCTCCTTTTCGGAGCAAATGTTCTTCGCGATAGTCGACGGCGTTCCGCAATTTTTCGTACAACACCGAAATCCGCGTGACCGCGGCATGGACGGTTATCCGCATCTCTTCCGGAGGCAGACCGCGCTTCGGAGGATTGACCGCATACAGAATTCGAGAAACCTTCTGCGGATCATATTGGGTCCCCCCGCGCTTCGAACCGGCATCCTGCGGGTTTGAGAACACCTTGAGTGGCATAGATTAATTAAAATATAGCCTATTTTTAGGGTTCTGGCAAATGAAATAGACCCTCAGCAATGACGGGTCCCCTTGCCAAAAATCTAAAAATCAGCTACGCTGGCGACATGTTCTATCTGACGGTTGGCGTCATCCTCTTAATCCTCATTATTGCCGGATTTCTTCATGGATTTGGAGAAATTCTCGGAGAAGATGGGACGTCTTTTCTGTATATCGCGGGGATCGCCCTCTTCCTCATTCTTGGCGCGGGCGTGTATTTGAGTTACGCCGTCCCAAGCCTTGCCGGATCGCATCCAAAGATCACAGGTTCTCAGGCACAGACCGCGATCACCCAAGACACCCCCCAGGGGTTTCCGGCAGATAACAACTAATTACAACCACGCGTCTGAATAATCCGCTCTGGCGGATTTTTTTATAAACGAGGTGTCGCCGTCACCACAAACGGAACGCCGAAGACGGTTTCGTGAAGCCACGCGGTCTTCCCGGATCTCACGAGAAGACCTGTCGACGGTCCGCCGTCAACATTCACAACATCAACCCATGAAATCTTCGTCTGATCAAGCATCTGCGAAAGCGTGTAGAGCGAAATCTCCGCTTCCGGAACAACGCCCATCCAAACCATGCCATCCGCATCGACGCCGATGATGGATCGACGCGCAACCTTTCCAGAGTCGCTCTTGACGCGCGGCGTCCCACTCGCCATCAGCACGGGATAGCTTTGTAATGCGGTCTGGTATTTCGAACGATCACGTAATGAAGACGTTGCCGTTACAATCCGGACACCGTCCGTAAAGTCGATGATCGCACTCTTATCTGCATCAAATTGCGCGGTTCCGATCCGAACACCATGACGCACCACGAATCCGGACGGCGACCCATCATCCATAAAATATCCGCCATTCATGATCGCCACCGCGGCCGGGTCAAGCTCGCCCCACCGCTTCATCGTAAAACGCGTTGACGTCACATTTAGGCTAAACTCAAACCGCTTCGGGTTAAATCCAAAGAGATCCATCGACTCATCCGGCGTTGGTCCGAACCGATACGTCACATGAACCAGTCCGTCTGCAACCACTTCACGAACAACGGCCGGTGCATCAGCGCCAGCCGTTTGTGTCTGCAGAATCGTCGAAGGTGATGGAGGAACAGCTCGCGACGAGGCGCACCCGCCACCGATCATCGTGACGACCATCGTCAGCGTGATCGCGTAGCGCCACCCATCACGTGTGCTCATGTCCGTTTTTTTGGCGTCCCTCGGATGCCGTAAAGCCGTTCAATCTCGGCCACGTATTCGTTAAATCGTCGATCGTACCGCTGATGTGCCAGATGTTCGATCCGTTCTTCCTGCATCCCCTGCGCCCGATCACCAAGCTCCGCAATCGTCTCTTCCCGTGCTCGACGCCAGGCGAATTCATCGGTAATGGCGTACCAGGCCTGCCGCCAAATTTCATCTTCAACCTTCATTTCGACGCCCTCCACCGCGATCCCTTTCATCTTTGCGATCATCCCAATCTTCTCAATGAGCGGATGGCGACTCACGGCTTCCAGCCCCTCTTCTTCGCGTAATTCGTCTTCCACAACGGCACGCATCAACAGCCCCTCGAGGATCTCGACGAGCTCATCATCCGTAAACGTAAATGAAGAGAATGAAAATGCCATACACCGAATCACTGTACGAGCATGGAGAAAGAAGGTCAACCTTCAACGGAGCGCCCCGCCTCAACAAACATCCCGCGACACAGATCACCCTCAGGCACTCAAAAACGCGCTCAATACGTCATTGAGCGCGTTTTTCGTCTCCGTCTTTCGTTTACGGTTGCGATCCGCCATTTGTTGGCTGACCACTTGGCGCGCCTTGCGGCCGGATGCCTCCCATCATGCCTGCTGGGCGAATCTGGATTGACTGTGCCGTCACGCTCCCATCTGTATTCGTCTTTCCGGTCACGATCACATCCGTTCCTTGCGCCACATCATCCATCGATCCTGCACTCATTTTAAAGACGGTTGTGGATGCGGAGAAAAAGACAATCTTTGAACCCGTGCCGCTCCCATCCGTCGATCCGCCTGGCTGACCGCCCGTCTGGACGGTGATGCTTGTGGCATCTTTTGAAACAACCTGACCGTTTACAAACCCACCGGCCGTTCGGCCTTGTCCGCCAAATCCACGCGCCCCGGTGACCCCCATTCCGCCCCCGTTTGCTCCGCCCAAGCGACCAGACACAGACGTCCCCTGGGGAGCTGTCTTTCCCTTTGCATAAACCGTCCCGCCGTAGAATGAAATTCCACCAACCACGAGGGCGACGATGACGAGCATGACGATATTACTGTTTTTCATAGAGGTAAGATGAATGAATCAATATATTATTCGTAACGTAATGCCTCAATCGGATTTAATCGCGCCGCGCGCCGCGCAGGATAATATCCGAAGACAAGACCAATTCCGGCTGAGACCCCAAACGCCATTGCAACCGACGTCCATTGAACAACCGTTGTCGTTCCGCTGAGGAGCGTAATCAGCCGCGAAATCCCATAGCCGAGCAGGATCCCAATAATCCCCCCGAGAACGGTCAGAAGGATCGACTCGCCAAGAAACTGCAATACAATAATCCCCTTCTCGGCACCGATCGCTTGGCGCAACCCGATTTCACGCGTTCGCTCTGTGACGGTCGTCAGCATCATGTTCATAATCCCGATACCGCCGACGAGAAGCGAAATCCCCGCGATCGACGCGAGCAGGATCGTAAACGTCCCCGTCACACTCGATGCAGCACTGACAATGTCGGATTGATTCAAAATGCTAAAATCGGCCTGTGTCGGATCAGCAATCTTATGACGTTCCAAGAGGAGCGACGTTACAGCGGACTGCACATCCGTCATCCCATCAGCTGTTTGGGCTTCGATATCAATGCTACTGACTGCCGTTCCCCCGCTCAAAAATGTAAGCATCGTCGAAATAGGGATATACACCATATCATCCTGATTCGAAAAGCCAGATCCACCCTTCGCCACGGTGACGCCAATAATACTAAAATCCATCCCATTAATTCGAACGGTTGAACCGATCGGATTCGCACCGGTTCCAAACAGATCATCACGCACGGTCGGGCCGATCACGACCACCTTTGATCGCGATGACACTTGCGTTGCATCAAAAAAGGTACCGCTATCGACTGCGACATTTCGTGTACTCAGATACGCCGGCGTCGTCCCCATCACCTGTACGTTCGTATTATTACCGCTCGCAACAAGCTGATACCGCTTCGAGACCTCTGGTGAGACTGCCGCAATCCCCGAAACACTTGAAATCGCCGTCGCATCTTCAAGCGTCAGTGTTTGCGAACTTCCGCGCCCCGCGCTTGCCGCCCCGCCAAACCCACGCTGAGCCCCGGGAGAAACAATTAAGAGGTTTGACCCAAGCGATTGGATACTCGATTCGATCTGCGCCTTCGTGCCTTCGCCAATCGAAAGCATCGCAATCACGGACGCGATCCCGATCACGATCCCAAGCATCGTTAATCCCGATCGAACTTTATTCGACGAAACGCCAAATGAAATCTCTGCCGCTAAATCAATCAGTTTCATACTTTTTTCCCTGGCTTCACATAGCCCTTTGCGCTTTTCCGGTCTTCGATAATGACGCCGTCACGGATCACGATGACGCGATCCGCATGCTCAGCGACATAGCCCTCGTGTGTAATGAGCACAATCGTCCGGCCTTCGCGGTGTAATCGCTGAAATGTCTCGAGCACCACATCCCCGGTCTTTGAATCCAAATTTCCCGTCGGTTCGTCCGCCAAAATGATGGCCGGGTTGTTCACCAACGCACGAGCAATGGCGACGCGCTGCATCTGACCACCAGAAAGCTGATTTGATTGATGCATGAATCGCGACTCATCCAGTCCGGCTTCTTCGAGCGCTTTCCGGGCACGCCGTTCTCGCTCCGCATGCGGGACATCCGCATAGACAAGCGGGAGCTCAACATTCCGAAGGACCGTCGCGCGCGCGAGCAGGTGAAATGACTGGAACACGAATCCGATTTTTGATCGCCGAATCTTCGCGAGCTCATCTGCGGGCAATGCGGACACATCTTCACCGTCTAAGAGATACGTCCCGCTCGTTGGCTGGTCCAATGCACCAATGATGTGCATGAGTGTCGATTTCCCGGATCCAGATGGACCGGTAATGGCCACAAATTCCCCCTTCTCAACGCCAAAGGTCAACCCGTGTAAGACCTCCGTGGTCTCTTTTCCCATGGTGTACGACTTTGTGATATTCCGAATATCGATCATCATACCGGTCGACGACTATCCACCAGCTCGACGAATCGATGTTCCACCGCCTGCGCCACCACCAAAGCCACCGACTCCTGGAATCCCGGTAGATGAAGACTTAGATGCGGTCGATGTCTTCGATGTCGTGACCGTCCGAAGGACTACAATGTCATTTTCATTTAATCCGGACGTGATCTCTGTCACCTGATCATTCGCAATCCCAATCTCGATCGATTTCGACTGCGGCAGCGTTGCCGAGGTAATCCCTTGTGTGAACGCGGCCGCATTCGAGGCGTCAACTCCAGAAAGGACATCGACGCTCGAGACACCATTCGAGGTATGGATCGCCCCGTTCGGCAATGTGAGGACATCCGTCTTCGCGAGTGTCACAATTTTTGCGGAAACGCTCATCCCCGCCTTGATCCGATCATCCTGCGTTTCGAAGGCGATCTTAATGCTGTAGTTCACCACGCCCTGAGAGACGGTTCCAACGGGGTTCACTTCCGTCACGACACCTGCCACGCTCGTATTTGGAACCGCATCAAAGGTCAATGTCGCTTTTTGGCCAGTTGCCACCTTCGCGGCGTCGACTTCGTTTAAAGACATCTCCGCAATCTTTGCCGTTGTCACGATCGTTGCAATTGCGGTCGATGGGGATGCCTGGTCCGCAACGCTGACTGCGATATTTGCGACCGCCCCTTGGAACGGTGCCTTGATGCTGTAGTCCCCGAGCGCCGTTTGCGCGTCTGCGAGTTTGCTTCGGGCGGACGCCAACGCCGACTGACGCTGCTGGAGCGAATTCAAAGCAATCTGCTGATCAACCGAGGTCAGTCCTTGCGTCAATTCTTTCAAGGATGTTTGCGCCTGAAGTAATTTTTCTTTCGCAGCTGTCACATCGCTTGCTTTCGGCGGTTCGAGTAGCTTCGCGAGCGCATCCTGTGCCTTCTGAAGCGAAATCAGTGTCGTAGCGTACGATGTTTTTGCCTGATTAATCGACTGCGTTTGAGAAATGACCGCGGATAGTCGCGAGTTCGCATCAGAAAGATCTGCGTCAAACGTTCCTTTCAACGTACTAATCGCACTCGCCGAATATGACGCGGATGGAACTGTATTCAATAATGCGTCATCCAACTTCTGAAGATACGGGACCAACTTCCCAAGAACATCCGACGCCTCTGTCATGATCGCATCCACCTTCGCCGGATCCGCACCGGTCGTCGGGAGTGCAGACGAGTCCGCATCGAGCTTATTCGTCATGTCCACCATGCCGTAGGAAAGCGCAACCGCTTCAATGAGCTTGCTTGGACTCAAGTTTGAAATCGTGGGATCGTTCGACTGAATGATCGGCTGACCGTCGTGCACGCCCTGCTTTGCTGATTTCGCGACCCCCTTCAACAAGCCGACCGCATTGTCATACGCGTTCCGAACGCCAACACTCAGTACGCCATCGTACGATAATTTCGAATTCTCCTGCTGTGTCTGAATATCCTTCTTCGCATTCGCAATGTCGTTCTGGTCCGCCCCTTGCATCAGGGTATCCAAATCACGCTGGGCTTGATTCACCGCATTCTGCGCCTGAAGGACCGCCGACGCATCCGGTGGGAGCTTCTGCTTTTCGTACGAGAGCTGCTGCGACTGAAGCGATAATTCCGCATCCCGCACAGACTGCTGCGCGTCACGAACGGTCTTCAGCGCGTCCGTTTTATCCAGTTCCGCAATGACCGTAGAGGTCGTCACCTGATCCCCTGGCTTCACATTAATTTTCAAAATCTTTGCCGAGACGGTTGGCTTCACGTCAAACTGTCGCACGCCGGAGACCTGACCGCTTCCGCTCACGTTTTGGATCACTGATCCGCGCGTCACCGTCGTCAGGATATATTTTGGCGGCGTTGTTCCGTGCGAGGCGCGATACCAGGCATACCCGCCACCCGCGAGGAGAAGAAGAATGAGCGCGATCACGCTCTTCTTTTTTAAAAATCCCTTAATACTCACTGCATTGATCATACGATTTTTTATCTTGTTGTGCCGCTTGATGAGAGACGGATGAGTTCCGCCTCAATTTGCCCGTTCGCATTCGGGATCCCAAACACAGCGACCACTGTTCCTGGACGGATCTGATCTGCGTTCGCTGCCCCGCGACCCAACCGAATTTGTGTTGCCTGAGTCGCAACCACCTCCTGCTCTGTCTGATCCGGTCCCTCAATAACGATACTCGGCCAGGACACGGTCAAGACTTTTCCAAAGACGCCATGCGCCGGTGAGAGCGGTACTTGGCCAATCGGAAGCGCACCCCGCATCATCAATTCCGGACGCGGGACAAACATCCCTTGAAAATTTTGATTCCGCTCAGCGAAATGACGCTCTTTCCGTTCACCGACAGAAATGCCAAATGCGAATCCAATCAGCAAGAGGAGAAACCCTCCTAATGAAAGGATGCCGATGCGAAACGTTCGCGAGGATAAGAGATCGTTCATAGAAATAGTATTTTTAGTAAAATCACGCGGCGTGAATCAATCGCCCGTGGGCATGCACTTGATGGCGCGAGCGTAAAAATGCCTGACCGTACGCAATCAACACCAGAAGCAGCAACACGGTTCCAAGCGTCAAAATAATCGAACCAACAGGAATAACTTCTAGCGCACCCATCAGATAATCTTTTGCATGCTGAAGCACGATATCGGAATCAGACCAAAGCAATCGAAAATACTGGAACGAAGAAGAGATCCGCAGCTCTGCGATCAATGACGAGATCGCAGAAACCGTAAACGTCGTCACGGCCACAAAGGCGGCTCCGGTCAGTAAGAGCCGATTTCGTAACTGCTTCATTTTTGCATTCAAAATCGCGGCGAAGACGCCGTCCGAGAGATGATCCGGGAGTGGAATTTCCGGAAGATCTAGCCCTGAATTCGATTGCATACCCACTGTAAATACGTCCTTTTGCGGCATTTGGTGCATACGCGGTGGCAATAAAATATTATTTCTCTGTGTTAAGCAAAATTTTCAAACGTTCTACCGCCCGACGATAGCGGCTTTTTACCGTATTGAGCGATTCATGGAGCGAATCCCCGATCTCTTGGAACGTCAGACCCTCTGCATCATGAAGCAGGACGACCGCCTGCTGTTTCGGGGGAAGGTGCGCCATGGCCCGGTCCAACGCCTCCGCCGTCTCCTCCTGTGCAGCAAGCTCGTCCGGAAGCGGACGCGTGTCTTCGACGTCGATCGCGAGATTCAAATCATCTCCATTCGCGTCTTCCCGCTCGAGGGCGGTAAACGTCATCGGGTCCTTTTTTCGAAGCGCATCCAGCGCGGTATTGCGAGCGATCGCGTAAATCCACGCTTTAAACGATTTTGACGGATCGTATCGTTTTAGCGATTTCCAGACTTTTACGAATGTCTCTTGAGATAGATCCTCCGCTGTCTGCGCATTGCGAACTAATCGAAATAGAAAGCGATACAGCGGTCCGACGTATCGCGAAACGAGCAATTCAAATGCGCGCTCGTCTCCATTGGCGTATGCGCGAATCAAATCCGTATCTTCGAGATTTTCCATCAGCACATGACGATAACACGAATCGAATCCGTTGAGTATCTCAACCTAAAATGAAAACCGTTCATCATGGATGCGTCGGAGCGGGACCCCGATCGCGAGCAAGGCCTGATTTATTCCATCCATCATCTTCGGCGGACCGCAGACATAGGCATCGCGTTCCGCCGCATCTGGAACCAGTCGTCGAATCGCGACCTCATTGATAAATCCGTGCTGAACCACCATCCCGGGCGCTGCTGGAGGATCCTCCCCCTCTGCAATAAAACAGACGGCGTGAAGATTCGAATGCGCCACCACCATGTGCTGCAATTCTGAAAAAAAGGTCAGCGCAGTGGCATTTCGTGCCGCAAAGAGAAGCGTAACATCGCGCTCCGATGATGACGCAGAAGCGAACATTGAAAACAGTGGCGTGATGCCGATCCCTCCCGCAACCAGGAGCAATTTTTTCGTTTCGGCATTTGAGGCGGTGAATGCCCCGAGCGGACCATCGATGATCACGCGCGTCCCTGGCGTGAGTGTTGGAATTCGTTTTGTAAAATCACCAAGCGCTTTAATCGAGAAACGGAGTGATGTTCCATTCGGGGCTGCGGAAAAGGAGAATGGGTGCGGGGCCCAGAGATGCCGTTTTAAAAAGCTTAATTTCGCATGTTGCCCGGCTTCAAATCGAAATCGATTTAGATGACGTCCGGTAATCACAATTGACGTGACCCCCTCACCTTCGTCGATCACGTCTCTCACCGTGAATCCGTAATACCACAGACGGCCAATCGGCAGACAGACACGATAGATCGTTACCGCGCCGATGACGAATGCGTTGACCGCAATCCAATACCAAATCGCAAGTGATGATCCGCTAAAATCGCCGGCAACGATCTGATGAAAAAAGACGCAGACAGCCGCGACATACATCCCAAGATGAAACAGATGCCAAACTCCATACGGCATCCGCCGTCGAATCATCGGGGCTGATAGAACAGCCGCGATGAGCAACACGATCGTTCCAAACAGTGCGAGGCTGACGTCCTCCCATGATGTCAGAAAGGACAGGAACTGTGACCACGCGTCTGCCGGCGCATAGCCCCCGTACCCAAGCACGAGCAGGAGCGGATGAACGATGATCAGCGTGGCCAGCCATCCCCCAACGAGACGATGCAGTTTATTCATCGTCATGAATCCAAAGGTGCGCTCAAGTGGTCCGATGCGAGCAATCAGGACAAGCTCCATGAGCAAGGCGAGCTGAAGCAGAAGTCCGCTCAACCGGCCGTACGCGATAAACAGGGAACCCGGATAGGCGTGGAGCACGTAAAACGATGAGCCGTGCCACCAAATGACCCCAGAAACCACAAGATTCGCCGCGAAAAAAGCATACGCAGCGAATCTGATCCAATTCCTCTTTTTCATGCCCCTATCTTACTTTGAAAGCGTCCCGATTTGAAGCGTTTTCAAGATATCACTCGCACGTTGAGAGTGCGGTTGACCATTTGGTTTCTGATGAAATGGCGCAGATGCATCCTTTCCACAAAAATTCGTAATCCGATCCGGACCACCAGGATGTTCATTCACAAAGGAAGTCACGTTATACACGCCCCCGTCGACAATGAGCCAGCAATCATCGGCCGTGGCATGTTTTGCCACCTCGGATGCTGAATAGGAGCCAGATGCAGACGTCGATCCCGATCCGGCCGGAGACGGAGACGGCGAGCCGCTATTCGTCGATGGCTGTCCCTGAGATGCGCCTGACGGAGTTGGCTGAACTGGCGTTGTCTTTGAGGAAGCGCATCCAGCGGCGAGCGTTGGGATCACCAGCATGAGTGCAATCGCAGACCCAATCGTACGTGTCTTTTTCAGATACATAGTGTTCATTTTTATGATCGTTGAGGAAAATATTGATTTCTGATGTATGGTACGAGGAGAGGTGACCGTGAGTCAAT
>JAHFIK010000073.1 GCA_023246415.1 Candidatus Uhrbacteria bacterium
GGGCGTGTGTCGTCGTTGTTGGGTTCGGTGACAGGGCGTCCGTGTGCATGCAATCTGCCTCTTCGTGTGTGTGTTGATGATAGAAGGTGCATCGAAGACGGAAGGTCTCCGAAGGGGCAAAAATATAACTCGATTTTTCCGACCAGTCAAGGTCCCCGCTTTTTCGATGATTTACGCAGGGGGATCTGGAGGCGGCTACATAAGAAAATGGAAAAGTGAAAATGGAAAATGGCGCTAGAGACCATTTTTCATTTTCACTTTTCCATTTTCTACCCACTACTCCAGATCAAAATTCTTTTTAAAAATCTCCCGCAGAATCTGTTTTCGCGTCACGATGCCGACCAACTCCCCTCCTAAGAGGACGGGAAGACGCTGAATGCTTCGTGCGAGCATGAGTCCGCCCGCGTGCAGAATGGGCGTGTCCGGGTGTGTGGTATATGTCGGTTCGGACATGAACCGTGACACGCGCATCTTTCGGATTTCGGCCGCTTTGCATTCGCGCATGTCAAAATCTGAATAGAGCTCCGGTGCTTTATAGTAGCTGTCGTAGTACGGAAACAGAATACGGAGCAGGTCGCGATGCGACACGATCCCGACGAGCTGATTGGACTCGTTGACCACCGGAACGCCGCTGATATTTTTTTCGTGCAAGAGACGAACGACGTCTTCGAGCAGGGCGGTTTCCCGAATCGTAATGACGTCAGTCTCCATGAGGTCTTTGACGTGCATAAGGATGGTGTGAATGTATTAAATGACTCACTTCAGGTGTACGTCCGGTGCGAACGGACGTCAACGGATGCGTCTGACTAGGCCCGATGCTCTAACGGGTGCGTCAAGAGATGCCGTTCACGAAGATGCTCAAGATGTCGGCTGCGCTCATCGGCGAATTTGCGATCATCACCGCCATATCGGGAAATGAGCTGCGCGGCATAGTTTCCGCCAACATGGTGCGGCATGACGACATACGAGGCCCCAGCCGCATACAAACGTTCGGCATCCTCGATACGTTCACCGGTCACCACAATGACGGACGTCCGATTTGTTTTTCTTACCTTGTTCACGAGGAATTCGCTTGTTTCAAAATCCGGCGAGGTCGAAATAATCACCTTTGCTTTTGCGATATTGATCGCTTCAAGAAATTCGTTGTCGGATGCATCGCCATATCGGACATGGACGCCGCGATGCGAGAGCTCTGCAATGACATGCGGATCGAAATCAACGACGACGTACGGCATGCGAAGTTTTAGGATCGATGGAAGAAAATCATTTCCGACGCGATGACAACCGATGAGAATGGCGTCATACCGCTCGATAACGGTGCGTTCTGATTTTGGATGACGGCGTTCGAAAATGCCGAGCACCGGGGCAAAAAATCGATAGAGCGCATCACCGCGCAACACCGCGGTGGTTGAGAGTGAAATGGTGATAATTCCAACGGCCGTCACGATGGGGAGGACCGTTGCCGAGAGATGTCCGGCTTGAATGCCGAGAAGCACCATGACGAGTGAGAATTCACTGACTTGCGCCATTGAAATCCCCGCGAGAAACCCTGTCCGTTTTCCATATCCCATGGTTCCCATGACGGCCATGATGATGATCGGATTTCCAATGAGGACAAAGGCTGCATAGGCGACGATGGGCCAGATGACGCTCCCGAGATCAACAAAGGTGAGCTGCGAGCCCATGAGGACGAAAAACATGATGATAAAGAAGTCGCGCAGGAGCCGCATTTTCGCCGTCACCTCAAAGACATATGGTGAAGACGCGAGTGCAACGCCGGCGGCCAATGCTCCTAATTCAATGGAGAGTCCGAATGCGTAAAAGATGGCCGCTGTTCCAATTCCCCACCCTACCGCAAACAGAAACAGGAATTCTTGCGACCGGGCAAAGACCGGCGTGAGCGCAGGAAGAACGTACTGACTGACGAGGATGAGCGAGGCGGCAAGTAGGACTGCTTTGAGTCCCAGGCCGATGAGTGCGGATCCGGTTCCTCCACCAGCGGCACTCGCAGTAATCAGGATCACGGCGAGCATGGCGACGAGATCTTGAATGAGGAGCATGCCGATGACGATTTTTCCGTAAAGCGCGTTGACGTCGTGCTTATCCTGAAGCAATTTCGTCGCAATGATCGTGCTCGAGAGCGTAAACGCGACGGCGAGATAGAGGCTGGTGGTCAGTGAAAAACCGAACGAAAGACCGATGATTAATCCGGCAAGCGAGGTAAAAATGACTTGGGCGAGTCCGGCAAGGAGCGAGACGCGTCCGACTTCGCGCAAGACGGACGGTCGGAGGCTTAATCCGATGATAAATAAGAGCGAAGCGATTCCAAGGTGCGCGAAGACCTGAATCGTTTCGTTTGCAGTTACGATATGGAGGACCATGGGGCCGACGATGATGCCGGTGATGATATGCCCGAGAATGAGTGGCTGACGCAACAGTAACATCACAAGCGAAACGATCGCAGCGATTCCAACAATGACAGCGAGTTGCGTAAAGAGATCCATGTTCACAAAAGTATATCATTTCCGTAGGAACTCTTGTGATCGCGAATCAACTCGCCATGATGCGACGGGGGTCATGGGTCCTGTCTCCACAAACGGTGTTTCCTATGATAGCGTTCCCCTATGAACCTTTACTTTACATAAGAAACCGATAACGCGCCGAGGAGCCACCGATGGATCAACGCCATGAACGGCCCTGTACTGGGTTCATTCGCGGATTCGCTTGCACGAATCGCCAGTGCGAATTGAGTCCGTACTACGAACCAGACGCGTCGCGTCGTGGTTTATCTCAGCCGCATTCAACGGTTCCTCCGACTCGGTCCTCGTTCATGGACCTTCGACGGTCGGAGTCCGTCTCGCGCGATGGCCAGGTCATTGTGCCAAGAGCAACGTTGGAACAGTTGGCGTCACGGATTCCGTGTACTCATCCGTTCTCACGGTCCCCCGTTGATCACGCGCGCTCACCGCGCGATGAGCCGCCAACGGTACGTCCAGGATCCATCCAAACGACGGATCGGAGCGGAACCTATTGCCTCAGCGAGCCATCCGCGGCTGACGCATCAACCAAAAAACGAAAAAACGTGTGATTCTTTTTCTCCCTTGCCGCCGATCCGTTCTCCGGGTCTGGCGGCGCTTCTTTGTTCACCATCTCGTGGAGACCCTGATATCATGCTGTTGAAATGGCAAAGCATCATGGGTCATTCATTGTCTTTCATACCGCAACAATCAGTGCGTTTGCGCTTCTTGTCATCGCGTTGTTTGGGATGGCGTATGATCATTTGCGGTCTATCGCGGCACCGCATGCGGGGATATCGTCAAAAAAAGTTGTGGCCGTCACGCTTGAACCGTTTGGTGAAATTGCTCGGGCGATTGGAGGAGACGATATTGAAGTGGTTCAGCTGATCGTCTCACTGCATGACGGCGTTCGTGGTCCAGGTGATGATCTTCATCTTGATACGGATCTGCTGAAGCGAGCAGACCTCGTTCTCTATGGCGGCCCGCTCATTGAACCGGATGTTGAAAAAAAGATTCACGGAATGACGGGCGTTACGGCAAACATCGTGAATGTGAGCACCGGAGCGCGACTCCTTGAGCGTGTGCCTTCTGAACAGGTGGTGACCGGGGCGTCGAGCGCCGATCCGGCGTTTTGGCTTGATGCGGATAACGCGACGATCCTTGTGCAGAACATCCAGCACGCCATTGCGAGTACCGACGCACAGGTAGAGCGACGATCGATGGAATACCAGGTGGCACTCCGTGCGGCGG
>JAHFIK010000041.1 GCA_023246415.1 Candidatus Uhrbacteria bacterium
TCTTGCCGTTTCGAGCCTAAACGTCTACCCTCCTAGTCATGTCTCTCATCAAAACCCCTCAAGAAATCGCCATTTTAAAGGAAGGCGGCGTTATTTTGTCCGAAACGCTTCGGAAGATTCGGGCGGCGTGCGTGGCTGGTTCGACGAGCGAGGAGCTGGATCAGATCGCCCTGGATGAATTCAAGGCCCGTGGCGCAACGCCATCATTTCTAAACTACCGTATTTCTCCAAGCGATCCGGGATATCCTGGTGCGCTCTGTGTGTCGATTAATGACGAGGTCGTTCATGGCCTCCCGGTCCCTGCGCGGGTCATCAAGGACGGTGATATCGTCGGACTGGATATTGGGTGCTGGTATAAGGGACTCTGTACGGATATGGCGACGACGGTGTGTGTCGGTAACGTTGATCCGCGCGTGCGCGCGCTTTCAGAGGCGACGCGTGAAGGGTTGCGGCGGGGAATCAAAGCGGTTCGCGCCGGAGCGCCGATTAGTGACATCGGTGCGGCCATTGAAGATTATATTGCCCCAAAGGGATATGGGATCGTGCGCGATCTCGTTGGGCACGGCGTCGGTCATAAGGTGCATGAGGATCCGCAGATTCCGAATTATCGTGAACCGCGAGCGCCGCATGTCATCATGCAAACGGGAATGGTCCTCGCGCTTGAACCGATGGTGGCGCTGGGAACATGGAAGATTAAACAGTTGAATGACGGATGGACGATCGTGACGGCGGATGGAAAACCAAGTGCCCACTTTGAAGTCACACTCGCGGTTACCGATAAGGGGAGTGATCTGATTACCCCGTGGCCGGATGTTTAGAGCCGGGCAAGATAAAAAAAGCGACATGGCTTCATGGCTACATTGCTGTTCTAAGCGACGTATGCATCTAGCAGCAATGTAGCCATGAAGCCATATCGCCATTCTTATTTCTGAAAACGTTAGTTTTACGAAACGATTATCTTTCTATGCGAGTCCTCGGTATTGATTACGGTGCAAAACGAGTCGGTCTCGCCCTTGGCGATACGGAATCAGGGATTGCTTCTCCCTGGGGCATTTTGGAACGGAAAGATGATGCGCAGGTGATCCGGGAAATTTTGACGAGTGCAAAAAAAGAAGGTGCGACCATGCTGGTCATTGGGTTGCCGCGATCGTTACGTGATCCAAACGCACAGAACGATCAGCTCAGAGAGGTCGAGCACTTTATTGGGATGCTTCGTGCGTCTGCGGGCGATCTGACGGTTGAAACAGAAGATGAAATGATGACGTCAGTCCTCGGCGGACGCCTCGCGCACGATGCTGGGCGTTCCGGATACTCGGATGATCTTGCCGCGTCAACGATTTTGGAGACGTGGCTGTCCAGGAAGAGGTAGAGCCGTGCGTGGTACGTCGTGCGTGGTGCGTAGGACTCCTTAGAGATCTACCCACGCACCACGCACCACGTACCACGCACTTGAGATGCCCTATCTTCGTGATCACGTCTTTATCCTGAAGAGTGAGCCATTCCGCGAGCATGATCGTCGGATTGTTTGTTATGGTAAGCAGCATGGGTTGCTGGAAGGGGTTGCGCGTGGCGCGAGCGCGCGGACGGCAAAACAGGGCGGACATCTGGTGCCGATGATGGAAGCGGATTTGATGATCGCCCGCGGAACGCATTTTGATAAAATCGCCGTCGCACGGGTTGTTGCGCATCATCGCGAGCTTCGTGCTCGGCTCGGGGCGCTTGCGGTTGTTGGCGCATTCTTTGATCTCTTCATTGCATTACAGCGACCGGGAATCGTCGATCCGGATTGTTACGCGCTCCTTGAGGAAGTCCTGAAGTCGGTGGAATCTCTTCCGGCAGAGCCGTCGCGAGAACGGTCGCGTCTGCTGTTTGCCGGAGCGTCTCTCAAGCTTCTTGATCGGATCGGATTCGCACCTCAGCTTGCTCGGTGTGCGCTTTGCCATGATGAATTGAACGACGGGGAATTTCGCCAATTGGCGAGGGACGGGTCGGTCGTCCATGTGGATTGTTATCGTGACATTCGTGCGATGGAGCCAAATGCAGGATATGTTGTTCCTCAGGCCTTGATGATCGCGCGCTTTTTACGCCGGGAGCCAATCGCAGCATCGCTCCTGTTAAGCGGGACGTCGCAGTCATTTATTGATGCGTCAGAATTGATTTTTGGATTCATTCGCCAAACGCCATTGTTTCGAGAACCGCATGGGATGCGGACCATCGGGGAGCTGATGAGATGAAGGGGTGTCATCCGTCTTCTCAGCGGCAGGGGCGGTCAAATGGGTTATCCAGTCAGCTTGACAAGGTCGCCTTTTTAATGGTATTGAAGGGATCTCTGTGTTCAGAGGTCGTCTGAGTTCAGGCGGATTATTTTTCGGTTCTCCTTGAGGACCTTCAAAATGTGGTTAGAAAGGATGGATGAATGGAACGGGTCTGTGGAATCGCAATCTGCGCGCTTGTGCTTTTTGCCTGCGGTGGAAAATCGGAGGCATCGTCAACGAGTCCGTCCGCAACGGATGGATCGATTGGGACGGAGGGGGATGCGGGATTTGATCCGGCACATCCACCGTTTACCGTATCAGCTGGGAACGCAGATGCGGCCGTGATGCTTGGATCTGTCGGGTGCGTGCTCTCGCCGATGTTTATCGGACGGACCGCTCTCGAAGTGGTTCAGCTGACATTTCACTTTTCGGGGATGAGCGGCTCGTGGCTCATTGGCTCGAAGGGGACGAACTATTTTACAAATATTCGTCTGTTGAATGCGGAGACGAATGTGACGATTGACGGACCCGTTGAATTGCCCGTCACCGCAAATGCAACAAATGCGTCGATGACGTTCGCGGTCGCAACGATGAATGACGCATTCAACGTTCCGACAACGATGATGCTGAATACAACGCTGTGTTTACATGTGAGCGCAACGGAAGATGCGCCAGGTGAAATGACCAGCGGTGTGTATGCTGTCTCGATTACGTCGGACGCAGAAGACATGGTCGTTCTCGAAGGGAACCGCCAGCTCACGGATGCGGAATTCCATCCCTCCAAACAGGTGTTTGTAAACTCATTCACGGCAGATCCGTGATCTCGGCGACGTCTCTGTGATGATCGCATTGCCCCCAACCGGGTTGTCTGGTTGGGGGTCTCGTCTTTTTTTTGCGTGAGATCACTCGCAAACGGTGATCGCACGGCCCACAGGTACCACGTACGGTTCGCCGTTTACGCCTTAAGCTATCCATCTTCTTTCATTTTCGATACAATGCCGACATATGCTTAAGAATCCCTTTAAGAAAAAGAAGAAGCCGGGGACACGACTTCCAATATTGATCATGGTCGTGACGGTTTCCGCGGTGCTCATGTTCGTGCTATCTGCGTTGCTCGTGACATTGATCCCGAACGGCGTACACCGAAAGATGATCCGTCGTGATACGACGCTCGGGGAAGCAGGGTCACGATGTGGTGGTCCGATGATTCTTCCGTGCGGAGAAGGGTTTGTGTGCAGCGTCACGCCAGATCGTTGGGCTGCGGAAGAAGGGGTATGTATCAAAGATACACGGCCGCCCGCGATCGTAAAAAATCAAGGCGAGACGTGCGGCGGCGAAAATGAACGATGCGCATGGGGGTTCGTGTGTCAGCCGAAAACGGACGGAACCGCACCAACCTGCCAGCCAATGATCCCTGGCGAAAAGCCGTTTATCATGGCGGTCATTCCGCAGGCGATGGAACTGGTTTCCGGGATGTATCAGGCAAAGCCGGGCACAACGATTCCGGTGACCGTGCGTGCGACCGGGGTCACGGGCGGGGCGCTGTATCTCAAACCGTCCACGGCGTCGCATACAGGGGTCCTTCCGGAGGAAAAGGTGTCGGATCTCACGGCTTCTGGCGTTCAAAATGAATATCGGGGCACATTTAAGGTGTCAAAGCATCTTGGCGGCGAGCTGATCGCGGTCATGACCGGAAAGGATGGACAGGAAATCACGCTTGGGGTTACTGTAGGGGCTCAACAATAAGCATAAACGGGTTAGCGGGTTAGCGAGTTGACGGGTTCATCCCTCAACCCGCAAACTCGTGAACTCGCAAACTCGCAAACTTTTGTTTATCTATGGAACGAACGCTTATCTCAGAGACGATCTCAAGCGTCGGTAAGTCCGTACGCCTCTGCGGCTGGGTGAATAGCCGTCGAGATATGGGAAAAGTCATCTTCGTCGATCTTCGGGATCGGACGGGGATCGTTCAGGTTGTGATGGTGCCCGCAGAAATTCCCGCAGAACAACACGAGCTCATGAAGGAGATTCGCTCGGAGTTCGTCCTTGAAATTCAGGGAGAGGTCGTTGCGCGAAATGCGAAATCGATTAATCCGAATATTAAGACCGGAACCGTTGAGATTTTGGCGAAGTCGATTGCGATTTTGAATCGAGCAAAAACCCCGCCGTTTGAATTGGATAAAGATACGAGCGGCATCAATGAAGAAGTTCGTTTGAAGTATCGCTATCTCGACCTTCGCACCGAACGCATGCAGAAGAACATTCGCTTGCGTGATGCGATCATTACGCGGTTCCGTGACTTCCTGCACGCGCGTCAGTTCTGTGAGATTGAGACGCCGTATCTCACCAAGGGAACGCCGGAAGGCGCACGTGAGTTTATTGTCCCGTCACGATTGCATCCGGGAAACTTTTACGTCCTTCCGCAATCACCTCAGCAGTTTAAGCAGTTGTTGATGGTTGGCGGGATGGAAAAGTATTTCCAGATCGCCCGGTGTTTCCGCGATGAAGACCAGCGCGGGGATCGCCAGCCAGAATTCACTCAGCTAGATATGGAGATGTCCTTCGTCGAGCAGGAGGATGTGCTTCAGCTCGTTGAAGAGATGATGATCGACATGGTGAAGGCAACCGCTCCGGAAAAGCGCATCCAGCAGATTCCATTCCCACGGTTGACCTATAAGGAAGCCATGGAGAAGTATAACAGCGACAAGCCAGACCTTCGTGAAGATAAGAATGATCCAAACCTCCTCGCCTTCTGCTGGGTGATTGATTTTCCATTCTTCGAGCAGGATGGGAATGGCGGGTGGACGTTTACACATAACCCGTTCAGTGCGCCGCAGCCGGAATACATGGAACAGCTTCGCGAGAAGCGGGATGTTGGTTCCATTCTTGCCGCGCAATACGATATCGTTCTGAATGGCTATGAAGTCGGCGGCGGCAGTATTCGAAATCATCGCCCGGAGGATTTGAAGACCGTGTTTGAAATCATGGGCGCATCAGAAGAAGAGATTCAGACACAGTACGGACACATGCTGGAAGCGTTCGAATACGGTGCTCCTCCACATGGTGGCATCGCGCCAGGCGTCGACCGCATTGTCATGATCCTTGCGAACGAGCCGAACATCCGCGAAGTCATCCCGATTCCAAAGACCGGTGACGCGCGCGACTTGATGATGGACGCGCCAAGTCCGCTCCCGGCAAAAGCGCTCGCCGAAGCGAATATCCGACTGAAGGCATAGGGGGCTTATGGCTATTGGCTTTCGGCTTTTGGCCAGAGAGATAGAATATTGAATGAAATAAAAAAGAGACTTCGACGATCGTCGAAGTCTCTTTTGATGTCATCCCGAACCAATGCGAGATGATCATTGCAGGAAGCCTGAGGGATCTCAGAAAGCGTCACGCACACTTCCTGAGATCCCTCACCGGCTTCCTGCGGATCCAGATATGCAACGGTTCGGGATGACATAAGAGATGTTTTTGCGCAGTCATTTTTGAGCGGCCAATAGCCAAAAGCCAAAAGCCGATCGCCATTAAAACGCAGAAGGGGGCGCACGAGTCGTGCGTCCCCTTTGGAGCGAGTCCGGGTTCCCTGGCGGTTATGCCACGGCAACGTCGGTGTGGATTCTGATGAAGTTGCTGTACCACGGAACGATGGCGCGCCAGGCGCGTTTTGCGCGATAGTCGTGTTCAGTGATGTATTGCGTTCGAAATTCAGGACCTCGATCGAGCGGTGCGGTCAACGCCAGTTTGAGAAACGGAATCGTGATTTCACCCGGCTTTGTCGTGAGCGCATCAAGCGTGAGTTCGTTGAGGCCAGCGTCCGTAAGGTCATCGTGGACAATAGGCTGCATGCCGTATGTTTGTGCGGCATTCGCAAATGCATCGACATCCATTCGATCGTGGAATCCGCACACCGCAATGCGTTCAATGTTGCGGCACCGATCGAGGATGGGCGTAAAATCTTGCCGTTGCGTTCCGTTTTCTGATTCTTCGAGCGTGACGCGCGAAATCAGAAATGTATCGTTCGCGAAATCAATCGGCAGATTGTCGGAAATGCACGAGAAGTCCGGTTTGTCCCGATGGGAGGGGTCGGCATGGAGGAGCCAATACACGCCCCACTTCGACGAACGAAATCGTGTTTCAATAACGGTTCCAAGTGCTCTGTAGTAGTCTGCCTTTCTGGTGCTTCCAAACACGCGATGAATGTAAGTATCCGCAGGGTGAATGAAAAGAGCGACATTCATGGTTCGGATTTAAGCAGAATTTTCAAAAATGTCAACCCGCGAGAGCACAGTACACAGAGCACAAGGCACAGACTGACCGAAATCAGCCTGTGCCTTGTGCTCTGTGTACTGTGCTCTAAAGAACGCAATAGGGATGCACGACATGTGCATCCCTAGCGATAGGTATAAATAACGTTGGACTTCACGCCACTTGAGCCATGTGAGATCGGGTCCGTTCGAGATATTGTTCGAGCGGGAGGATCTGCTGGCGATATGGCCTGCGACTTCGGAATCGATACTCCGTGTTGTAGATCCGTTTGATCGCGGCGTCGTCTGGGTGATTCGCTTCGAGTTCCAAGAGGAACGGCGCGATACGCTCTGTTGGACGTGCGGTCAGTTGTGCGACCATGGAATCGGTCAGTCCAAGTTCCGTCAGATCCTCATGGACATCGACTGCGTTGATCTGCGACGAAGCCGCTGCGACGCGAGCGAACTGCTCGACTTCGGAGCGATCATTGAAACCGCACACCGCGAGGTGTTCAACGGGTCCAAGTTGCTCGAGGAGGCCTTCGACGACCTGATCGGACATGTGATGACTCAGTGTTTCGTTGAACGAGAGCGGCGAAACAAGCACGAAGTCATCAATGTCATCGCGGTTCGTGGCATCGTCGGCATCAGAGCCGATGATGGGCAGATCCGGAGACAACGAAGAGAAATCCGGTACGTTCCGATCCGTGTCTGTTCCGTTGATGAGCCAGGCGACTCGAAATCCGTTGACGCGGAATCGAGCTCCAAGCGTTGTTGCGAGCTGTGCGTAGTAGGCTCCTTTCCGTTTGCCGAATGCGTTGCGGACGTGAATGTCGATTGGATTGAGAAAAAGGGCGACGTTCATGGCTCGGATTCTAAGCAAATTTGGCGAAAAAGTCAATATTTAGAGATTAGAGCATCCCCCTTCGCTCCGTCGGACGGAGCTTCGGGGGACGGGTTGATATATAGGCCAGTCCCCCGAAGCTCCGCATCAGCGGAGCGAAGGGGGATGCCCTAAAAATAGAAAGCACCCGCACGGACGAAGCGCGAATGCTTTCCATGTGGGTGCTGAGGTCGATCTATCTTTTTGGGTACCACCAGGGTTCGATGATTGCCGGATGGCCGAAGCCGGTCAAGTCATGGACCGACTCGGGAGTCATCACGTATTTGCGAGCCCAATCCATGGCAGCTTCAAATGTTGAAAACGCTCTGAAATAGTCTCGGTCATTGAGTTGCATGTGACCGGGGATCGGCTCTTGATCAACGTACAGTGGATTGAGATTCAAGAGCTCGTGTTGATCGCAAAGAACATTCACCCGGATGTCATTTTCGGAGGTGCCGACTTCCGTTGTGACGGTAATTCGTTCTTCCGTGGAACCGTGCATGACCTGTTTACCGAGGCCGATTTTGCGTTCCACGTATGACGAGATCGTTGTGATCATCGCTCCGTAATCGGTACGGAGTTCGCCGCTTCCAGAGATATGGCGGCCGTGGACGAGGTATGCACTTTTGGTTTCTGTGATGAGATCGCCTAAGTAGATGAGCGCGGCATTTCGCAGTGCTTTAGCTCGCTCCGAATTGCGATGCGAATAATTATCGGTATCCAAATGTCGTGGAACGAGAGTAAAGGCGAGCGATTGTATCGTGGTTGCCTGATTCGCGATCTCGCTTAGTTGATCTGCAGCATTGATGAGTCCTTTGATGTTGTTGAGGTTCATTCGACCCTTCCTTTCGGTGTTGTTGTTTTGCCTGAAATCGAGCCGTCCAACCGGGGTTGGGCGGAAAATCAAGACCGAAGAGCATAGCAGATCCTGCAGAGAATGTCAAGATAGCTAGGCATGTTGATGAGAGCACAGAGCACATGGCACAGAGCACGGGCTGATACCGGATCAGCCTGTGCTCTGTGCCATGTGCTCTGCGCTCTAAATTCAATAGAGACACCCTCGCACGCCAAGTGGCGAGCAAAGATGTCTCTATGAGGAGGGTGATCGTCTCGTGACGATTTAGTCGATTTGAATGGCTAGGGGATGGCCAAGTCCGCAATAGATCTGGACGCTGTCCGAGGCGATGGAGAGCTTGATTGATTGCTGACTGGCGTAGAGGACCGCGGTGTTTGATTTTGGAAATGCTCTGACGTTATCTTGGCCATTCTGAGTAATGGCGTAATTGCTGCTATCGAGTGGCAACGCAATTTCTCGTCCCCCGTTTATAGTCATGAGGACAACGTGGTTGACGAGATCAACGACGAATGAGCACGAATAATCCGAGAAGTCCGTTGTCGTGATCGTTCGTGGATGGAACGCGGAAACATCCATGACAACCAGTGTCTTTTTCGGTGATTCAAGCGTTCCGGATGTTCGCTCCAAAACGATACACGCATTGGATGTCGCACCAACGATATCGGCGAGGAGCGAATCAATTGCAGCCTGCACGGTCTGTTTGAATTGTTCCGCATGGTCGACAACTTTTTCGAGGATCGACGTCTCGCGGATGGCTGGCTTCAGAATCGTTGCGAGATCAACGCCGGAGACTCTCTGGATTCCATTCAATTGCCGAATGAGCGAAAGGATTGCCTCAATTTGCTGGACGTTCACGTTTGTTTCTCCTGCTCGAATCGCATCCCGTTTCGCATGATACGAAGGGATGGATTTGAATCTGCACCGGGACTGTTACCATTTTTTATTGAAAATGTCAAGGTTTCTAGGCATTTCCCCCTTCCGTCCTGACCCCCCATCGCTTACTCTATAGACCATGCCCACGGTGTTTCGGGTTGACCAATTTGAAGGGCCGCTCGACCTCCTCCTCCAGCTTGTGGAGAAGGAGGAGCTTGATATTACAGAGATCTCCCTCGCGGCCGTGGCAGAGCAGTATGTGCAGTATCTCAATACGAATAAGGGGAAGATTCCGGCAGAAGAGCTTGCGGATTTTTTGGTGATCGCGGCAAAGCTCGTCTTCTTAAAATCTCGTTTGCTCATCCCGAATCTGGATGAAGAGGTCCTTGATGAAGGTCCGGATCTCGCCACGCAATTACGTCTGTATCAGCGGTTCGTGGATGCCGCGCGGAAGATTGAAGTCCGGTGGAATGAAGGGCTCGTGTCGTACGCGCGGGATCGCCGTCCGGTGCGATCGCTGGAAAAGACATTCTCGCCCCCGCCGAGTGTCACGGTCGATACCCTGAAAGAGGTGATGGGGCGCGTGATTGCGCGACTGACCCCGATTGTCCAATTGCCGCAAGCCGCAGTGCGTCGTGTTATCACGATTCAGGAGAAGATTTCGGAGCTTGCGAATCGGTTACGGTCAAAAACAAAAACAACATTCTCGCATTTCATCGCGCACGCAAAAGATCGTCAGGAGCGCGTCGTCTCGTTCCTCGCCCTGCTCGAACTCGTAAAGCAGCGCGTGATCAAAGTCGATCAGGCAAATCTCTTCGAAGAGATTGAGATTGCGGCACACGACCTCGACCGCCTCGCGGATTTGAAGATTGAATTTGTATGAGTGAAGGAATTTAGAATTTAGAATTTAGAATTTGGAATGACGTACAGAAGAACCAAATTCCAAATTCCAAATTCCAAATTCTGCGTTATGACCCTCGACCTCACCCTTGAAGCCATCCTCTTTGCTGGAGCAAAAGTGTTCAGCACAAAACGTCTCGCAGAGCTCTCCGGAGCATCTGTGGAGGATGTTGATGCGGCACTGACCCAGCTCGATGAGCGGCTCGCGTCTTCTTCGATCATGCTTCAGCGAGTGGGGAACGATGTTCAGCTCGTGACACGCCCGGAACATGTTGATGCGGTCAAGAAAGTTGCGACCGATGAAGTCACCGGAGAACTGACGCGTGCGTCGCTCGAGGCACTTACGATCCTCGCGTATCGCGGACCCCTCACGCGCCCGGAACTCGAGCAGATTCGCGGGGTGCATTCCTCAATCATTCTTCGCAACCTCGAACTGCGCGGCCTCATTGAAGAAAAAGAAGATACGCGTCTCGGTCAGCCGGTATACGCGGTGACCTTCGATTTCATCCGTCACCTCGGCTTGAAGTCCGTTGAAGAACTTCCGAAATACGATGAGTTGCGCGGACACGAGAATGTCATGGATGTTCTCAAGGATCTCGAACAGCCATCGCAGATTGAAGAAGTAAAGGAGACGAAAGAAAATATCGCGACGCAACAGCAGGGGGAGAGCGAGTCACGAGTGATGAGTCATGAGGATTCGGAAGAAGCTGGAGATGCGTCCGAGTCCACAAATTCCAAATTCCAAATTCCAAATTCCGTCGAAGTCGCAACAACCGACTTGCCCCCCGAAGGCTTTGCGAAGGGGGGCGCAACGAGTACCGATTCTGCTACAATAGCTCCCACCGACGATCTCGTTGTATGACGCTGTACGAATTTGCCGCAATCCTTGGCGCGATCGCCATGAAATCGAATCCGAACCGGAATGCGATTCCAGAGCGTATTCAGCCAACAGCTGAGGCAAATGTCCAGACGCCAACGGCCCCGAAAAAAGTGAAAATCGACACCATTGGTGTCAAAACAACGGCCCCTTCGGTCGTTGTTATTGATATGGGGAGCGGATCGGTTCTCTATTCACGGCAATCAACCGTGAAGCGGCCGATCGCGTCGCTGACCAAACTGGTGAGCGCCATGGTTATCTTGGATCACGGGCTCCTCAAAGGCGATTCGCTTGTGATTGCGCCAGATGATATTGAAAAGATCGGGAGTCATCGCCTGAATGCCGGAGATGTGGTGCCCCGACCGGAAGCGTTTAAGGCGTTCCTTTC
>JAHFIK010000006.1:0-4751 GCA_023246415.1 Candidatus Uhrbacteria bacterium
CCGGTGATTTCCGCCTGTTTCCGTCCGCGTGCCGTGAGCGGGAGCTTGTGCGTCGCGTACGGAGATTTTGCGCGTTCGTCCGGCGGGATGATGTTTCCTTCGGATTCCGCGTGTCGAACTAATACGAGCCTGCTTGGCCAACCCATCTTCTTTACCTCCAGTCGAAAGGACGACTTCAGCAACATCCTAACGAAATCGGACGGGTTGTCAATCAAAGGACGTCATCGCGTAAAGGCGCGATAAGTCACATTCCCACGCAACGACGCAACGACGCCCCTACGTCCCATTTTTCATCACCCACTCCCCGACCAGTTGAATCGCTTCCGTGTCGCTCGTGACCCAATGGATGCGCTGATCTTTTTTAAACCATGTCATCTGACGCTTGGCATAGAGCCACGTCAACTGTTTAAACTGTTTCACCGCATCTTCAAGCGTCATCTTTCCCTTCAGATGATCCACAACCACGCGATACCCGATCGCAGAAAGCGCTGGCGATCGTTCGTTCACGCCGTCTTTCAGGATCTCTTGCACTTCACGAACCAGGCCTCGCTCAAACATATTGTCGACCGTCCGGCTAATCCGTTCGCGGAGTTCTTCCGGGGTCCATCGAATCCCGATTTGGAGCGCATCCACAACCGGATCACCTTTTGCACGAAGTTCGCTAAATTTCTTTCCGGTAAACGTCGCCACTTCAAGCGCTCGGATAACGCGACGTTTGTTCCGAAGATCAACAATCTCGCGCGATCCTGGATCAAGGATCAAAAGCATGGCCACAAGTTCATCCAACGATTTTGCTTCGTACGTTTTTCGAAATGCCGGATGCGGTTCCACGTTTGGAAAAATCAAATTATCGACGAGCGAGGCAACATACAATCCCGTTCCGCCAACCACAATGGGAAGATGCTTTCGTTTGGTAATGCCTTCAATTGCATTCAATGCACCGTCTCGCCACTCCGCCGCCGAATACGATTCACTGGGCGGAAGGAATCCCATGAGATAATGCGGAACGCCACGATGGATATACGCCCGTTGTTTCCCCAATCCCTTATGCACTCCGCTCGGTCGACCGGTCCCAATCTCGATTTCTCGATAAATCTGACGCGCGTCCGCATTCACGATTTCGCCATGAAATCGTTCCGCAATTTTTAAGGCAAGATCCGTTTTGCCACTGGCGGTCGGACCAACCACAAAGAGCGCCTTCGGGAGGCGTTTTTGGGGCTTTGAAGCGAGTTTTATGGGTGACATGGGAAATATATCTCTCGGCCTGAGACCCTCCCCAGCCCTCCCTTGGCAGGGAGGGAGGACGCGATCCTGAGAGCCTTTTTTAAAAGACGGCATCAACACATTCGTTGATCCCGCCCTCCGTAACTACACTATCACGATCTCATTCTGTTGTCCCAGGCGGTACTGTTTCGTCCAGTTTCAACGCACAAGAGTTGATACAGTAACGCGTTCCCGTTTCGGTTGGACCATCCGTAAAAACGTGACCAAGATGTCCTCCGCATCGCGGACAGCGGACCTCTGTTCGTTGCATGCCGGCGCTGGAATCAACAACCGTTGCCACCGCCCCCGCATGCGCCGGGCGGTCAAAGCTTGGCCAGCCCGATCCAGAATCAAATTTCGCATCCGAAGAAAACAGTTCATACCCGCACGCCGCGCACCGATACATCCCGGGGGTCTTGGTATGCTCATACGCTCCCGTTCCCGGAGGTTCGGTGCCGTGCTCAAACAGGACGCGATACTGTTCTGGCGTCAATTTCTTTTTCATCTCATCACGAGACGGAACGACATGTTCCATATGGATTGGCAATTTACTTTTAGCGATTCATCACACGTGACACGCTCCTCCGCCATTCTTCTCGAAATATCGCTGATGGTATTCTTCCGCGTCATAGAATGGACTCGCAGGAACAATCTGTGTCGCGATGAGCTTCATAAACTTCCCGCTCTCTTCGAGGATTTCTTTTGACTGTTCTGCAGCGACACGCTGATCCTCATCTCCATAGAAGATTGCAGAACGATACTGCGCCCCGACATCCGGACCCTGTCGATTCACTTGCGTTGGATCGTGCATCTGCCAAAACGCATCAAGAAGATTGCGATACGAAACACGATCCGCGTCAAACGTGACCCGAACGGCTTCTGCATGACCCGTCTTCCCGGTGCACACCTGCTCATAGGTCGGATGCGCGAGTGACCCACCCGTGTATCCGACACGAACGTCAATCACACCCAGAATCTTGCGAAAGGCATCCTCAACGCCCCAGAAACATCCGGCGGCAAATATTGCAGTGGCATTCATGAGGTGAGCATAGGCGTGCGAACGCGAGTTGTCGAGTTAAGAGTTAAGAGTTAAGAGTTAAGAGTTAAGAGTTAAGAGTTAAGAGTCTTTTGACAGTCGTACGATTCACTCCAGTATGCAAGTCACTTATGCGAGAATGACAAAAGAGAGAGCTAATTCATCTTTCAACCTTATATGCAAAAGGCCATTCACATCGTGAACGGCCTTTTTCGAACTCGTAACTCTTAACTTTTAACTCTTAACCGCGACTCCCCTACGCCATTTCCTGTTCGATTTCCATCAAGCGATTATACTTCTCGACTCGGTCCGAACGCGAGAGCGAACCGGTCTTGATATGTTCTGCGCCACAGGCAACGGCAAGATCAGAAATCGTGGTATCAGCGGTTTCACCGGAACGATGCGAGATAACCACCGCGAACTTCGCTTTTTGCGCCATCTTAATCGCATCAACCGTTTCTGACAGAGATCCGATCTGATTAACCTTGATAAGAATCGCCGTGGCAGCGTGCTCGGCAATCCCGCGCTTCAGACGTTCCACATTCGTGACAAAGAAATCATCCCCGACGAGGAGTGACCGCTTCGAGAGCAATGGAACCGACTTCTTCCACGCCTCCCAATCATCCTCTGCAAACGCATCTTCAATCGAGATGAGCGGATACGCTTTCTGCCACGCCGCATATCGACGCAACAGCTGAGCGGCCGTGAACTTTTTCCGTTCGGTCTTAAAATCGTAGACTTTTGTCCGCTTATCGTAGAGCTCAGAGCTCGCAACGTCTGTTGCGAGGGCGATATCCGTGCCCGGACGATAGCCCGCCGTTCGAATCGCAAGGACGAGAAGGTCGAACGCGGCTTCCACGTGCTTCAACTTTGGCGCAAATCCGCCTTCGTCGCCAACGGTCGTGGTGTATCCTTTTTCTTTCAGTAATTTCGCAAGGGTATGGAAGACTTCCGCTCCCGCACGCACCCGTTCCGCCATGGTCCGCTGTCGCGGCATGATCATGCACTCTTGCACATCAAGCGACCAGTTCGCATGCGCCCCACCATTCAACACATTCATCATCGGCACCGGCAACGATGCTGGCTTGGTGAACCCATACGTCTTTCGAAGGGACGCCCAAAGCGGAATCTTTCGATGCACCGCGAGCGCACGCGCCGTGGCGAGCGATACGGAAAGGATGGCGTTCGCGCCAAGCTTCCCTTTATTCTTCGTTCCGTCGAGCGCGATCATCGTCGCATCAATCTTCTGCTGTTTTGCCGCATCCATCCCGCGAATCTTTTTCGCAATGATCGTATTCACATTATTCACGGCTTTCCGAACCCCTTTTCCGCCATAGCGCACGCCGCCATCTCTCAGTTCGAGTGCCTCATGCGTACCCGTGGATGCCCCGGATGGGACCATGGCTTCTGCAGACGCCCCGGAGGCAAGCGTCACGCGGCAAGCCACCGTTGGATTCCCGCGAGAATCGAGGACCTCACGGGCATGAATTTTGGTAATTTTTGAGGAAGATAGCATATGGGGGCTATTGTATCAGAAGGGACACCAGAGACCCTCCCTCGGTCCCTCCCTTGGCCACCCGTCGCCGGTGCGGCTATGGGTGGCGTACAGGGAGGGAAGCTTTAGCCTGGGGCCTTCAGCGTTAAATGTTTCTCAGACACTAAAGACTCATTTTCTCCCGCCGGGAGAAAATGGTCCTTTAGAGAAGAGGCTGCTCGTATTTAGATGAAACGATCTCTAGAGCTTCCCTCCCTGCCAAGGGAGGGACCGAGGGAGGGTCTCCGGCCGAAAATTATTTCTTTATTGTAACCTGGAGTGGCACGATACCCGGCAATTTTCCATTCAGAGCAATAAACTCCAGCATCGCGCCGCCACCGGTTGAAACGTAATCGATCCACTCCCCCATCCCGCTTCGTTCAATGACGGGAAGCGTATCTCCGCCACCGACGAGACCATACGCAGATCCTTTGGATCGCGTGGCCACGACGCGCGCAAGGAAGAGACTCCCGTGCGAGAAGCTCGGATTCTCTGTGACGCCGACCGGTCCGTTCCACACAATCGTCTTTGCCTGTTCAATTAATACCCCCCACTCACGCATCGTCTCAGTTCCAATATCCCCAATCATCTCTGTTGCCTTGATCTCGTCAAACGACGCGCAACGCACCGGAACGCCTGGAGCAATCTTTTTTGAAACAATTACATCAATCGGAAGCACGATCTTGTTACGATGTGCTTTGAGTAATCGTTTCGCAATCTGCTCTGACCCTTTTTCGATGAGTGACTTCCCGATGGGTTTCTTTTCCGCGGCTAAAAATGGATGCGCCATCGCGCCGCCGATGAGCACGGCGTCCGCAATCTTCAAGAATCGCTCCAAGACCGCGAGCTTTGACGTCAATTTCGACCCCCCGATGATCGCCACATACGGCTTCTTTGGCTTTTCGAGCACACGTTGCA
>JAHFIK010000006.1:4851-6118 GCA_023246415.1 Candidatus Uhrbacteria bacterium
TCGACGATGCCGGATGCCGGATTTCCAATAAAGTCGCTTGAGACGAGTTCTTCATCCGTGACTTCGACAACGCCTTTATAGGGCGCCTTCTTTACCGCCTTTCGAAGCACGTCATTCACTTCTTCAATGGTCGTCTTCTTCTTCAGGACAAACGTGAAATCAGACAATGAGACCACTGGCGTTGGAACGCGGATTGAGATGCCATCAAACTTATTCTTGAGCGATGGGATGACTTCCGATGTCGCAATGGCAGCCCCCGTTGTTGTTGGAACGATGTTCTGCGCGGCGGCACGAGCGCGGCGAAGATCCTTGTGCGGTCCATCCTGCAACACCTGATCCGCCGTGTATGAGTGAACCGTTGTCATCATTGCCTTCTTGATTCCGAACGCGTCTTCGATAATCTTGGCGACGGGTGAAATACAGTTCGTGGTGCAGCTCGCGTTATTGATAATCTTTGCACTCTTCTTGGCTCCACTCTCATTCACCCCGATCACAAACGTTGGCACATTTCCGCCTTTTGCCGGCGCGGAGATAATCACACGCTTTGCGCCAGCGGTGATGTGCTGACTCGCACCCTGTTCATCCGTGAAGCGACCGGTGCATTCAAGCACGACGTCGACATTCATGGCTTTCCACGGAAGCTTGGTCGGATCCTTTTCTGCGACCACTGGGATCTTCTTTCCCGCGATGATCAGGTTCGCCTTATCCGCAGAAACCTCCACGCCCCATCCACGATAAGTGGAGTCATGCTTTAACAGATGCGCGAGCGTCTTGGCGTCTGTGAGATCGTTGACCGCAACGACATTGAATCCTGGCTTATTAAATCCAGCTTTGAACACGTTTCGACCAATCCGGCCGAACCCATTAATCGCGATATTTGGCATACATCTGAGGGATCTGAGAGATAAGGAAGATAATGACGACATGATAGCAAGAGCGATGGTTGGGGCACAGGGTTAGAGCACAGAGCACAAGGCACAGGCTGATCCGTGTCAGCCTGTGCCTTGTGCTCTGTGCACTGTGCTGTGCTCTAAAACTCGAAACCCCCGCAAACCAGTTTGGTCTGCGGGGGCACGAAAAGGGGCATCTAAAGATGCGTGTCGCTCAAGGGCGACGGGACGATCACGAAGACGCTTGGGCCATCGGCCGTGCAAACAGTTGGGTCATGTCGATCCAACCACTCACCAGCTTTCGCTCCATCTCCTTCTTATCTTCCAAATTGAACTTTGCAAGTTCGCCATACGCCTGCGCAACGATATTCGGATCA
>JAHFIK010000006.1:6218-18090 GCA_023246415.1 Candidatus Uhrbacteria bacterium
GTCTTGATCTTGATGTATTGGCCATCCACGCTCACAAACGGTTCATCGCCAAAGACGGAACCAATGCCCTGAACGTTTAAGCGGTTGACCTCAACGAATTGTCCAACGGACGTCACTGACTCATCGGAATACTCTGCTAACATTTCGACCTACTTTCTTTCTTTCATTCACAAACAAACGACACTCGTTTGTTGCGCGTAAGAAATACCACATTTTTAAAAGAAAGTCAAGTCTAGTAGACCATCTCCCACATCTCAATCAACCCTAAATGGTCCATATTTCATGGCTCCATGGCTTCATCGCTTCTTCCTGGGATTTCTCAGCACGGCAATGGAGCGTTGTATTTACTTTCCCAAGGAGTCACCGACGATCCGCCTCAGCGGATTGGAAGTGAGATCGCCTCTCACAAGGGATCCCTCGTCGGTGACTCCTCGGGAAAGTGAGAAATGAAAACGCCCCTCAGTGACGAGGGGCGTTTCATTCTTCCTGTTGTTCGATTATTCCGTGACATTCTTCGGTGCGAGTTCGATCCGGCTGAAGCGGGCCACGACGATTTTTTCGCCGATGGTCGCCACCTTTTCGGTGATGAGCTGGCCGATAGTCTTTGAATCATCTTTGACCCATGGCTGGTTCAGCAAGCAGACGTCGGCGTACCACTTGTTCAGCTTGCCTTCGACAATCTTCACTTTGATCTCTTCCGGCTTCTTGTCCTCTGCGAGTTCGGCGAGATAGATCGCTTTTTCCTTTTCGATAAGACCAGCTGGAATGTCCTCCGGCGACACGTAGAACGGCGTCATGGCCGCAACCTGCATGGCGATTTCGTGCGCGAGCGCGTGGAACTCCGGATTGCGTGACACGAAATCCGTTTCACACTGGAGTTCAATGAGCGCTCCGACACGGCCGTTTGAGTGGATATACGCTTCCACCAACCCTTCGGCGGTTTCGCGATCCGCTTTCTTCGCCGCTTTCATCGCTCCCTTCACGCGAAGGATTTCAATCGCTTTTTCGGTATCACCATTCGCTTCTTCAAGCGCTTTTTTGCAGTCGACCATCCCTGCGCCCGTTTTGGCACGAAGATCGGCAACCATTTTTGCATCAATCATAGTTCGTTGCGTCGTCCGTCGTCCGTCGTCCGTCGGTTCAGACGACGCAACGACGCCACGACGGACGACGGACGATATTTTGTTAGTTGTAAAACTTATGACTCCCGTGGATGCTGGTGCGGCTGTCCCTGCTGGACGAGCGCGCCGCCCAAGCGGGCGCGATTGCGCTCCCACTCGTCATGACCTTCTTTGATGGCCGAGGTGAGCGACTTCACAATAATTTCAATGGAGCGCGTGGCATCATCATTTGCCGGAATCGGATACGTGACATCCGTTGGATTCACGTTCGTATCGCAAACCGCGATGACTTTGACGCCGCGACGGGTGGCTTCGGTGAGGGCCGTCTTATCCTTGCGGATATCGAGAATAAACACCGCATCCGGAATACGCGTCATGTCGATGAGTCCACCGATCTGATCGTCGTACGCCTTGATTTGTTCGGCGAACTTCTGCTGTTCAAACTTCGTGTATTTCACGAGTTCGCCCTTTTCCTGACGACGCTTCAACTCTTTGTACTTGCGAAGCAACTGCGCCATGTTCACGTAGTTCGTGAGCGTGCCGCCGAGCCACCGCTTTTCAACGTATGGCATGCCGCAAGACGTTGCGGAGATGCGAACGATATCGGACGCCTGCTTTTTGGTTCCGACGAAGAGAATAACGCCACCACGGAGGGCGGTTTGCTTGGCGAAGGCGCACGCTTTTTCAAGCGCTTTCTGCGTCTTCTCCAAATCAATAATATGGATCCCCTGACGGTCTTCGAAAATGAACTTTTCCATTTTCGGATGCCACTTGGCCTTTTCATGGCCAAAGTGCACGCCCGCCTGGAGCATCTCTAAGAGAGATGGAATCGAGGGCATAAATAGTTCCTTTTTACCTCTCGCGTTCCTCCGGGGAGCCCTTGCAATTGCGAGGGAGGTTCACCGGATATTGGTCCGCGATGTGTGATTTAACGCTGATTCCCAAGGGGTTTCAGCTGGCAGACAGTACCAGGGGAAGCGAAAATGGTCAAGAATTGCTTATTTGGGCAGGAGGGCGCGAAGGCACGAGGGCACGACGATCTGATACGTGACCTCGTGCCTTCGTAACCTCGTGCCTTTCCGATAACACATCGCCCCCGAAACTCTGACGAGTTCGGGGGCTGATGAGGAGATTGGCGCGGAAGGGACGTTACTGATAATTCGCGCCACTGACACTAACGCTGACGACGTTCTTGCACCCAGATGCGCACGCGGGGAAGTAGCTGAACGTCGAGGACGAGACGGGGTTTCCATTGATCCAGATGGCGAACTGGCTAAGATTGCCGCAGTTCGTGGTGTTACAGACTGATCCACCGCTGTAGGTGAAATCCATCAGGATATACTGGAAAAATGACGTTGGGACGTGGGCCGTTGTCGCACAGACCACGAAGGTCTGCGGACTCGGATCCAGGTCATCGGTCGACGTGAAATTCATGTCGAACGTGGCCCCAAGCGACCCCGTGGAGTTGATCGAGACGCCAGCGCCGTTGATGGCTTGACCACCTGATGAGGTATAGGCGATACGAATCCCTGTGGCTTGACAGGGAATCGGAACGCCCGCATCACCCGTATTCGTTGTGCCGCCTGTTGAGAGCGACCCACCCGTCGATAGCGCGCCGCCGGTTGCCGCCTTTCCGCCCGTTGCAGGAGTTCCGCCGGTCGCTTTCGCGCCGCCAGTTCCTGCCAACACGGTCGAAGAGGTTCCGCCCGTTGCGTTCGCGCCGCCTGTTCCCGCCACACTTGTGAGCGCAGAACCGCCGGTTGCCATCGGTACGACAGACGATCCTCCCGTTGAAGAGACCGTGCCTGTCGAGCTATTCCCGCCCGTTGATGTCGTCGATGCCGGAGGTGATCCACCGGTCGATGCCATCATTGCGACGAGACCGCCCGTTGATGTCGTTGACACCGCATTTGATCCACCGGTCGTGGATCCAGAACCGCCCGTTGTCGACGAAGCACCTCCAGTTACTTTCGTTGATTCGCTTGTCGATCCAGCGGCCGAGGAACTTCCTGCGATTCCGGCATCTTCAGGACACGAATTCGAATCCGCGCAGGACTCAAATTTCGTCATATCGAGACATGACGTCGCGAGCGTGGCGACAAAACACATGGTCGCGCCAATTGAAAACAATGATATGTAAAGAGCTCTCCGTGTTGTCATTCCCTCATTCCTTTCGTTATGGGCCAAATAGGCAAATTTCGGGACTATTTACCATACACCAAAACGCCAATTTTGTCAAGTCTAGCATACATACTCATGAAATCTCTAGCCCTTTCTGAACTAGCCAACAATCTCTAAGAAAAACGCGTTAAATTCCAAATTCCAAGCACCAAATTCCAATAAAAACGATCTGTCCCGACAGATCGTTTTCGTCCCTCTCGAATGCTCCCGGTCCTAATTATTCGCCCATTACCTGCTCGTACGTTTCCGGAATAGAAATCTCAAGAAGCCCCTCATTTGAAACTCCGGTTTTATCGACCTCTCCTGAAACAAATATTTTGCTGTCTTTAACTTCGACGCTTACGCTCTTTTCAACGCTTCCGTCGTGATAAGTAAAAACATACTTACCGTTTACGAAGCCACTGAAGTCGCCTACTTCTTTTTCAGAAGGCTTGCCATCCAGGTCATGACTCTTTGCATATATCGCCACAATAACATTATCTGGAGCAATCCCTTTCGGTAATTCAAATTCAACGGATTTTTTCTTGGTTTCCATCCTCTCTACTGGCATTCCTTCATAAGACATAAAATTTTCGCACAAATAATTAACTCTTAAGGGAAGGTTAGGTGAGCGTTTATTGAGTGTCAATAAACGAATTCGCCACAAGGAGACGGATGTTCGCTGATCTTGAGACATGGGGAATCCCTCGCTACGCTCGGGATGACAGGGCATTTTTTGAAGAGCGGCGATTCGTGCCGAAAGCGCGCAGTGTAAAAAAATATATCGTCATCCCGAGCGTAGCGAGGGACCTTAAATTTCTCACGATAACCCTACTCACTTTTCTCTAAAAACAACCGTTCTGCTTCCGCAAGCTGTTCGTGTGTCCCGACGGGCATCCAAAAGGTCGCAACAATGGCGTGGATCGGGTGTCCAAGTTCAATCAACTGCGGGATGGCATGCGGAAGGCTCCATTCATCCTCTTTTCCGGGAACAAGGACTGGCGTTGTCTGGAACCAATGGCGATCAAGCGTATAAGCCCCGGTATTCAGCGTCGCCTCTGTCCCCGGCTCTGGCCGACAAAACCCGCAGACATGGCCTGTTTCATCGGTTTGCACCGCATCGAGTGATCCAGAGGCAGGAGCGCGATAACAGAGAATCGCCTTATCATGTGCGGCAAGCCGTTCGAGATCAACAGATGAGTAGACGTCATCCCCCATCAACACCAAAAAACGATCAGACTGAATTGCCGACTCTGCGCGTCGAAGCGCGCCACCGGTCCCATCAAGCGTATCCTGATGAACGTAGACCACTTCACGTCCGCGATAGGACGTTCCGATGCGTGCTTTAATTTGATCTGCCAAATATCCAACCACGAGCACAATCCGCGTCACGGCCTCCGGAAGCATATCTAGCGTTCGTTCCAAACTTGAACGACCCGCAATCGGAACGAGCGGTTTTGGAATCGTATTCGTAATGGGCCGAAGTCGCGTTCCGAGCCCGGCACACATGATAATGGCGTCCATAGTGTGAAAGAATTTAGAATTTGGAATTTAGAATTTGCGTCCAGATTCGAACCCAAATTCTAAATTCCAAATTCTAAATTCCATAAGAATACTTCACGACTCATCGTCCGTCCCTACCTCTCCCTTCCGAATCGCATCGATAATCGGCTCAAGATCCCCATCGAGAATCTGATCGATATTGTGCCAGGAATGTTTGATCCGGTGATCCGTAATGCGATCTTGCGGGAAGTTGTAGGTCCGGATTTTTTCACTCCGTTCGCCCGTACCGATCTGAGAACGGCGATTCGCATCCAATTCTGCCCGCCGCTTCGCTTCCTCTTGTTCCCACACGCGCGCACGCAAAATCGTCATCGCCCGTTCGCGATTTTGTTGCTGGCTTCGCTCATCCTGACAGTTCACAACGACGCCGGTTGGAATATGTGTAATCCGAACCGCAGAATAGGTTGTATTCACCGATTGACCTCCTTTGCCACCCGCGCAAAACGTATCAATTCGAAGGTCTTTTGCATCAATCTGTACTTCCGTTTCTTCAATCTCTGGCAACACGGCGACCGTCGCTGTGGACGTATGAATACGCCCTTGTTTTTCCGTAGACGGCACGCGCTGAACGCGATGGACGCCGCTCTCAAATTTTAGTGAGCCGTATGCGCCTTCACCCGCGACGGTGAACACCACTTCTTTAAATCCCCCGGCCTCTGATCGGGACTCAGAGATGAGGGTCGTCTTCCATCCGCGACGTTCTGCATATCGCGCAATCATTCGGAACAAATCTTCCGCGAACAGCCCAGCCTCATCCCCGCCTGTTCCGGCACGGATTTCAATAATGACGTCATTCGAATCGTGCGGTTCCGGCGGAACAAGGGCGAGCTCGAACGCCTCAGTCGCAGGGACGATCTCCGCAGAAATTCGTTCCAGCTCTCCGGTTCCGAGCTCAACCATTTCCGGATCGCCAGATGCGATGGCCGCTTCTGCGTCCTTCTTTGCCGCCGCGAGCGATGCCCATGCTTCGCCAATTCGGACAACTTCTTTTGCGAGCTTGTACGCCACGGAGACTTCGCGAAGTTTCCGCTGATCCGACAGCGTTTCCGGTGCAGATATCCGAAGCTCGAGCTCAGAGAGCTCGTTCTTGGCGCGTGTCAGCGCGGCCGTGAGTTCGGAATGAGTCATGAGTGCTGGTGCGTGGTGCGTGGTGCGTGGTGCGTGGGATAGGATAGCATTCCTACGCACCACGCACGACGCACCACGCACCTTTTCTATAACAAAATCCCGCTCATCACGGGATTTTGTTCTTCGATATCTAAACTTCGTTTTCGCCAGGGACGTTCGTGGCCTGCTTGCGCGCTTTCTTTTCCGCCTTCTGCGCAACACGCTTCACGGTCTTGGCTTTCTTCCCGCCGCGAGTCGATGCCGTCGCTGCCGCTTTGGCCGTGCGGTCCGCAAACTTCTCAACACGACGCGCCGTGTCAACGAGCTTCTGCTTCCCCGTGTAAAATGGGTGGCATTTCGAACACAACTCAACGCGGAGTTCTTTCTGCGTTGAACCGACAGTCATGATGTTTCCGCAGGCGCAAATGACTTTTGCGTCCTCGTAAAACTTCGGGTGGGTATCCTGTTTCATACGTGTGTGCGGGGAAAAGTATCAGAATCCTGGGGATTTGGCAAGAGGCCCACAGGAAGCCTAGCAATCAAGCAATCCAGCAATCAAACAATCCCTTCAGACGAAGAGACTGCTTGATTGCTGGATTGCTTGATTGTTGAATATTCTTGATCGCTAAAATGTAATGAACGGGCCCCGATGTTGGGCCCGTTCGTATGAGAGACTATCCCTTTCGTGAAAGCGGCAGACATCCGGCGACAGATCCCTGCTGCCGAGACGCGGCCCGCTGGCGCTGACGAAACGTTTGCTCCGCAGCAACCCGTGATCCTTCGACCGCATGCTGCGCCATGATCCGCTGCTGCCTTGTCCGTTGCTGAGCAAATGCCCGGAAATTCCGATTTCGCTTCATCGTATCCTCCGCCTCAGGAGGCGTATCGTCGAGTCCGACCAGACCGCTTCTTTGGCGAACAGACCGTGTTCGCAAGGGCAACCAATGACTGAATCTCCTTCGGTGAAAGCGTCGCTAAACCTCGTAAAAAGGCGCTTCGCTCTGTCTCGAGATCTCGCTTGGTGCGCGATCGTTTCGTTGACCGCGCCAGCGCACGTTGCAAGGTCCGAATATCGCGAGCGCGCGCATCTCGTTTTCGAAGCGTGGCCACACTGCATCGGGCTTCTTTCGCACGCGCCTTTTCGCGTGCCAATCGCCGTGCCGCGGCTCGTCGCTTCCGCAACCGTTCCTGTCGTCGTTGCATCCGGTGAAACGCGCGCCATCCTGCTGCAGAGAGTTTTGCCGCCATGGATTATCCTCCTTGTGATATCCGAAATCCGAAACGACGAACCGATCATACGATTCCTCTTTCCCTTCGTCAATCGCATTGACGCCTATTCCGTTCCTCGGTATCTTCACGACTCATTCATGCAATCCTCTCTCTTCGACTACGTCTTGCCCCCGGAACGGATCGCGCAAGAACCGATTCGGCCACGCGACCATTCGCGGCTGTTGGTATTAGACCGCACGACGGGCGCGATGGATCATCGCCACTTTTTTGAGATTGGCGAGTTTCTGAAGTCGGGAGATTTACTGATCGTTAACGACAGCAAGGTGTTTAAGGCGAGATTGCGGGGGGAAGTGATAAGTCACGAGTCACGAGTCACGAGCGCGATGGAAGTCTTCCTCTTGAGACCACTCACTGATTGCGACTGGGTCGTCCTCCTCAAACCGGGAAAGAAAGCTGCCGTCGGATCCACAGTCTCATTTCGCGATGACGTCTCATGCGAGGTGAAAGAGAAACACGGGGATGGAACGGTCCGAGTCTCTTTTAACAAATCGCCTGAAGAAATCATCACGTGGACGGATCATGCGGGAGAAATCCCCGTCCCACCATACGTTGGCCACGCTCCTGAGAAACTCGATGATTATCAAACCGTCTACGCCGACAAAACCGGATCTGTTGCCGCGCCAACGGCTGGATTTCATTTCACTCCAGAATTGATCGCCGCACTCAAAGAAAAAGGGATTCAGTTTGCAAGCGTAACGCTTCACGTCGGCCTCGGCACGTTCCGTCCGATGCAAAGCGAGACGCTGGAAGAACACGTCATGCACGAAGAATGGTTTGAGATCCCGGAAGCAACCATTCGCCTCATCGAAGAAACGAAACAAACAGGCGGACGCGTGATCGCAGTCGGAACAACAACCGTGCGCGCGTTGGAATCAGGAAGTCAGGCAGTGATCAGCAAGCAGGAAGCAGTAAACGGGAACGCCGATAGAGATCCGCTCACCGCTTACCGCTCACCGCTTACCAAAACGTCCGGTCTCACCTCCATCTTCATCACCCCTGGCTATCGCTTCCAGATCGTCGATGCCCTCATCACCAACTTTCATCTTCCAAAAAGCACGCTCCTCGTCCTCGTCTCCGCCTTCGCCGGAACGATTCACCAAGACGCGGACGTCGGACGCAAGATGATCCTTCGCGCCTACGAGGAAGCAATCAAGCAGGAATATCGCTTTTACTCGTTTGGAGATGCGATGCTCATTCAGAGCGCAGGATCGAAGTAGTAAAAAATAAGACAATCACCTTCACTTCACTTTCCCGAGGAGTCCCCGACGAGGGATCCCTTGGAAAGGATGTCCGAAAGAGAAGTTGCAGCAACAGAATCCAAACCCCGCTTCAAAGGGATCCCTCGTCGCGGACTCCTCGGGAAAGTGAAAAGACGCATTTATTATTTTGGGATCCCTTCTTTTATAAACCTTCGCGATCTGATCGGATAAAAAACTCAGTCCGTGCGCCCCACCCCTGAGAGAGGAAGGACGCACGGACCTGGAGACCGGAGTATGCCGTTCTCACGAACAATCGTGGAAAAGCGCATCACGCGTTGATGCCTAAAATCGTTTGCGCGATGTTGTCGCGTAAAACGCGATCGTGAACACATGGTGAGGAGAACCTCGCCAACGTGGCAGCCTCATTGCAGACACGACATGGAAGGCCGTGTTTTTCCCGGGATTCGCCACTTCATTCTGGTGTGTTCTTCGCGTTGCTGAGCTTGCTGGCGCACGCAATCTTCGGCGTCTGCAAGGTGGCCTGATTCGCTTGAGGAGGAGAGGTGGAGACGGGGTTCACTTCCATAGGATTGGGATCCTTTCTTTGCCTGTTTCTTCCTTCACGGATCGCCCAATTGGTCTGCCTCGCCGACGAATCGGTGGTGCATAGAAAAGAGCGACATGAAAAGCGTACATGGGATGGCAGCGGGAAATCAAGTTCCGTGTCAAGATTTAGAGCACAGGGCACAAGGCACAGAGCACAGGCTGACAACAGATCAGCCTGTGCTCTGTGCCTTGTGCACGGTGCTCTAAAAAAAGAGTGATCCGTACGCCCCGACTCGGTAGAGTGGGACGTACGGACCGGTTGTGAGGGTTAACCACGGACGATTCCGTGGGTTGAAAGGGGTGAGGCATCGCGACACGCGAGATGCCGGAAAATGTTAGAAACTGTCCGCAACGAAGCGAACCTTCATTCTGCCGCGCGTATCGTGCCGCGCGTCCTTTCGATTCGCCGCTTCATGCTTACTTCGCCGTGCTCATGCTGCTCGAGGTGATGCGCCGTGGGGGTGAAGTGGAGACACGTATGACTTCCATAGGATGAATATCCCTTCTTTGCGGTTTCTCTTCCTTCAAACGTCGCCCAATTGGTCTGCCTCGATCGACGGATCAATCTTGCATAGAAAAGGTGCGACGCTCACCAGGTTAAGATGGACACAGGAATAGATCAAGAATCGTGTCAAGGTTTGGAGCATCCCCCTTCGCTCGCCCGAGGCGAGCTTCGGGGGATCTGTCCGTGGATGAATACATGAAATCCCCCGAAGCTCCGTCCGACGGAGCAAAGGGGGATGCTCTAAAAAAATAGCGGCCCCTGCACAGTGGAGAGCTGTGCAGGGAGCCATTGGAGCGGGGACGGTCAACAAGCGTCAAGTGAAGGAAGGAGCGAGGGATACGGAAAAAACGAGAGGAGATTACGCGGCGTGAGCTTTAGAGCTTGCATCGGGGATGTGTGGGCAAAAAGCATTCGCCGCTAGTGAGAAGGATACGCCCCTCTAAATAGGGTCGCAAGAGGAGAGGGAATTTGGAATTTAGAATTTGGAATTTGGGTCCGGACCAAATTCCAAATTCTAAATTCCAAATTCCCTCTCCTCTACACGTCTTTCAGCCACTCAATCTCCGGTGCCGCCCCGTGGCGAAACGTAATCGCGATGACGTCGATATGAACGTCTCCCGCGAGCTGATGAATCGTTAAAAAAATCTCCGTCAGATCCGCAATGCGCGCAAGCTTCGATTCCGTGACGGCATCTTCCGGGTGCCCGCCGTCTGCCGCCCCGCGCGCCTTCACTTCAATCACCCGAATCTCTCTCCCCTTTCGCACGATGAGATCAAGTTCCCCCATATTCCCGCGCCGCCAATTCTTCTCAAGCACCTGATATCCTCGTGCAATCAAAAAATCCGCAGCAATATCTTCGCCGCGATTGCCGAGGATTTTGCGCTGATCCATATTCAGTGAGTAGGTGAGTATGCGAGTAGGTAAGTAGGCCAAACGAGTAGCCTACTTACCTACTCGCATACTCACCTACTCACCTCATCAAGCTACTTCTTCCGCTTCGGGAGCCACTTGTTCTGCGCTTCACGATCCGCTTCTGCTTTTTTGAGCGCTGGAATCTCAACGCGAACGTATCGAACGATGTCGTACAATCCCCATCCAATCCAGATGGCGAGGAGGACGTAAAAAAAGCGAATACTCAAGACCGGAACCTGTTCGAATTCAAACGACCACAACAAGAGACCTGCCAAGCCGCTCCAGGTGAGCAGACCCGAGACTTTTTCATAGATGCGACGCGTCGGCTTTTCAATCCCCCGCTTCATAAGAAGGAGTGACGCGACAATGCCACCAAGCATCCAGACCGCGAATACGATCAACAGCGATCGCTCAATCAGCGGAATCATCGGGGGCGGTTGTGTTCCGAACCAGTACGAAAGGGTGAGAAGATTGGTCATAGTGGGTGAACGGCGAATCAAAAGGGGGCGCCGAGTCAGGAGCGACAATCGCCCTGTTCGACGCCATTCTTACCGCAGAGGCATGCGGCCGTCAACGAACCGCGTCTGGTGGAGGCGTATGCGCAACATCGGTCCGATGGAAGACGAGTGCATAATGCGCCGGACCGGCATCGAATTCTTCATCCAGCTGAAACTCGGAGGTATGAAAGGCATGTTTCACGTCCCCGGCAGAGATCCGTTTTTCCGGATTCGATCCCCATCCGCCAGCCGACGGCTTCCAGTCAATCACGAGCACGATGCCGCCACGCTTCACCAACCGCCCAATTTCTTTCACGAGATGCGCCGGATTGTGCGAGTGCGGAAAATTGTTCGAGAGAATCAACAAATCAATCTCGCCTTCTGGAACATGCGTGGCGCGATACACATCGAAATCCGACCAGATGTATTTGATATTCGCATACGCATCCGTCTTCGCGCGACGTTCGAGCATCGTGAGCACATCGCGAAGAATATCAACGGCGTACACCGTGCCTTTCGGACCAACGAGTTGTGCCGCCGGAAACGTCCAATGTCCAAGCGCGCCACATCCAAAATCCACCACGCGCATGCGTGGTCGGATCCCCGCGCGCTCAAGCGTCTTGAAGGGATTGATGAGTTCCGTGCCGGTTCGACAGATCATACGGGGTTCTTCGGGAAGAGGCCGCCGAGCGTGAACTGGAGGAAGGCATCCCAAAGATTTGTCGCAACCAAAAATCCGAGCAACGCGATGACGATGCCGAACAGTTTATAAAAGAGTGCGCTCGAGCCAAACCCGAGCTTCTGTTCGACCCAGCTGACCGGACCGAAAAAATCAATGATCTGTCGTGTCCGAATCGTCATATATGCCCCGCCTGCGGCGATGGCGAGACCGATCAGAATGCGAAGGATAAT
>JAHFIK010000006.1:18190-38235 GCA_023246415.1 Candidatus Uhrbacteria bacterium
TAGGCATTTGAATCCGATGCCGCGGTCGCCGGAAGACTCGAGGTCGCCATCGTGTCCGCCTTTCCGAGCGGAACCGCCTGCCGAACGGGCGTCGGAGATGGGACAGCGTCTTTTCGTCCGACCACGACCGTCGCCTCTGGTGTTGAGGTCGTCCCCAAATTCTGACGGAGGTCGTTATAAAACGCCCCATTCGATTGCGCGAAGACTGGCACCGCGAATGCGATGCTGAGAAAAAACGCGACGAGAATGGCAGGGAGAACTTTCATAGTGGTGCGTTGTGCGTGGTGCGTTGCGCGTGGGATCGCTTCAGGAATCCTACGCACGACGCACCACGCACCACGCACTACTCTAACGTCCACACATCCATATCCATCGCACGACTCACATCCCCCTGAAACCCAGCACGGCGAATTTCCTTGATCACCTCTTCTTCCCGATCAAGACCGATATAGTGAACGAGCCGAACGTGTTCTGGTTCTGCAGCAACACACACCTCTCCAACGTTCGTTGGCGTGAGGTGACCGTACTTCATAACATCATTGTACCCCAATCCAAACCCCTGCTCACAGATAAAGAGCGTGGCGTTTCGCGCTGCTTCAATCAAACCGTCGCACACGGCACTGTCGCCTGAATACGCGATGACGCCATAAGGCGTTTCTAACCGATACGCCACAGACGGATGTTTTCCGAACGCGTGATACACCGGAAACGATTTGAGAATAATGCCCGGCGCAATGCCAACCGAACTCCCCTCGCCCATCGGAACAAATCGTGGCGTGAATTCACGCCAGTACTGCCCTTCATTTTCCGGGACATGCCACCGCCACACATCTGCGAATCCATTCACGAGTTCCGTCGGCATGTAAACGTCGCACACACCGAATTCTGGATGATCATCGGCAAAAATTCGACGGCATGATTTTGCCTGCAGGAATTGCGGCAGCGCGGCGTGATCGGGATGCGAATGGGAAATCGCCACGTGCTGGACGTAGCCGTAATCATACCCCGCCTGTTGCACGCGATAGCGAATCCCTTCACTGCAATCAAAGAGCATCAACACCCCATCGATGTCGATCAAAAATCCTGGCGGATAGCGCTCTGGAAACGAACAGAATCCGTTTGAACACACTCCCGTCCCAAGCGCGATAATCTTGAGCGGCATGGCGTTATTGTAGCACGTTGGAGATGCAGTGATGCGCGACTCTGGATGACGGTTGCGAAGAATCGAAATAAGTCCGTAAGTCCGTAGGTCCGTGGGTCCGTAGGTCGGATCTCCTTACGGACTCACGGACCTACGGACTTTCGCTCTCCCCTCTCAATTCATACTTCACAATCTTCTGTTCTCCATCAAACCAAAACGTTGCATCAACCGTTCCACCGTTCAAAACGCCTTCGAGCCAAATCTCATCATCGGGCCACATCTCTTTGAGTGGGATCTCTGAAAGCGGGAACCACTTTGGACGCATCTCTTCCGATTCAACCGCTTCTCCTTCAAAATCCGTGGAGACAAAAATGGCACATTCGCTTTCCGCTTCCGGATGAGCTGAATAGTGAAACGTAATCGTTCCGCGTCGCTCAAGCGACTTCAACGCAATCCCAACCTCTTCCATCGTTTCTCTGATGCACACCTCTTCCGCGGTTTCACCTGGAATCAACTTTCCTCCCGGCCCGTTCCATTTTCCAACGCCAACGCCGCGCTTCTTCATGGCGAGGAGGACATGACCGTCTCTCAAAATGTAGCAGAGGGTGGTTTGTTTCATAAAAACGGTCCGTGGTGCGTGGTGCGTGGTGCGTAGGAAGATCCGAACCACGCACTACGCACTACGCACTTTTCCCACAATCGCTTCCAATATCTCTGGCACTTCGAACGCGAGATTCTCTGGTGCGATATGTCCCCAACTGCTTTTTACTTCCGTCATCGGGACGCCAAGTTGTTCCGCAAGCCACTCCCCTTCTTTGAAGGGAACCATGATATCCGTCTTCGCGTGCAAGACCGACCAATGCTTCGCTTTTTTCTTCACGATCGACATGTCAATCTGCTCCCCGTCAAACCACTGATCAACGAGCGGGAATGGAAACGTCCGACAAAATCCGGCAACGAGGACCGCTTGATGAATCGGCGGTCCGTGATGTGCTTGGAGTGCAAATAAAATCGTTGGACATCCGAGTGAGTGACCGATGAGAATCGTTTCCGGTCCCGTGATCGCATCGCTCAATGTCTTGATCCACTCGCGACGATCTGGCCACAGTGGGTTTGGCATCTTCAATGCTTCGGTGGTCATCCCCTGCTTTTCCAGTTCACGCCGAAGCCATGGGAACCACGCATTGTCAGGCCAGCCCTTCCAGCCATGTACGAGAATCGCATGCATACGGGGGAGATGGTACAGGGTTAGGAAAGAATTTGGAATTTAGAATTTAGAATTTGGGCTCGGATAAGAATCTCTCATGATCTCGACATCCTTCATGCAATCCCCTACACTCCGGCATGAAATCGAATTTGAAATTCTGAGGCCTCCCCCGAGTCCCCAAATTCCAAATTCTAAATTCCAAATTCCCGCCCTGCCAGGACGCTTAGCTCAGTTGGTTAGAGCGTCTCGTTTACACCGAGAAGGTCGTAGGTTCGACTCCTACAGCGTCCACCACGTAAAAGCCCCCGCGCAACGGGGGTTTTTACGTTGTCACGTGGCGCATCAAACGAACTCCTTTTATGCTTTACGCGACCCCATCGTTTGATGTCAGTACGAACCCACGTCGTCCCCATCCGTCTTGACGCCTCCCCAAAACATCCGCATGATCGGTGCGTGATATTGGATACCTAATCACACCGGAGAATTGCCAGTGCACTTTATAAAACTCAACCAACTCGCTCGAACAACTGCCCCAGGTCGGATCAAAAACCTACTGATCGGAATCATGATTGCTGCCATCAGCACGATGTGCGCTGTGGGCTACACGACGACCCGAATCGGACCAAGGAATACGACCGTCAATGAATGGTCGTATATCCAATGCAAAGACACAGATCTCCCATCCGAGCAGCGTGGAGATGCTTGCGGGCTTATCGCAAAAGAGCTTGCGATGGCTGGTGATCTTGTAACTGCCATTCCATACGCCATCATCGCCTGCGATACCGCATCGAGCGGATGCTCTGCACTCTCGTTGATTGTCGAACTCCCAGGAAATCTTTCCTACGCCCAACGGCTGCAGCTCCGCGAAAAAGCGTTTACCTACTGTATGAACAGTGAATTCACATTCCATCTCAGTAGACCAAGTGGGTCGACAGGAAACGTTTGTTCCGGCGTTGCCAGGCTCTATCGTCAGGACGAAACACTGGAACGGCTCGGCCTCAGAGAGGATTCGAAACGTTTGCACGCCCTCTTAAAGCGGGCGTGCGATTCAGGCGATACGAGTTCATGCAACAGTCTCAATGACGATTTTGATGAGAACGTCGACGTCGACGCCGTCCGAGAAAATAACCGGCGTCAAAATAATGAATTTCAACAGCAACGCGCGGAAGAGCGCGCTGAGCAGGCACAATTCGAAGCGACTCAAAAACCATTTGAACTCCCAACGCTTCAACCGGATGCGATTCAGGGAGCGCTCAATCATCAAATGGCGCTCATGAATCCGACGGCAATAACCGGATCCTCCCCTCCAACCGAGGTCGCCGAACCGGCACCAGTTCAAACGTGGCCGGACATGGATACGAACACCGGATCGCCCGCTCCGAGTTCAACATCTCCACCTGAACCGCCGCCTCCACCGCCGGCAAAGACGAGCGAGCCGCCGCCTCCACCGCCGCCTCCACCGCCTCCACCTCCAGCAGAAACTAAAAAGGAAAAAGTCTGCACACGTGCGGAAGATCAGATCACGCTGATCAAATTCTTGGAAAACTCCGGATATTGTAAAACAAATAATCTCGGAAACGTTGACATGCTCCCCGTATTGAAAAATACCTCGAACGACACCATTTCATGTCGCGTGTGTGGCGGAGCAAATGGACACTTCAGCGGTTGTGTCCTTCAAACATGGTATGCACAAGAGACCGTCGGTGGTTGGGCAACACCACTCGTCTGGTGTGATAAAACAGATCTGCTCGTCCAATGCCTCGTGGGTCCAGAAGGCATTACCGCAGAATGTTTCAAATCCATCCCCGTCCCCTGATTCTGACCGTCCGTCACTCCACCCATCCCCGATCCGACCGCTGGATCGGGGATGCTTTGTTTCTTCCGGAGAAGAATCTGTCCGATCTGATGACGTGCAAAGTAGATTTTGCATCTCTACTCTCAAAATCGAAAAAGATGAGATATCGACGTTTTTAAATGTTTCTTTTCAGCCTTTTCTTCTCTCATTTTAGCCCTTTTTAGGGTACGCCATTTTGGCTTGACATTTTCATAAATTTATGCAAACTTGACGCATTCGCTCCTTGGACAATTTGGTCAAAGAGAACGTATCAACAACCAACAACGAGAAAGCAGAGGTAAGGAAGATGACGAAGAAGCAAGTGGAACCGGAAGTCGACACAAGTGAGCATGAAGAGGGAGGATTTTTCTCTTCACTGACTGCGAGCCTCAAGAGTGCCCTGTACACGCAACCCGCGAGTGGAAATCTTGTGGCTGCAGAAGACGAAGCGCCGAAAGGCAAACGCCCATCACAGCCAGGACCTCCTGTCGCACAGCGCCCTGCGGTCGCTCCGGCACGTCCGACAGGTGGAATCGACGAGCACACCGTCGAGATGACGCAACAAGCGTTGTTTGGAGAAATCCGAAAAGTGAGTCCCGCGGTTGGGTCATTCTTGATCACGTATACCCCGCTCTCAAAACGGATGGATCCGGCAACTGCGGTTCAAACGACCCTCGAAATCCTTCAAGGACAGAGCATTGCTGCGACTGATATCGCGCTGGGCATTACTCAGTGTCGAGAACGTCTCAACGGGATCAACCAAGAAGCGGAAAGTCGTTTTCAACAAACGATGAGAACCTTCGAAGGTCAACGTCAAACCGTCCATCAACGATATCAACAACGCAGTCAAGAGCTCCAAACGCTGATTCAGCAACTGGATCAACAACTCGGTGCCGCGCGTCAAGAACTCTCGGAGCTTGCTGGTAAAGAATCTGCGGAAGTTGCTCAAGCAGATCCGCAGATTCAGCAGGCCACGATCACACATCAAAGTTTCAATGCGGCGTACACGGCCGTTCTCACACAAATCACCACCATTGGCAGTAAGATCACGGAAGGAAGTGGGTCATGAGTGAAGGAAACAGCACTGGCTTCACCGCGCAGGAAGCGCTCTCGAAGCTCCAGTGGGACAAGAAACTCTGGGATCGCCCGGAAGGCAAAGTCGCATACATCGGAGCCGGTATTTTAGGCCTCGGTGCGATTGCATTCCTCGGGCTTGTCGTCGCGCCGATCATTGCAACGATTGCGTGGAATATCGTCAGCGCCCTATTCGCAGTCGCTGTTGCCGCCGTTGTCATCGTTTCGATCAAGCCTGTTTCGAAAGTCTTCATGAAGCTCTACCAGCGCTTCTGGAGAAAAGTATTCGAAGGCATCACCAAGGCCGATCCAATCGCAGCGATGTGTGAATTCCGGGACTACTTCTATCGTAAGCTCCAAGTCGTCAAGACGAGTATTGAAGCGGTCATCGCGGTTCTAAAAGGAATCACTGCTGACTTCCTCAACACACAACGAGAAGCAACGCATGCGGTCGAAAGCGCGAGAGCGCTTGAACAGGAAATCGCACGAATCAAATCCCAAACGAAAAATCCCAAGGCGCTTGCCTCGGCACTCGGTGACTTGCCCGCACAACAAACTGCGGCGAGTAAACGTGCGATCCGCCTTTCTGAGCGACTCACGCACCTCCAAGAACGTCAACAGCTCTGTGAGCGATTCGTGACGTTCCTGAAAGGGTATCAAGGCGCGGTCAGAGGTCAGTACGACGAAACCGTCGAACTCATTGCGGACAAACGCCGCGACTACGAACTTGCGTGTCAAACGCAAACCGCGGTCGATGCCATGAAAGCCGTCTTTGGGACCGGCAGTGAAGAGCAGAACAGCTTCCAGCTCGCCTGCTCCGTCGTCGATGACAAGTTCGCTGGTGCACTCGCCTCTATGGAAATGCTCCAAATGGATGCCGCTCAAGTCATGAGTGCGATCCAGGTCGACAACATCGTTGCTCGCCAAACGGGTTCGGAAAAACTTACCGAGCTCGAACAGCGTTTGCAGAGTGGCATCTTCACACGCGTTCGCGTGGAAGAGGACACATCGGACAGTTCGACGATGGAAACCGGAACAAGCGGATACGAGGCAACTAACGATGTCGCGAATCCAAACTTCCTGGACGGTTTGTACTCAACAACGACCAAACGATAAACCCACAACCAACAACGTCAGATTCGAAACTCAGATTCAGAGTAGAAAAGGTGCAGTAAAGAAATGGCAAACAATAAGTTCGGTCCGCCTGATGAGAAACAGCATCTCAAGCCGGAAGTCGTGAAGACATTCTGGGCCGTCATCGCCATCCTCATCCTCAGCATCGTCGGTTGGCAGCTCAACAGCAGAGGGTTCTTCGAGCACAAGCAGGACGTGGCACTCGCCGGGTCGGTGAAAACCGACCTGCCCGAGTACAACGCTCCTACAGCGCCCACCCAGGCACCGGCATCCAACGTCAAAGTGGATTTGCCCAGCATGGGACTCGGATGTCCAAACCTCCCGAAGCTGAAGAAGATGGGCTATGCCTGGAACTCCATGTTCGCCCTGCAGCTCGCCATCGGTGGAACTCAATCCTCCGCAGGCTCGCTCATGTGCAAGCACGAAGTGAACCTCGTGTACGAACGTCAGGACAACAATGACAAACTCGCAGACGCGATCGTCGACTTCGCCAAGGAGTATAAGAAGGGAGTGGAATTCCCCCAGGTCGGTGCCAACTTCGTCTCCTTCATGGGCGACGGAAGTTTCGCTTTCCTCACTCCGCTCAATGCGCGCTTACGGGCGATTGACCCGAAATTCTCGGCCAAGGCGTTCGCCTCTCCTGGGCGTTCGCTCGGCGAGGACAAGTGCGAGGGCCTTCCTCAGTGGAAGGATAACCCACAGCTCATGAAGGGCGCATACATCGCCGCCGTGTGCAAAGATGGCGACTGGAACATCTGTGTGAAGTTCGCCTTGGATAATGGGTTGGAAATCAATCCGGACGACAAGGTGTACGATCCAGACAAGGTGAACTTCATGTGCGTGGGCGACTACACCGACGCCGGGAAAAACTACGTCACCAATCAGTGTGCGAACCTCAAGAACGTCAAAACCGGACAAATGCAACAAGTGTGCGTCAATGGCGCAGCGAGTTGGACTCCGGTCGACGTGACCATCGCCGAGAAACGGGGTGGCCTCATCGAGCTCGCCTCCACGCGCACCTATCGCGCACAGATGCCGAACATCATGGTCGGACTCGACCCCTGGATGAAGCAACATGACGGCATCATCGTCGGCATGATCGAAGCTATGGGCGAAGCCGCGGACATGGTTCGCGCGTCGAATGACGCGGTGAACAGAGCGGCGCAGATCAGCAGCCTCAACTACCACGAGGAAGGCACGGATGCCGACTACTGGAAGAAGTACTACTTTGGAGTCGCAACCACGGACAAGCAAGGCGTTCCGATCACGCTCGGCGGCTCGCAGGTTCATAACCTGCAAGACATGGCGCTCCTGTTCGGCCTCAAGGAAGGGACCGCAAATGCATACGCGGCCACGTACGAAACGTTCGCCGGCATCGTACAGCATTACTATCCGAAAGACTTCCCCAAGCCCAAGACGGGTCCAAGCATTCCGCCCATCGAAACGATTCTGGATACGTCTTACCTCCAGAAAGCGCTCGCCAAACACGGCGGCATCGCCTCTACGACGAAGATCGAAACGCCGGTATACACCGACGTCGCCGCATCCGCGAAGAGGGTCGATGTTGGACACAAGAATTGGTCCATCAACTTCTTCACGGGTCGCTCAGACCCCATGCCGAACGCGATCCCGGTATTGATGGATCTCAAAAACAACCTGCTCGTCGCGGAAAATACGGTCATCGAAATTCACGGCCACACGGATAACACCGGTGACGCGAATAACAACATGGCCCTGTCCCAAGCACGTGCGGCGGCGGTAAAAGCCTGGCTCCAACAGCAGGCCGCTAGCAACTTCCCTGATTCGCGATTCAAGGTATTCGCACACGGGCAAACCATGCCTCTGCCGGATGCGTTGACCGACTCGGACAGGGATCGCGCCAGAAACCGTCGGGTTGAAGTCGTTCTCTCGACCAAACAGTAATCGCGTCTAACGCGACCACTACACGCCCGACCGTATTCACACGCTGTGGAACGGTCGGGCGCATCTCTCATCACGGGATTCTGATCCCTTTCTGAGAAATGCCTCGGCAGCGTTCATTTCTCAACCCAACAACGAAACAACATCGGAGGAACAGGTGTTCAAACGATTACTCGTCCCGAATCAACTCTATAGCAAAAAGGCAATGGCCATTCTCATTGCCGGATGGATGATTGCTTTTCTCTCGAATTGGCAATGGACCAGCCTCGAATTCATTCCAAGGCCACTCGATGTCCTCGCCGCATTTCCGGATCTCATCACGAAGCGCGAGCTCATCTACAACCTCTGGCAGAGTCTGAAGTCGAACGCCGTCGCCATGACGTTCACCACGGCCATCTCACTCCTGTTCGCGTATGGAAGCTGTATCGCGATCATCCGACCGGCATCCATTGCGCTCGCGAACATGCGCTACCTAGGGTTAGCCGGATTCTCCGTACTCTTCACGGTCACCCTACACACCCAGGATCGGATCAAAGTCGGCCTCCTCACGCTATCCATCACCGGCTATTTCCTACGTTCCATGTTCGACGTGATTGAAAAAGTCACCAGAGAACAGAAGGCACGACTGGACTTCAACGGACGCACACTCGGCATGAACGAATGGCAAGTCCTGTGGTACTGCGTGATTCGCGAAACGCTCGATCAAGCGTTCGATATCTTCCGGCAATGCAATGCCATGGGATGGTCGATCCTCACCCTGCTCGAAACGATGTACCGCACGGGCGGTGGCGTCGGCGTCATGATGGCGGGCGAAGAAAAGCACTTCATCTACCGCGAACTCTATGGCGTTCAGGTCACTATCTTTCTCACCGGCCTGACGTCGGATCTTCTCATCGGCGTTGCAAAAGGCATTATTTGTCCGCATACGCGACGAAGAACGAAGAACAAGCAGAATATCGAACCTCCGGCACAACCTTTCATCGTTGCAACCGAAACTCAAACGGTCGCATCACCTGCGGCAGAAGCGACGGTGGCGCCATGACCGAGTCACTCGCAACGGATCGATACGCCCATTGCTTCGATGGCCCGATCGTCACGATCGACGGCGTCAATGTCACGTACGGCAGTACGCCGATTCTCTATAATTTCTCGCTACAGATCCTAGATGTCGTCCAAACAGGTGATACGAGCATCCAACGCGGACAGGTCACGGCAATCCTCGGACCGAGCGGCATTGGCAAATCAACACTCTTTCGCGTCCTCGCAGGGCTCGAAGAGCCGAATTCGGGTCACGTCCTCGTCACAAAGAAGCAGGTTCCAGTCCGGCCAGGAATGGTCGGCGTCGTCTCGCAAAGCTACGAGCTCCTCGAGTACTTCACGGTGTATGACAATCTGCTTCTCGCGGCACGAATGGCCGGGATCGGAAAGAGTGAGGCAAAAGACCGGACGAAGCTGATGATCGAACGGTTCGGCATCAGCGAACAGCGGGATCAGTACCCGAAGGAGCTCTCTGGCGGACAACGCCAGCGAGCAGCCATCGCCCGTCAGCTCCTCAACTGCAACTCAATCCTGCTCATGGACGAACCGCTCTCCGGTCAGGACTTCATGAATCTCACGAATACCTGCAACGTCATTCGTGAGCTCACAAGCCATGACGAACTCCTCACCATGGTCGTTGTGACACACGACATCGGTGCGGCGATGACGGTGGCGGATCGCATCATTATCATGGGTCGCACCTGGAACGAGCAACGACAGCTCCTGGGCGCGAACGTCCGCAAAGAGATCGATCTCATTGATGCGGGCATTGCCTGGCGAGATCGCAACCGGTATCTCCCGCAGTTCAACGACCTGCGTCGTGACATCGAAGAAAACGTCTTCCCAACGCTCTAACCTCGTTGTTTCGTTTCTGAACTCGTTGTTTCGTTGTTGGTTGACACACGTCGCCGGCAGGTCTGATCTTAGACCTGCCGGCGATTCCTATTTTAGGGCAAAGGGCAGAGAGCAAAGAGCAAAGGGTGCGAGCGTGGGGCGTGGGGCGTGGGGCTTTGGATGATCGGGATTTACTGTGAGGATCGCAGCCTCTTTTGTCATTCTGAGCGAAGCGAAGAACCCCTTTCTAGAAGTGGATGACAGACAGACTCAGACAACCGAATTTGCAAACGGTCTTGTAGAGAACTCTTCAAGACCGTTTGCGAATTCGGTTGTTCACGCATGCTCGCCGTTCTCGCTCTGGAAAGGGATTCTTCGCTTCGCTCAGAATGACAAAAGAGGTCGTTTCACGCACTCAAGGGTCACATCAAAAAAAAATAATTCGTCAATCCGTAATTCGTCAATTCTTTTCCATGTCCGCGTGCGCGATGATTCGGGTACGTGCGACGCGCCCGGACGAGGGCGCATGCGATGCGCCCCTACCGTTTATGCGTCACTGACACCTCCCATAACACCTCATAAATCGCTTTCATGAATTCGTGATGCTCTGGTGATTGCACTAACAACACATACGCATTCTTGAGACTGGATATATACATCACTTTGTCATCATAGAGAAACACCGTGGTCCGAAACTTCCCGTGGATCTTCTCGGGAAGAATCCGCACCTCTGATCTCCCGGCATAGGACTTCGTGAGAATTTCCGGCTTCAGCGGCTGTTCCCACAAATTCCGTGTCGTAATTCCATTCGCAACGCGCTCATCGATATATTTCTGCGAGAACGTCTGGCCGATCTGCCAGAAAAAATTATCTTTCGGCGCAATTGAATCAATGTGACGATCACGACAATACAGCGTTTCCATCACGATCTGTTTCATCGCATTCACCCCTTCGTAGAAGGTTACGACCGGCAACCCTTCGTTTGGAGCTTGAGACGCAGAGAGGCTTGGGAGCATCCCGCGAATCTCTTCGCGGAGCGATTTTAATTCTTCCTCGCGCATCGCAAGCATCGTCAGCAATTTCTCCGGTGTTTCCGCCTGAAAGCGATGCGTCCCCCGGGTCGCAATATTCTTCACCAGTCCCCGCTCCAGCAATTGTTTCAACGCGTAATAAATCGTCGGCCGCTTCCCGCGCACGGCTTTCATGAGCTCGCTCGCCTGCATGGCCCCACGCGAGAGCATCGCCAGGTAGAGATCGATTTCGGAATCAGAAAGGCCAAGTTTTTTGAGGAGGTCTTGAGGTGTGGACATACGCATCGGCTAAAGTGTCTAACCATTATTAAAACGTATTGTACACATTCCTGTCCCCTGGTACAAATACGATGAACCTGGTAATACCATTCGGGCACAATCAGGTGCGGACCCTCACAAAGGAATACGGTCATGACAATGCAGGCAACATTCTGGGGCGTGCGCGGCTCCGTTCCATCGCCGATCACTGGCAAGCAACTCGAAGCGAAAATCGCACACACGATTCACTATGCCATCCGAACCGGGAAATTCACTCCCGAGACGCCGCTGGAAGAGGTGGCTACGTGGCTCCACGAGATCCCGTTTGAAATGAGATCGACGTACGGCGGGAACACTACCTGCCTTAGTGTAAACTGCGACGACATCCAATTCATTCTCGACATGGGAACTGGAATCCGCGAACTCGGACTCGCACAGATGTCAGGGATCATAAAAAATAAGACACTGAGCTGCATCGCGCTCCTCACGCATGTTCACTGGGATCACATCCAGGGGTTCCCATTCTGGGCTCCGCTCTACCTGCCCCGACGCGTGTTCAACTGTAGTTGCACGCTGTATGGCGGCAAAACGTGGGACTCACAACTCGAACTCGTCCTCAAAGGACAGATGAACGCACCAGTGTTTCCGGTCAATCTCGAAGAGATCGAACAAACCAGCATGAAATTGAACTTCAATTCGATTTACGACGGCTGGGAAGGACGCTTCGAAACGAGAAGCAATGACGAGGTACGCGTTCTCGCGCGGAAGCTCAACCATCCGCAAGAGACCTTTGGATACCGCATCGAATATAACGGAAACGTATTCGCCTTCACCACGGACAATGAACCGTTTGCTGCAGGCGTTCCGAAGGGCATGATAGAGCTCGTCAAAAACGCCGACGTCTGGGTCACAGACTGCCAGTACACGCTTCAAAATTACACTGGCGAAGTCGGCGGCGTTCCGAAACACGGCTGGGGCCACTCATACCCAGAGGCCATTGCGCTCATCGCAGAACACGCGAAACCAAAACGGATCATTACCACGCATCACGATCCACAAGCGGACGATGACACCATCTGGAAAATCGCACACACCGTCCAACAGCTCACGGGTATTCCCACGGAAGCTGCCTATGAAGGTCTGGTGCTCGATCTCTGATCCGCCAGGCGACCGTTCCCCTCCTCATACGGACTCTGTAGAAATACAGAGTCCGTCTCTTTTTACGTTACGTCGTCCGTCGTCCGTCGTGGCGTCGGATCGGCCGGCCGGAACGACGCCACGACGGACGACGGACGACGTAACGACCTACGTTCTTGCCCGTTTCAACAACGCGATATCTTCTTTCACAAAATCGTATTCCGTTTCGCAGTAGAGATTCATCTTCTGCAATTTTGGGTGTTTCACAAGGAGACGAAACGCCTTCGCGCCAATCTTTCCTTTCCCTAAATGCTCGTGGCGATCTCGACGTGCGCCAAGATCCACCTTCGAATCATTGCAATGGAACATCTTCAATTTCTTTAACCCAATCGACTTGTCAAAAACGCGCAACGTTTCGTTGATCGCCTTTTCCGTGCGAAGATCATACCCGCTTGCAAACGCATGCGCGGTATCGAAACAGACACCGACGTCCGGATGGCCCACGCCATCAAGGATGGCGGCAACTTCATCAAACGTATCGCCGATCACCATCCCGGCTCCTGCAGAAATTTCAATCAGTAATTTCGTTTTTCCATTGTATTCATCCATCACTCGTTTCATCGTTTCAACGACCAGCCTCACCCCTTCCGACTCCCCCACATCTTTCGCACTCCCCGGATGAAACATGACATAGGCGGCATTGATCATCGAACCGCGCTCAAGTTCTTCGCGAACAATTCGAATCGAGTTCTGTCGGGTCGCCTCGTTTCCGCTTGCGAAATTAATATAGTACGGCGTATGGATGACCCATTCAGAAAGCTTATGTTCACGACAGCCTTCAAGAAACGCTTCCACGATTTCCGGCGTCAATGTCGGCGCCGGTCCGCCTTGCGGCGAACGCGTAAACATCTGAAACACCTCACAGCCAAAGGCAGCGGCATTTCCTGGAGCCTTTTGAATCCCTCCGGCAATGGAGACGTGTGCACCAAATTTCATAGATAGGGAGGTAAGGCAGTATGGAGGTAGGGCGGTAGGCCGCTCATCGAAGCGATCGCTTACCATCCCAACCAACCGACTCATTCATTTGAGATCGTAGCGACTTTACTTAAAAAAGTCATCCCCCTTCGCTCGCCGGGGGGCGAGCTTCGGGGGATGTTATCCATACGCGTATCAGAAACGGACTACGCGCGGGTGCGTAGTCCGTATCAATGGATGAGGGTGAAATGGAGGACGTGCAGCGGGATCCGCTACTGACGCGTCTCGGGTCGCACGACCGTTGGACGACAGACCATTCTGTTCCCTGTCAGCGTCTTGACCGTGATTCCTTGCGGACACAGACACGCGTTCATCTGATAGGTCACATTCGTTACGCATGGCTTCGCCGGACGAACAGGATTCGAAGGCGGACCACCCTTCGGCTTTTGAGGCGGCGTCGTCACTGGCTTCGTCTGAGGTGGGGGCGGCTTCTTCGGGAATGTGATCTCATACGGAAGGCAGTATCTCAATCCACCTTGCTCAACCATTCTCCCGTTAGGGCATGGCGTCTGCGTTGCTGCTGGCTGGGGATCGATGACAACGCCTGCATCTCCGGTCATCCCTCCAGATCCTCCTGCGCTAGATGATCCTGGTGAGGCATTCGACGGATCAACCCGTTTCGGTGCTCCGTATACGCAGTGGCCATCCACGAGCGGAACGGACGAAATCAACGTCACTGAAATAATGCGACGGGCATAGGTATAATTTCCGCTGGTGACCCACGATTCCCCCGCTTTCAAACGCGCATCATAGTGCGGAGAGATCGTCCCCTTTGCCGTCTCTTTTTCCATCGCAATGGTCACGCAGAGTCCTTGATCCTGCGATGTGTTTCGAAGGTTGTACTTCCATTCACCGACTCCATCCTTCTTATCAACCTGCGATGCACTCGGCTCCCGGAATTGAATCTCCACGGGAAAAAGCGGATCGGTCGTTGAAATACGTTGCCATGGTCCCCATTGGCCCGGCTCCGCCTGCGCGGATGATGGAAACCAGACGAACGCGACGCCAAAGGCGAGGGCGAGCAGCGCCATGAGTGCGAAGAAACGAATGGCACATAATTCTAAAAAAGAGACTTCTTTCGAGATCGGCTGTTCATGCGGTTCCATGAGTCCTCCATCTTCACCTGTCAAAGGTGCGAGCGGACTCTAGCAAAACAGGGCAATGCGTCAAGGTGTCACATTTTGTGTCTCGACCCGACAGGCGTTCAACAAAGAGCTGTGACATTCATCCGGACGATACGGCGCTAAAACGGTGGCACGGCATGGAAACGGAAACGCCGGCAATGCATTTAGTAAATGGATCTGCATCGCATGCTGATCATATCCTAAGGCTACGAGATCCGGACGGTATTTGTGAATCACTTCCCATCCTCCTTCGGTCTCATCTCCAGGAATAATTTCTTGCGCAAGCTCGCTCTGAATCAGCGCATTGATTCGCTCTGAACACGAACGTTGCGGAAGATGGTGCTTGAGTCGCATCACGGATTCATCGCGAGCGACGACGACAATCAGCCGTTCACCCAGTGCTTGTGCTTGATTCAAAAATGAGAGATGCCCGTCATGCAACCCATCAAAGACACCGAAGACCATGACGGTCCGGCATTTCCCTTGCTCTTCGTGTGATTCGATCATCTGTCGCGTTATAACAGGATCCAGGGATCGACGCAACGCGCGGAATTTCTTGCGTTCTCATAGAACATGCAACGAGTCGTTCCATTCGGAACGACTCGTGAGCTCGCATGTCGATGCATGCGAAACGTTATGGCCTGACCTTGAAGATAGCTGACATCTGTTTCGGAAAAAATTCGCAGGCAAGGCCAAACACGGAAAAGAACAGTAACAGCTGAAACACGAATCCCATCATTAAACTCCCTTCGAGGTACCGTACGGTTATAAAACAAATAGCGATCTCGCGCAAGCAAAAAAATCATCGCATGGTCGCGCCACGCGAAACGACCGCTTCAGCCTAAAGGCCACAAATCTCCGCTTCGCTCCGATCACGCACCACGTAAAAACAACAGCTGACGCTGTTGTTTTTACGTGGTGCACGAGAGAGGACTTGAACCTCCACGGGGTTGCCCCCACCAGCACCTCAAGCTGGCGCGTATACCAATTCCGCCACCCGTGCATGTTCTATTGTTCGCCCCAGGAATAGCCCAACTGGCTACTGCCTACTCGCTACGACCTTCTCTACTGGGCGGGCGTGAGCATATCAAACCTTGTCCGGTTCGGCAAGGCGCCAGAAACGCCCTCTAATCGCTTATTTCGGCCCGTAATCATCCTCAATTTCCCTGGGAGAATTCCGACCGAAAACCCGAACCCATTCAGTTGATGGCCGTCCACGAGCACATCCACTGGCTCCTCCGATTCAATACGTCCGTGCGACAAGAGGAGATGCGTGACCTGCTCTGTGCGCACCGGGCCTTTCGAAAAAGCGCGCCAGCCGGTCCGCTCCGGGCTCACCACCGGATCAATCGTCAAATCCAGCCACCCATCTTTGGCGCGTTGAATGACATCATCGGAATCCGTCATGCTGAGGTTTCGGAGCGTAATGGTCCCGGCAGATGCGGAACGAACCCGAAAGGCATTGCCCACATGGACAGACGCCGTCGTGTCCCGAATGACCGCTTCCGTTAAAAAATAGCGATCCGCAATTTTTCCAATATCAAGCGTTTCCACCCGGCGAGCCGACAGGACATCACACGCCGCATCCCCCATGGGAATCCCAAGGATACGGGCGATGCTGCACGGTTCCGCAACCGGAATATATCCGATGATGATCGGGAGATCCGGAAGAAACCACATCACCTTCTGGAGCGTTCGGTCATTTCCAACGACCACAATCGTTTGCGCGCCGTCATGAACCAACTGCGCCACGAGTTCGCGTGCACTCCGAAAAATGGCGAGCCGCGATGTGCGGCCCTGAATCCCAAGAATCGATGTGCGTGTTTCCAAATTCGCCAACGGCTTCTGAAAGACGGCGTCCGAAAGGAAGTCGTCATACAGATACGCGTAGAGTCTGTTCATGAGCTTGGGCGTGGGGAGTAGGGAGTGGGGAGTAGGCCGAATCCGACCCACTTCCTACTTCCCACTTCCTACTTCCCTACTATGACACCACCGCTTCTCCCTCCACTTTTAGCTCCTCATCTGTTGAGGCTGCCACTGGTTCGATTTTGATCTCCGTCTCTGGGATTGTGGCCGGAGGAACGGTCGCATCCGATTTTGGCTGACGGGTTCCGATTTCAACGCGACCATCAATCACAGCCCCCGCTTCAACGCTGATGCGCTCGGCGACAATATCGCCCTTGATCCGGGCACCCGAGTGCAGGACGAGCTGGCGGGTGATGTGTAAATTGCCGTTGAGGACGCCTGAGATCACCGCTTCATCCGCGGTGACGTCTGCGGTGATCGTGGCCTCTGCCCCCACGGTCAGCGTCCCGGCGGCACTGATTTTTCCCTGAACATCGCCTTCAATCTGAACATCCCCCTGACTAGCAAAGTCCCCTTCGAGTTTGACCCCTTTTGCAATCAACGTTGCGGCATGCGGCCGATACGACGGCGCAGCAGCTGTTGGAGCCCGATAGACGGGGCTCTCTGCAACGTGTGGATCCATACGTTTTGGGATATTGAACATATCGTAAGCACAGTACACAGGGAGGGAGGAACGCGTCAACGGGTTCGTTGCACGTTCGTTGCGTCGTCCGTCGTCCGTCGTTGCGTCGGTCCAGATGAAGAAGAATTTCGCTACGTATTGAGCAGTAATATCGATTCGGAACCACTTGACGTCAATATAAAAATGCGAGACTAACTACTACATATGAACGCTTCTCTAACATACGAAGACCTAGACGTCTGGCGCGTTGCGATGGATGTTGCGGAGTCCGTCTATCTGCTCACAAAATCATTCCCAATAGATGAACGCTTTGGACTCACTTCTCAAATGCGACGTGCCGCGGTCTCGATCCCATCAAATATTGCAGAAGGATATCGACGGAGATCTTTTGGATCTCAACTACAATTTTCACTTATCGCTTACGGCTCCGCCGCTGAACTTGAGACGCAAATCAGAATCGCTGAACGACTCAAATATGGAACAGTCTCTATCCGTACAGAAACGAAACAGCTCATCAATCGAGTCCAGCGACTACTTAATCGATATTGTTCATATCTAAAAAGCGAATCTTCTAAGAAATAAACGATGTCCGTTCGATTACCTGAACCGGCGCAACGACGGACGACGGACGACGCAACGAACCTACATCTCTTCCGGGACCGGAATGCCTAACAGATCCATTCCCAAGCAGAGCGCCCGATGTGCAGCAACCACGAGTCTGAGCCGCGGAACCTTCTGATCCTCCGGTGCTTCAATCACTTTCACATCCCGATAAAACGCATTGGAAGCGCGGGCGGTTTCAACGCACCACTGGGCAATGAGCGATGGCTTGAGCTCTTTTGCGGCGCGTGGCACCACATCCTCAAACTGAGCAATCGCCATGGCAAGCCGTTTTTCTTGAACCGTATTAAGCATCCGGCAATCCAGCTCCGTTCCCCCCTCTTCCACCACGCCCGCTTTCTTCATAATCGACTGCAAACGAACGGCCGCGTACTGCACGTACGGTCCGGTATCCCCTTCGAAAGAAAGCGATTCCGCGAGATCAAACACAAACACCTTTTCAGAATCTTGTCGCAACATCCCAAACTTCATGGCCGCAAGCGCAAGTGACCACGCCACATACGTTAGCTGGCCTTCCTTCCAGGTGGCGTGCCGCTCCTTCGTCCGCTTCCACGCCTCGCGATAAATCTCATCCTTGAACGTTTGATACGTCACCACATTCCCTTCCCGACTCGACATTGCCCCGGACTTCAACGTGACGAATTCATACCCGATATGCTCCAGCGAGGCCGTGTACCCCATCATGCGCAGCGTTTCAAACAGCTGGCGGAAATAGAGCGACTGGCGATTATCGACGAGCATGATGCTCCGAGCCGCCCCTGGAAATTCCTTTGCTTTTAATCCTGCGAGCGCAAGATCTTTCGTAGCATACAAACTCGTCCCATCCGATTTCCGAATGAGGAACACCCCCATCTTCTTCTCCTCCAGATCTACGATAATCGCGCCCTGATTTTCCTTCGCAATCCCTTTTGCGATCAGTTCGTCCACAATGCGTTGCCCCTCATCGACGACTTCACTCTCCAGATACTGGCGATCAATCTGAACGCCGAGCTCCTCAAACAATGTCGTGAATTCGGTCAACGACCATCGGCGTGTCTCCATCCAGAGCTTCATCCAGGCATACTCATGCGATTCTAAGGCGCGCTGAACGGCGCTCAACACGGTCTTCGTCTCCGGATCGATTTCCGATTCCCGCGTGGATTCCGTATACAGCTGTCCGAGATAATTCCCGTTCTGCTGTTCTTTCGGAATGGATTCGAGAATCGCCTCCGCCTCCTCAATAGTCAGTCCCATCGCGGAATTCGGATTCGGTTCTGAAGGAGCCAGCGTCGGTGCGGATTTTCCGGACGTCGCCACTTTTCCAATCCCGTTTGCTCTCGCTTTGGTCACCAACCACCACAAACACTTCGACACGTGCGACCCAACATCCCCGTGATAGCTCATGGGAACAACCGTGAACCCGGAATGGCGAAGGATACGAACGAGCGACGATCCAAGGACCAGATTCCGAAGGTGTCCGACGTGCATTTCTTTATGCGTATTCGGCTGCGCGTATTCAAATAGCACCTTTGCGTTCTTCCCGAAATCAGATGCGCCAAACTGCTCGGCGTCCAATGCGACTTCACTGATCACGCGATGCGCGAACTCGCCCGTCCGCAAGGTCACATTCACGAACGCCCCTTCAACCGTGACCGATTCGACATTGCGGTTATCCGTTCCGAATTCATCCATCACCTGTTTTGCAACCTCCATGGGATTCCGCTTCAACTCTTTCGCGATGCGAAAACAGGGAACCGAAAGATCCCCGAGATCCGGACGCGGAGAAAGAACAACTTCATCCGCTGACACATGAACGCCGGTAATCGTGCTCACGCGTTGGGCGATATGGTCTTTGAGGGTGTGCCAAAAGGAGGACATGGGAAGTGATTTACGAATTACGGATTAACGGATTGACGAACGACTGCTTCGATTCGTCAATCCAATTTACGCGATCAATTTAACGAAATAACGCTTTCCTTTCTGAATCGTGACTCCGACGGAAACGGTCGCTTTGACATCTGTCACGACGGTACCGTCGACTTTGACGCCGCCTTGTTCGATCTGCTGACGCGCGTCCGTCTTTGATGTGACGAACTTCGCCGCAACGAGAACGTCGACAAGCGATGTCGCTCCATCAATCTTCAGCTCTGGGATTTCTTCCGGAACTTCGTGATTCTTGTGGACGCGATT
>JAHFIK010000042.1 GCA_023246415.1 Candidatus Uhrbacteria bacterium
CGACAGGCGCGATCATATCGTGTTGGAAGATGTGCCGCTTCTTGCGACTTGCGCATCTCGCCTAATCGTTCCTCCGTGCAAAAGCACGGATAGGCTTTCCCCATCTCAACGAGTTTTGACGCATAACCACGATGGATCTCCGCATTCTTCGACTGGATGTACGGCCCATGCTCCCCTTTTTCGATGAGCACGCCCGCGTCATCAATCCAAACCCCTTCGTCCGGGATGATTCCGAGGAGCTTGAGCATCTTGCACAAGTTCTCAGTCGCTCCTTCAACGAATCGCGTTCGGTCCGTATCTTCGATTCGAAGAATAAACGTGCCCCCGTGCTTCCGTGCGAATAATTCCTGATACAACGCGGTTCGCAACCCACCGATATGGAGAAAACCGGTAGGGCTTGGGGCGTAACGTGTTCGGACAGTCATAGCGGGGTGATCTTAGGATAATTGGCTTATTATGTCTACGCTCAAATGGTTGCTTACTTCTCCATTGACCGATCTCTAAAACTCGGGCATAGTCCGGTGATAATTCACCTGATCTTGTTTTTTGGTCGCAGTTCACACAGGTGAGCCGTGTCAACATTCAAATCAAACACAGAAAATTTTCTATGTCAGACGAAACAGTCGTGGCCCCAACGGAAGAAGTTGTTGCCGCACCAGTCGAAGAGAAGAAAGAAGAAGTTGCGACGGAAGAAGCAAAGCCGGAAGCAGGGACCTCAAAGTAAATTTTTTTTGAGATCATAAAAGCCACCGACATCGGTGGCTTTTAAAATGTGTTTAGTATTTCCCGCTGACCGTTTTTCGTGTTCCGTCAGGATTCTTTATCGTCGCGGTAAATGATGAATCGTCGGTCCAGGTGACGAAATACCATTCCGGCAAATCTTTTCCATCAACGTCAAAGGCCTGTCCACCGGAAAGTCCGGCTGCTTTTTCGGTCGTCACCTCTTTCGTTTTTGCTGTCGCAAGCGTGTAGCCGATCAACGATTCCTGACCACAGCCTGCTCCTCCACATGTTTCAGGGATGAAGATCGCTTTCGTTGCAGATGGATTCCACGTGGGTTTACCATTTCGTGGATAATTCCCCACGCTCTGGTAGGGCATATCCGTATCTCCAAGAGAATATTTGCCGGTCACGAAATTCGACGGCCCGCCTGCTCCACAATCATCGCTATTGAAACAGGCGTCGACTGGATATGAGAGAAGGACGAAGTCCGCATATTTCCCATTCTCGACTGAAACGAGCTTTGCATCTACGAGCACCGGGGCATGAGATGCGGATGTCACTGTTTTCTTTTCAAGCGTAAGCGTCCCGTTCGGTGTTTCGACATTCAGTTGATTTTCACCAAGACAGTATCCAACCGTCTGCTCTGTGGCGAATTGGATCGTTCCCTTGCAGAGGTGAATGAACGTAATCGCTTTCCCTTTCCAGTTAATTGTCTTCTTTGTGACAACCTTAAAATCGTCCGTCGGAGAAGTCGTATTCCCCTGAGTAGCTGGAACTTCTGTCGGAGATATCACGGTCGACCCCTTCGTGTTCGAAAGTGAACGGACATCCGTCGCAACGGATGTCATGGAGTTCGAAAGCTGATCTAAGCGCTTATTCTGGTTAAAGATCGCTGACGAAATCCCGACGAGGCCCGCCAAGAGGATGATGATAACAGCCCATTGGGCCTGTTCTTTATTCATAATGAGATAAAAATAAGTGGTTGATACACGTAGTAACGTCTATTTTACCACTTTATGACACGGGTCATTTTATGAATGAAATAAGCGGAAAAATGACAACCGCATCCCAAATCCGCTTCCATCGCTTTGGCTCTGTTATCAGGCGATAGAGCCATTCCATGCCGATGGCACGAATATAGTTTGGCGCACGTTTCGCAGTTCCTGCCCAGTAGTTCAGGGTCCCTCCGACGCCGATAATGGCGCGGGCATTGGGGAATTCGTGGCGATAGCGTTCAATCCAACGCTCCTGCTTCGGATGACCAAACGCGACAAAAATGACGCCGGGGTCGAACAGTGAGATCCGCATGCGGGCGTCATCGTTCATCGTATCGCCCTCTCCGTCCTGGGTAATAAGCCCCCCAGACTCTGCAATCCCTCTGAGGCCTGGAATTTTGGCCTGGAGGCGGTGTAAGGCCCGAATTGCGACATCGGTCCGTTCTCCGCCGATGAGCGCAACAGAGAGGTGATTTTGGGCCGCCCACTGAGCCAGCGCTTCTGAGAGGTCAACGCCGGTGACGCGCGTCAAATGGACGCCGCGCAATCGCGCCATGATCGACAAGCCGACTCCATCGACCATCCGTAAATTCGCCCGTTTTAGCGTTTCCGCATACGTCGGTTCACGTTTCCCGCAGAGGAGAATTTCTGGATTCGCTGTCACAATCCAAAACGGCCGAGACGTACTCGACTCCACACATTTCACGATCTCTTCGGCACTCAAGCCGGCAACCGGAATGCCAAAGAAGGTGGTTTGGTTATTCGGACCCATGCAGGAATGAGGATAGCGCGTGTTTGGGGGTTGGGCAATCGTAAGAGCAAAGGATTCATGGCTACATGACTCCATTAAGTGACCCATATCCGACTTATGTCATCCCGAGCCATGTCTAGCCGATCGCCTCAGGATGAGAACGAGGGATATCTGGAAATTCGGATATCCCTCGTTCTCATCCTCCGGCAACAGGCTGGAAACGGCTCGGGATGACATATTTGGTAGCCATGAAACCATGTAACAATGAAGCCATTCCTTTTTACGGAATGGCTTCATCAAATCATTAAACGTGTGATTCCTATTGTGGGAGTTCGCGCACCTGTCCATGATGCCCTGAGCGCTTCTGGTATTTCATCGCCGCCTTATAGCGAGCGAGTTCGCGTTCAAGCATGGCCGCGGCTTCGGCGAAGGACTCTTCGCTGGCGTGAATCCCCTCTTTCATCACCTTTTCTGCGCGCGCCTTTGCTTCATCCACGGCCTTGAGATCCAGTTCTGCTCCGCGTTCTGCGGTCTCGGCGAGAATCGTCACCTGGCTGCCTGGGGCAATCTGCAATGTGCCATTTGAGAGCGCGATATCTTCAACACTTCCATCCGGACGTCGCAGTTCCGCAACGCCTGCCTGGAGATTCGTCACAAGTGCGGCGTGATTCGGAAGGATCGTCAATTCACCCGTTTCCGTTGGAATCGTGATCGATAACGCTTCTTCCTCAAAGAGGACGCGTTCCGGGGTGACAAGTTTGACGTGGAGAGGCATAGGCTAGCAGCTGTTGGTCATCAGCCAACTCACTTACTTCACTTCATCGATTCCGCCCTTCATGTAGAAGGACTGTTCTGGCTTATCATCATGGAGACCGTTCAGAATTTCCTCGAAACTGCGAATCGTTTCTTCAAGCGGGACATATTTTCCGGCATTGCCCGTGAAGACTTCCGCAACGAAGAACGGCTGTGAGAGGAATTTTTGAATTTTGCGCGCGCGAGCAACTGTTTTGCGATCTTCTTCCGAGAGATCTTCCATTCCGAGAATCGCGATGATGTCTTGGAGGTCCTTATAACGCTGGAGCACTTTTTGGACACCGCGGGCAACATCGTAATGACGCTTGCCGACGATATTCGGATCAAGGATCGTCGAAGACGAGTCGAGCGGATCGACCGCTGGGTAAATTCCAAGTTCAGAAAGGGAGCGTGCGAGCACGACCGTGGAATCAAGGTGACCGAATGTCGTTGCTGGCGCCGGGTCCGTCAAGTCGTCCGCAGGCACGTACACCGCCTGCACGGACGTGATGGATCCGTCTTTTGTGGAGGTAATTCGTTCCTGGAGCGCTCCCATTTCTGTGGCGAGCGTTGGCTGATATCCCACGGCGGACGGAATGCGTCCGAGCAACGCAGATACTTCTGATCCGGCTTGCGTGAAGCGGAAAATGTTATCGATGAAGAGAAGCACGTCGCGATGCTCTTCATCGCGGAAGTATTCTGAAATGGCGAGTCCGGTGAGCGCCACGCGGGCACGAGCTCCTGGAGGTTCGTTCATCTGACCGAACACGAGGGAGGTCTTGTCGATGACGCCAGAGCCGCTCATTTCACGATACAAGTCGTTTCCTTCGCGTGTTCGTTCACCGACGCCGGCAAAAACGGAGAATCCGCCGTGCTCGGAGGCAATGTTTCGGATGAGCTCCTGGATGATCACTGTTTTTCCGACGCCCGCACCACCGAACAAGCCGACTTTTCCACCTTTCAAGAACGGGCAGATGAGGTCGATGACTTTAATTCCCGTTTCCAAGATTTCAAAAGAAGTGGACTGATCTTTAAAGGCCGGTGCCTCGCGATGGATTGGATAGCGTTTCTTTGTTTTGACCGGGCCCTTTCCATCAATGACGTCTCCGGTCACGTTAAACATGCGACCAAGCGTCTCTGGTCCAACGGGCACGCTGATCGGAGCACCAGTATTCACGACTGGAAGTCCGCGCGTGAGTCCGTCGGTGGAGTCCATCGCAATCGTTCGGACACGTCCGGCACCGATGTGCTGTTCGACTTCAAGAACGAGCGGCTCTTGGCCTTTTCGTTCAACGGTGAGCGCCGTATAGATCGGCGGAAGTTCACCTTCAAAGGTAACGTCGACGACGGCACCAATGACCTGGGTGATCGTTCCGTGTTGGGAATGCTTGTCTGTCATATCAATGGGGTTGGGGACCAATTTATTCGAGGGCGGCTTTGCCGGCTGAGATTTCTGAAATTTCCTGCGTGATCGCTGATTGTCGAGCTTGGTTGAACATCAGGGTCAGGTCAGAAAGCATGGACGAGGCATTATCTGTAGCACTGCGCATTGCGATCATCCGTGCGGAGTGTTCTGAGGCGGATGATTCGAGGAGCGCTTGGTAAATCCGGGTTTCAACAAGCTTCGGCAAGAGTCGATCGAGCACGGCGTTTGGATCTGGTTCGAAGAGGAGTTCGTCGTGCTGTGGTGCGTTCTTTTCGTCTTTGAGAAGGGCTTCAGGGATAATAGGGAAAATCTGTTCAACCGTTGGCGTCTGTTTCATTGCCCCATCGAATTTCATATAGGCGATAAAGACGCGATCCGCTTCGCCAGACACGAACGCGTCAGTCAGAAGTTTGCTCACCGGCGTGGTTCGAGCGAATGACGGGGCATTCGAGATCGCCTCAAAGGAAGCGATGATCGGCGTCCCGGTCTTTCGAAGGACGCGCTCCGCACGCTGGCCGATTGAGACGATTTCAAGGAACTCGCCGTCTCGACCCTTCATGAATTCCAGCACCTTCTTAATGCCTTGAGCATTGAATCCGCCACACATGCCGCGATCAGATGAACAGACGGCGATGATCGTGCTCCCCTTTTTTCCCTTTGCATGCGGACGATGTCCGGCGAGCAAGGCATGGAGCGTTGGATCAACGCGATGCATGATTTCATGCACGAGTGCGCGCGACGCATCCGAATACGTTCGAGAAGACACGGCCATCTGCACGCACTTTCGCATTTTCGAAGCCGAGACGAGTTCCATCGCCTTCGTGATCTTTCTGGTGTTTCGAATCGACGTGATCCGTCTTCGAATGAGTCGTGTTGCAACAGCCATACGGTCAAATTATGCCGCGGCAGAGAACGTCGCGTTCCATTCTTTCGTTACGCGTTCAATCCCCTGAATAATCTCTTCATCAAGCGCTTTGCGGTCGCGAATCATATTCAACAGCTCAACCTCGTTCGCTTCGACATGACTGTGGAGGCCCTTTTCCCACTCGGTGATCTTTGCGACGTCGATCTTGTCTGCATGTCCTTTTGTGACGGCGAAGATGGCGATGATCTCATGTCCAAGATCCATCGGTTCGTACTGTCCTTGCTTCAACAGCTCAACGAGACGGCGTCCGCGTTCGATCTGGGTTCGCGTCGCCTCATCAAGGTCGGTGGCGAACTGCGAGAACGCTTCAAGTTCACGGAACTGCGCGAGATCAAGACGGAGCTGTCCAGCCACTTTCTTCATCGCTTTGGTCTGCGCATCGCCTCCGACGCGTGACACGGAGAGGCCGACGTTTACCGCTGGGCGAATCCCCTTGTAGAACAAATCGCTTTCGAGATAGATCTGACCGTCTGTAATCGAGATGACGTTCGTCGGAATGTATGCGGACACGTCTCCCGCCTGTGTTTCAATAATCGGAAGTGCTGTAATCGATCCGCCACCATGTTCGGCGTTGCGGCGTGCAGAGCGTTCCAATAAGCGAGAGTGGAGGTAGAAGACATCTCCCGGATAGGCTTCGCGTCCCGGTGGGCGTCGAAGGAGAAGCGACGCTTCGCGATACGCAACAGCGTGCTTTGAGAGATCGTCGTACACGATGAGTGTGTCTTCGCCCTGATCCATGAACCACTCGGAAATCGCACAGCCGGCAAATGGGGCAATAAACTGCAACGCGGCTGGATCAGAGGCTCCAGCGATCACGATCGTCGTGTATTCCATCGCGCCTTCGTCACGCAAGCGCTGAACGATCTTCGCGACCTTGGATTCTTTCTGACCGATGGCCACGTACACGCAGTGCACGCCCGTCCCCTTCTGGTTCAAAATCGTGTCGATCGCAATGGCCGTCTTCCCCGTTTGGCGGTCTCCGATAATTAACTCGCGCTGTCCGCGTCCAATCGGGATCATCGCGTCAATCGCTTTAATACCCGTCATGAGCGGCTGAGACACGCGTTCACGTGTCATCACGCGCGGAGCCACCTTTTCGACTGGATAGGATTCCTTTGAGGCGATTGGGCCACCGTCATCTTTTGGCCGGCCGAGCGGATCCACAACACGTCCTGTCACGTTCTTTCCAACCGGAACAGACAAAATTTTTCCCGTTGCTTTGACGCGGCTGCCTTCGCGAATCGTTTTTGCGTCGCCGAGAATAAGAACGCCAACCTGATCATCTTCCAAGTTGAGGGCAAATCCCATGGCGCCGCCTTCGAACTCAACCATTTCCATGGAGCCGACTTTCGACAGTCCGGATACTTTCGCAATGCCGTCTCCGACTTCGCGAACGCGACCCGTTTCCTCGGAAGAGGCGTGGTCCTTAAATGAAGCGATCTGGTGCTTCAGTTCTTCGACGATATCATTCGTCTTTGTTTCCTTTGTGGTCATACGGTGGTGATTGCGTGTTTCATGCGCCGGAGGCGGCCGGCAACCGTTGCATCAAATTCCCAGTCTCCGAGTTGGATGAGAAGTCCTCCGCCAATGGTCGGATCAATGCGTTCTGTTAAAGAAATGTGCTGACCGGTCTTTTGTTCCAGAATCTTTGCGATCTCTTTCCGTTCTTTCTCGGTGAGTGGAATCGCCGCGGTGGCTGTTGCGACGCGTGTTTGCGTTGCGTTTGCGTACGCGTCACGGACGTACGTCATGAGCCGATCTATCTTTTTCAGCTGTCGTTGAGCGGCGATGAGCAACACGAGATTAACCGTTTCAGTGGCGCAGTCATCAATGGCGATGTTCAGCGCATGTGATCGTTCTTTGACGGAGATGGATGGATCGGCGATGTATGATGCGAGTGCAGGAACCGTCCTCAGCGCGTGTTGAACGCGTTCAATCTCACGTACCGGATCTTTCCGGTCCGGCAATGAGGCGACGTACGCCTCGGCGTACGCCGTAAGTGGAATTCGGATCATGATGAGGTCTGTTCCAGTTCAGCGATGGCGTCTGAAATTAATTGGCGATGTGCCTTGGCGTCAATCGCGCCATTCGCCACCTTCTCTGCGGCCGTAACGACCAATTCAGAAATCTGAGACATCGCAGATCGCTTCGTTTCAAGCATCTCCCGTTCCGCGCGTGCCTTTGCGTCATTCAACCGATCTTCAATGATTTTTTTCGACGCCTGAATCCGCTTCTCATGTTCCTCTTCAGCCCGCGTCTTTGCTTTTTCGATAATATCCTTTGCAACGACGTGCGCTTCGCGAACAACCGTTTTCTTTGTTGATTCTGCGGTCAGCAGTTTCTCCTTCGCTTCCTTCGCCTCTTTGAGACCAAGTTCGATCTTCGTTTTGCGATCATCCATCGCTTTCAGGAGCGGCTTGAAGACCCAGCGGCTCAGGACGAAGATCACGATCGAAAAGTTGATCAGCTGAGCGATAAACAGACTACCGTGCAACCCGAAGATTGCCGTCGGATTCCCTGACGATCCGGCCTGTTCGGTCGATGCCGTCGTTTCGGTCGTTGGTGCCGCTTGGGCAGTGTCTGCTTGAGCAAGAAGAGTGTTGGACATAGGAGCAATACATTGACGAATTACGGATTATCGTATTGGCGAATATCTTTTTAAGTAATCATTCGCTCATTCGCTCATTCGCTAATTCGTCAATTTTGAAACTCGTACCCGAGTTCATCAACTCGCCAAGAAATATTCCCTCAGCGAGTTTGTGAATCCGATTACAAGGTGAACACCACGACGAGCGCGTAGATGGCGATAGCCTCTGCGAACGCGGCGCCGAGCAGCATTGGGACGAAAATCTTCCCGGACGCTTCTGGGTTGCGGCCAATGGCTTCCATGGCTTTTGAAACGATCTTGCCGACGGCAAGGGCTGGCGCGAATCCGCCAACGGCGATGGCAAAGGCCTTCGCGAAGAGCACGGCTGTTTCTGGGGTCATACGAATGATGAGATGTTCGGGAGTCTGATCGACGATGGTTGGATATTTAACGTCGTCTTCGTCCTGAATGATAGTGGATGAGTTCGGCGATCCCGATTGATATCGGAACCCCCGTCACGCCCCCTATGCGGTCGCGTGCTGATTCGCGTGCTCCTCTGCGTGCCGGTCGTCGTCTCCATGCGGCTCAGAGGATTGAATCGTGAGGTACACAAGCGTTAGCATCGCAAAAACCGTTGCCTGAACAACGCCGACGAGCAATTCCAATCCCATAAACGGCAGCGGCGCAAGGTACGCAATCATTGAGGAGATGACGGTCATCAACACTTCACCGGCAAAGATGTTTCCGAATAACCGAAGTGAGAGTGAGAGAATTTTTGCAATTTCTGAGAAGAATTCAATAATACCGACGATGAATTCGATGCACGCGACCAAAATCTTCATCGGATCAAACGTCTTAATCGCTTTCCACACGGTCCCGAACTGAAGGAATTTATTCGCATGCGTAAAAAACCCGAGGGTTGTGATTCCAAGAAGATGTGATGCGATCACGGAAACGGTTGCCATCGCAAGCGTCAGGTTGAGATCGCTGTTTGCAGACCTGAGGAATGGAATAAATTCCGCTTCCCCATGAACCGTTTTGATCAAGCCGATTGTTCCCGTGCCCGGAAACAAGCCCAACCAATTCGATCCAAGGATAAAGAAGAAGAGCCCAGCAACGAGCGGAAAGAATTTCTTCGATTTTTCACGACTGCCAGTCACCTGATCAAAATACCCAAACAGCGCTTCAAAGACGGTTTCTGCAATAGATTGGACGCGCCCTGGAACCTCTGCGATCTTTTTTCGGAAGAAGAATGCAAAAACAACAACAACGATGGTCAATAGACTTGAATTGACATACGCATTCGTCACCGGAAATGAGCCGATCCGCGTAATGGTTTCTGCAGCTAGAGGGATGTTCATGTTGGATGGTCCTTTTTCGTTGCGGCCGCACGATCAGTGAGTCGTTTTGCCACGGCTTTTCCTTTCATCACAATGATGCGGTAGCCAACAACGAACATGAGGATGAACGCGACGATCTTGAAGACATACTTGGTTCCAAACCATTTATCCGCAAAAACACCAAGGAGTGCGAAAACCGTCGCCGTGATGAGCACGGTGGCAAGGAGATCAGACGCGATCCCAAGCGCTTCCCAGATCGTGGGGTCACGCCGGGAAGGTTTTTCCTCATCTTTCATAAAGGACGGCCTGATTCTAAGGGAAATCGGCAAAAGAAGCAAGCCCGGCCTGGGGGTGGTTTGAGCGCAAAACGGGTACGAATGCAAGGGAGGTTGGGCTTGACAACGGTAAAGGGGTCTACACACAGACGCCTCCTCGTTGGTTCGAGGAGGCGTTTTGAGTCGTTACGGCAGAGAAAGAGAGCTGGCGGTCAATGCGTAAGAACCTGACCATGAATCTCCAGACCAACGTCTGGAGGAAGAATTCGTCGACACACGTGTGAGACGATCTGCCGAAGATCATTGATTGCATCTGGCCACGCATCTCTCGCAATCGTCCCGCCAATCAACTGACGACCGACGGTAAAAATTCGTTGTTCGAAGTGTGCGACCGCATCTTCGATATTTCCATTCTCATCCAGGGCTGGTGGACCGCCTGTTGTTGAGATGAGACGCAGGATATTGATCGGAATAAGAACCTTGCTGAATTCAAGCGTGCCCATGAAGTCCATTTCATACGCCTGCTTGCGACCGTTCATTGCAATCAAAACATCACATGAACGAACGAACGCTCTTGAGTACGAACGCTTATTCGGTGATACATAGATCGGATGTTTGTCGTCATGGACATACCAAAGGTATTCCGGACAACTGAAACCGAGTTGAGCACGCCGTAATCGCTCTGCCGTTTCTATCGTGACGCGATCGACGCACAGATGTGAGCCCCCATGCGCGTAACAGAGGTTCGCGTCTGGATAGCGAGCACAAACATGCTCATCCATCAGTTCGATGGCGACACTACACGCTTTTTCATAGGCGCCTGGGACGACACCATACTTTCTACACTTTTCTTCACTGAGGCTGGAGTACCCGTTAATCCCAAAGATCAGCGTATACGGAAGCGACAAATTTTCCTTGATCGCAAGTTTTCGTTGACCGGGAAAGTAGATCCGCTTCTGTACGAATCGCTTTTCGTACATTCGCTCTTGCGCATCTGCGCCTGGATTCAGGCAAATGACGCCAGACTCAGAAAGAAGATCTGCTCTGTTCTTTGTTCGAATGACGGTTTCACGACCGTCTCTAAAGAGTTGATAACTCGGATCAATGAGATCCATTGGGTTCTTTTTTCTGCTCATCACACCGCTCTCTTTCTTTGCCAAAAGGCCGCATCTGCCTCTTACCGGAAAACGATCAAAAAGTCAACCCAAATACACAACGCCTCCCCATGACTGAGGAGGCTTGCGAGTGAGTGGTGAGTAGTGGAGTAGCTAGATAACGAACGCGCCAACACGTCCGGACATTTCGGA
>JAHFIK010000007.1:0-3861 GCA_023246415.1 Candidatus Uhrbacteria bacterium
TGCCACCGCGGCGGGCGGTTCGACCTCGAATCTCCAGACCGTCACGTTCACGTATACGCCTCCAGCAACGTTCGGAACGAGCGCAGCGGCCTATCCCGCCTCTGCATCAACGAGCATGTATGCGTGGTACGGCAACATTGCGTGGGCACAGCTGTGCGGTCCAATGACTCCGGTTTCGAGCGGAAGCGCGACACTGACGTGTAGCGTTTCGATCGCCACTGGTGTGGACATCTTCTTCCAGGCGCAGGACTTGATCCCGTTCAACCTTGGTGGATGCGTGTACAACGACACCACGGTTGCCTCGAATCTGGCTCAGATCTTCTGGGGCGACAAGGGCGCAACGCCGTGCGGTGGAAATGGCACTTCGATCGGGACCCTCTCGGTTTCCGTGAACGGCGTCAATCGCGCGATCGACCTCCGTGACCCGGCTTCGTCGGCCGCGTGTACGGGCACGCGTTGCAACGGTCACATCACGATCTGATGCGGCTGACACACTTGGAGCTGTCCTATTGATTCGCTCCTTGTGACTCGAACGGGACTGTTTGATTGCTGCGGCAATCGAACAGTCCTTTTTTCGTTTTTGAGCAACGGGCAATGGGGACAGAGTTGAATGAAGGTCTGACGCATGTTCATCTCTGCGTTTTGCGTTCGTCCCTGCTACAATGTGTTTACCCCTCGTGTCACAAGAGCCATTCCCTCGCATCATCACGATGCCACCGATTCCCGAACGCGTTCAGCAGTTCGGATGGGGGTTGTTTTCGATCATTGTGGCTGCGGCTGCCATGATCGCGATTGGGATTCCCATTGGTCCGATCGTGCTGTTGTGCGGCATCATCGCGTTGCTGTTCGCGTTCGTGTATCCGTATGTGGTGTTTGGACTGCTCATTTTATTAATTCCATTTTCGGGGGTCATGGTCAGTATTCCGCTTGGTTCATCTGGATTTGCAGAGCGCGCCTTCGGCGGATCCATCGACATCGCGTTGAGTGACATCGTGGCGGGCGTCCTTCTGTCCGCATGGGCGTTGAAGGTCATTTTTTTATGGGTCCGAAGAGGGGATATTAATTGGAAGCCTCAATTTCCGCTGATGATTCCCATGCTTGGGATTCTTGCGGCACATCTTCTTTCGATTCTTTCGCCGCTGAGTCCGGACAAAGTCTTGGTGTTGAAATACACGATGCGTCCGGTCTTTTTTGTCTATCTCGCATTTGTGCTCCTGACCGTGAATCTGATTCGTTCTCCGCGTCGTGTCCGAATGGCGCTCGGGGTGATTACCGCGACCGGACTCTTTTCAGCGCTGGTTGGTCTTGCCTCGTTCGCGGTCCCGCATTCCGGCGGGATCGGCGCGGTGCCGCTTCCGATTTTTGGAACGGCAGTGCTTGGCGATAATCACAATCTGCTTGCGGAGTGGTTGTGTTTTTCTGCGCCAGCCACATTAGCGCTTGTGTTTTTATCGCGAGAACCGCGGACCATTCGGCTGTTGGCCTATGCCGCCATCCTGCAGGGGATCGTTGCGCTGCTCACATTTGCACGGACCGCATGGATTGTTGTGGGACTTGAAACGATCTGTCTGTTCGCAACGATCTGGCGAGAAGAAGCGAAGCGATATGCGTCGACCGTGGTCATTGCTCTGGTCTTTCTGCTTCCCATCGGAGCGCTGATGGCGAAATTGAGTTCTTCCGCAGAAGTGGCGTCATCCACCTCAACGCGGTTGATGCTCTCGCAGATCGCGGTCAACCTGTGGCAGCAGAGTCCGGTGTTCGGTGTTGGGGCTGGGATGTTTTATACGTACGTGAGCCAGACGGCGATTTTCGCCATTGAATTCGGAGCGGCGCTGGATTCGCACGGATTCCTTCAAAAGATTTTGGCGGAAACGGGGATTGTTGGAATGGTGGCGCTTGCGGTCTTTGTGTTCGTAACGATCCAGCACGTCCGCAAGAGTTTGAAGACGTTGCATCATCATTCGATGGCCTGGCGCGCGTCGCTGGTGATCGCGATTGCTGCAGGCGGTGCATTCGTCTATCAGCTGTTCAATACGGATTATTGGACTGGAAAATTGTGGTTTCCAATCGGACTCATGATCGCGATGATCCCGGCCTTGAAGTCGCATCGAGCCCATGGACAGACGACGGAGGTTTCTCAACGGGACGGATAGACGATCCACTTCTTGCCCATGTCTCAGACTCCACTTGTCCTCCATTTGATTCCGACACTCGCCATGGCGGGCGCCGAGCGTGTTGTGATTGAGTTGGCGGCACGGCTTCCAGAAGAGGGGTTTCGAACAAAGATCATCGCGTTATTTGAGGGCGGATCATTTGCCGACGACCTTCGCAGGCGTGATATCCGGTGGACGCAACTATTATCGTCGAACGCGGGAAGTCGGATGGAGCTTCTTTCGCGATTGAATGGATTAATGCGCGATGATGCGCGCGGACCCGCGATTATTCATACGCATTTGTTTGGCGGGGATTTTTATGGTGCGCTCGCAAAGCGGCTCTCGCACGGGCGCGTCACGGCACCGCTCATCTCGACGGCGCACAATATCGATCATGATGATTCCACCCTGCGGCGGCTTGCGCGCCGATGGGCCGTTCGACAGATGGATCAGGTGGTTGCTATTTCCGGTGCGGTTGCACGGTATGAAAAACGAAACCTCGGTGTTCGCGAAGATCGGATTCAGGTCATTCCGAATGGCGTGGAACTTTCACGGATTACGAAACGACACTTGCGTCCGTTTCATGACATTCCGCGTCTGTTGTGCGTTGGGCGACTTGAAGCGCAAAAGGGACATGCGATTCTGCTTAATGCGCTTGCGAATGTCCCGCCCCCATGGATGCTTGAGATCGTCGGGACCGGGTCGCTTGAACGTGACTTGAGAGAGCTGGCCGAACGGCTAGGGATTGCATCGCGAGTTCATTTTTTGGGTGAACAGCGAGACGTCCATGAACAGCGATACGCGGAGGCGGATCTGTTCTGTTTTCCATCGCAGTGGGAAGGAATGGGCCTCGTCCTCGCAGAAGCGATGGCCGCGGGCGTCCCGATTCTCGCTTCGAATCTTCCGGCGATTCGCGAATATGCGTCCGCGTCGCGACTCGTGGATCCGGCGTCCATTGATGATTGGACCGCCGCCATTCGTGATACGCTCGCGGATCCGGCGTCTGCCATTGCGACGGCGCAGAAGGCAGAGCCGGGGATTCGAAAGAAGTTTGGATTGGAGCAGATGGTCTCGAGTTATGCGGATCTCTATCGTCAGATCATCCGTGGCCCGTCGTCCAGCCATCCGACTCGTCGCTCGACGTCGCGTCGTCATCACGCTGCGCATTCATGAAAATTCTCCACGTCAATAAATTTTTTGATCGTCGCGATGGCGTCGATATTTATCTGGATCAGCTGATGCGGCATCAAGCGGAACGTGGGCACGAGGTGCACGTCCTTGCGACACGGGCGCCAACAAATGTTCAGACGCCGGATGAACGATATTTCGTCCACCGATTTAATTATGCGAAGAGCGATGGGATCCGTGAGGACATCAAGAAAGCCTCTGCATTCCTCTGGAATCGTGAGGCAATGCGCGCGATGGATCGGATGCTTCGCGAAATTCGTCCGGATCTCATCCATCTCCACAACATCTATCATCACTTAACGACGTCGATTCTTGCACCGATTCGAACCTCCGGGATTCGATGTGTGCAGACGCTGCATGATCTGAAGCTTGCCTGTCCGAACTACTCCATGTTTACGCAGGGGAGCGTGTGCGAACGGTGTAAAGGTGGGCGGTATTGGAATGCCGTCACACACGGGTGTCTCTCGCCGTCATTACCGGCGAATGTGTTAGGGTCCTGTGAGATGGCGCTTTCAAAAAT
>JAHFIK010000007.1:3961-24311 GCA_023246415.1 Candidatus Uhrbacteria bacterium
TCGCGAACCTCCAGACATTCCAGTCGCTCTCAGAAGAACGTCGCCGCGAAATGGGGCTCAAGGGCCAGGAACGGATTCGCACCTCGCACGGCTGGACGGAGCACGTCGCAAAACTGGACCAGGTGTATCTGGGAAAGGCCTGATTCACGCTCGTGAATACTGATCACCAAATCCCCCGAAGCTCGCCGTCAGGCGAGCGAAGGGGGATGACGCACGCGTGTTTTCCTGCTATTTTTCTGTTAAATGACCGTTCGAACGCGATCGAAGATTATCGCCATCGTCCTCGGACTCGGTCTCTTTTTGAATCTGGCGTCGCCCGCGTTTGCGGCGCGAGGAACACAACAGCCGCCGAAATTGTTGAATCTGTATTTTGATTGGCAAATTCCAGATGCGGATCTTCAAAATCTCGCAAAGTGGGATGTTGTGGTGCTCGATATGGATCAGCAGGTGCGTTTTCCGGATCGGATCCGTCGTCTGCGCCAGCTGAATCCGAATATTAAAATATTGGCGTACTTCGATCCGTCGAGTATCGCGGCCGCGCGGTTTGTGGAGGAATCGAATTTTCCCGGGTATGCGTTTGCGCACGCGATTCCGGAACAATGGTATGTTCATCGCGGAACGGACCGTGTCGGATTCTGGTCCGGAACCTGGATGCTGAATGAAACGGACATGGCACCGAAGAATGCGCAGGGCGAACAACCGAGCGACTATATTCCGCGATTCATTGCGGAACAGATTTGGTCCACGGGATTGTGGGACGGCATTTTTTTAGATGATGCGCTTCCGGGGGCCACGTGGTTTGCGGGGACGGGATTGGATATTACGGGCGATGGAAAAGCAGAAGACGACGGCACCGTGAACGCATCCTGGGCACGCGGATGGTCGACGATGGCGAAAAATTTGCGCAACCGTCTTGGAAAAGACGCGCTCATCATGGGGAATGGATCGGCGCAGTATGCCAGTGTGACGAACGGGATTCTGTTTGAAAATTTTCCGTCAAACGGATGGACGAATATTTACAAAGATCTCTCGTCATCAATCGCCAAGAATCAGTCTCCAAAAATGAGCGCGATCAATGCGAGTCCGAACAACGTTAATAATCCGGCGAGCTATCAGATGATGCGATTTGGATTGGGAACCGCCATGCTGGGCGATGGATATTATTCGTACGATTTTGGATCGAAGGATCACGGACAAACGTGGTGGTATGACGAGTATGACGCGAATCTTGGGAAACCGAATGCGGAGAGCGTCGCATTGTATCCGGACAATCCAAAAGGCGTCGTGGATGGGGTGTGGTGGCGCTCCTATGATCGCGGGGCTGTCCTCGTGAATACGCTCGGCACGTCTCAGCGCATCGCACTCGATGGGACGTATGAACGGCTTCACGGGACGCAGGATACGGTGACGAATAATGGACATATCGAATCCGTCGTTGACATCGCCGCACGCGATGCCTTGTTACTCATTCGTCATGGAGAAGCGGCGACCATGGGGCGTATGACGGCATTCAAGAATGGATCATTTGTCCGTGTGTACGATGCGAACGGGCGACAGATTCGCGCGGGGTTCTTTGTTCAGCGAACGCAGGCTTCCGGAGGAGCGAACGTGGTGATTGATGATGTAGATCGAGATGGAACGTTGGACACGGTCTCCGCAGCAGACGGATCGGTTCGGATCGTCTACGGAAAAGGAGGATCACGTTCGATGAATGTGTGCGGGAATGTTAAAGGAGAAACATCGATCGCTGTTGCAAATGCGGATCGCGATACGCCGTATGAGCTCATTGTTGGCTGTCCGGGCGGATCGCGGACAAAGGTGATTGATCTCGATGGGTCCACGCAGTGGTCATGGAATGCGTATGCGACCGTCTTCAAAGGTGGATCTCGTGTGGCAATTGGAGATGTGGATGGGGACGGACTTCGGGAGGTCGTGACGGGCGCCGGTCCGACCGGCGGCCCGCAGATTCGCGTTTTTCGGACGGACGGATCTGTAAAAGGAAGTAGTTTCTTCGCATTTGATAAGCGCGAACGCGGTGGCGTGTCGGTCGCGATCGGGGATGTGAACGGGAATGGCCAGCAGGAGATTATTGCGGGGTCCGGCCAGGGAACGGTCCCGCGCGTTCGGATCTTCCGTGGAGACGGGACGCTCATTCGGGAGTTCGCCCTTGGAAGTTCGCCTTCGCGTGACGGGGTGACCGTGAGTTTTGGTGATGCGAATGGCGATGGACAGAATGAAATTCTGGCGACCAGCGCGCAATGATTCGGATGGTGTCATTACAGATGATGAGAATTGTCGTACAATCAATCTAAGAAAATGATTTTTTTGGTAAACGGTGAACGGTAAAAGGGAAACGGGGGAGTCTCGAGATCCTGTTTCCCGCTTCCCGCTTCCCGTTTGCTACCTCTCCTCCCACATGTCCGATCTCCGCCGTTCTCGCTTTCAGACCAACGCGCTCCTCCATGGGGTGAGCGCGGGATTTGGGATTGCGCGAGCGGTGAGCCATCCGTTTCGTCACTGGTACGAAAAACACTACCGTCCGCGTCATCGATTTCCGCTCCCGATTTTTCTGTTTGATTTGTCATTGTTGGCGGTCATTGTGGGGCTGATCATCGTGATCGTTTCGCTCAAAATACTGCCGCCAACGCCACCGACGTTGCGACTCTCGATTATTTCCGCTCCGGTCGTCGCCCTTCAGCCCGTTGCGCTCGCCGCACGGATTACGCCTGCCGATCAACAGGCACATGCGGCCGTCACGGTGAGTTGGGGGATTCCAAGCGGATGGGAAGTGATCTCTTCCGATCCGCCGCTTCGGAGTGATGGGAGCGCTTATCTCGGAACCATCCCCGCAGATGGAGAGCGGATTTCGCGGATCGTCGTTCGACCGATGACGCGCATCGGTACTGCGGAGACGATTGGGATTGTGATCACGCAACAGACGCACGGGGCAACGCAGACCTATTACGGATCACGGACGGTCGCGGTTCGATCAAGCGCGTTGACCGCAGAAATGCCGGTCGCGTTTCAGACCGAAGCGATTGTTCCAACGGGCGTCATCATTCCGATCCGTGTTGAGAATCGGTCGGATTTAGCTGTTCCTTCCGTCGAAGTCCGCCCCTCAGATGTCAGCACCGTTTCTTTCCCCCGGATCGTGATCGGGGAGATGGCTCCGCGATCTTCACGGATGGTCTATCTTCCGCTCGGAACAGTTTCGTCTTCATCGCATTTCGCCTGGTCGCTTTTTTCTGCTTCGCGGGAAATTGTACGATACGCCTTCGCTCCGCGGGTTGCATCCTGGAATGGTGCGGTGATCGATCCGATTTCTCCAATTCGTCCATCTGCAACGTCGACTGTTCTGCACGTGCGTGGGGTGAATGGGGGAGCGTTGCTGGTTATTCCGCCAGCGGCAACGAGTACGGTGCTCACGATCCCTGTAGGATCCGATGACGCTGTTATTTCAATCCCGCTCTCCATTCCGGCGCAGACCGAGAGCGATCAGTGGTTTGTTGCTCCCGAGCGTGTGGAAAATAATGGAACGCGAACGCTCGGTGCCGGACAACTGGCATTATCCGCGACGTCATTCCCATTTTCAGAATCGGTGCTGTACACCAGTCCGTCTGGTGATCAGCTCGGGATCGGTCCGAATCCGCCGCGCGCAGGAGAAGAAACACGGTATTGGGTGTTTTGGCATGTTGGACCGATCCAATCTTCGCTGCGTGATCTTTCGATCAGCGCAACCGTCGGTGATCGCGTCACCTTAACGGGAAACGTTGCCACGCCGAGCGGAGGGTCTTCATCGGTGTCTGGATCAACGATTCGTTGGACCCTTCCAGCGTTCGGGGGCGATCCAAATCTCGCAGAGGCGACATTTGGTTTTGAAATTTCCGTTCTTCCGGAAAAAGCAGATGCTGCGACCTCCATTGAGCTGATTGGCCCCGCGCATGCGGTTGCAATCGTTCCATCCGCAAATCAGACCGTAAAGAGTAATTTTTCTGCTCAGTATAGCGAAAAAATACAAGACGCGTCGCAAACGTTGATTCACGTGAAGTAGTCATTTCGTTGACGAGTATCGACCGCAAGGGGGCTTGACAAATCCCTTTATTTTTAGTATGTTTTGCTGTTCTCTGGAGAAGTCTCAATTCATTCCCACTGAGGACCATTGCCCGGAATATGATGACGATCACCATGATCGGCCACAAAGGTGTGCCTTCGCGCGCCGGTGGCATCGAACGCCACGTCGAGGAACTCTCGACGGCGCTTGTGATGCGTGGGTTGCGCGTCATCTCGTTTGATCGCAAATGGTATGTGGGAAGTGCGGAGCCACTCGCCGGGGTTGAACGCCGGTGGAGCCACGGATTGAATACGAAGCATCTCGATGCGATTACGCACACCTGTAGCGCCATTTTCCTTGCGCGCCGTGATCGTCCCGATATTCTTCATATTCACGGCGTTGGTCCATCGCTTCTTGCGCCGCTTGCACGCATGGTTCATCCGCATGCAAAAATCGTTGCGACATTTCATTGCGAGGATCGTAAGCACGCAAAATGGGGTGCCGTTGCGCGTCTCATGCTGAAGATCGGTGAATCATGTGCATGCCTGTTTGCACATCGGACGATTACGGTGTCTGATCAGCTCGCTTCATACTGTCTTGAAACGTATGGCTGCCAGTCGACGATGATTCCGAATGGCGTTCGCATCACGCGTGGCGCATCGCCAGCATTGCTTCAGCACTGGAATTTGAAACCAAATAGCTATTTCGCCATGGTGACGCGATTGATCCCGCATAAGAACGTTCATATTGGCATTGAGGCGCACATGGAACTGAATAAGCGTCGCCCAGACCTCGCGGAAGCGCATCCATTAGTGATTGTGGGCAATGGCGCATTTACCGATGAATACGTGTCGGAATTGATGGCGTTTGCCGGTTCCTATCCACACGTTGTATTTACAGGCGAACAACATGGTGAAGCCGTAAAGTCGATCCAGGAACACGCGCTCGCGCATCTCTCGATTTCCAGTTCTGAAGGGATGTCGCTCTCATTGCTTGAAGCGATGGCATTTGCAAAACCGGTGATCGTTTCAGATATTCATGAGAATAGCGATGTGGTGGAGTCTGATGCAATCATTGTCAAAACGAATGATGTCATGAACTTGAGTCATGCCATGGAATTTTTAATCGAAATGACGCCGTCAGAGCGTCTCGCGATGGGTGAATTGTTATCCGCTCGTGCCGTGAAGCGGCATGATTGGAGCGCGATCGCGGATGAGACGCGACAGGTGTATGAGGAAGTTCTCGCGAATGCGCGAACGTCGCGCGTGAGAGCGATGGCGGCGTAATGCCAGAGCGAGTTGTGAGTTAAGAGTTTAGAGTTAAAAGTATGGAATAAAAAACGTCCAAGGTGATTGGATGTTTTTTTGATGTGGCAATTTTTTGCCGCACGAAACTCTCAACTCTCAACTCTCAACTCTCAACTCTCAACTCTTAACTTCCTCCGGCGGTCTTGGACTGTACAGCGTATTCCGAATCTTCCACTGGTCCACCCATTGTCCAATGCCTTTCTCATCTCGTTTTTTTGCGATGGTCGTTCGGCGTTGTGACCACGAGAGCAGGGAGTCGAATAGGATCTTGTACCGGCTGCGTACAATGACGTATCGCAACTCACCGGTGCGTAAGGCTCGGCGCACGGTCCGTTCGTGGATTCCGAAGAGTTTTGAGGCCTCCGAGATGGAGACTCGAATGGAGGTCTGCATGGTTCTGAATGTAGCAAAATAGTTGAAATTTGTCCAGAATATTCTAGACAAAATAGGGGATTTGCGCCTCTCTTCCGGCGTTTTCTTCACTGTCCCATCCTCGTCCCGTCCCCCCGCACGTGTGCTCCTTCGCGACCCCTTGCCAAATACCCCCATTTCATGTAGATTTTTGGCTGTTTCCTCTACACGAATCTGTTAATCGCCAGGTGACAGCGTCGTGTTGGATCCATGACGAGCCTCGTTGATCGGTATCTCCTGTTTCGCATCCGACGGCATCAAGACTCGGACGCCTTTGGTCGCATCTACGATCGGTATGTTGCGGCTATTTTTCGTTTTGTTTTGTTGAAACTCCCATCCAAGGAAGATGCAGAAGACATTACTTCTGGCGTATTTCTTAAATGTTGGCAGTATCTCCAAGAACGTCACGATGTCACGGAGGTTCGAGCGTTTTTATACCGGATTGCCAGAAATTCCATTGCGGACTGGTATCGTCAGCGGTCCATGGTTCCCCACCGGAGTCTGGCTGTAACATTTGACCCCGAAACCGCGTCTTATCAATCGCAGGCAGAAGAAATCGGTGACAACGGGCGTGGGAAAGCGGCGCTTGAGGCGCGAGCTGAACTCGCCCTCGTCATGGGAAGCCTGGAACGGTTAAAGGATGATTATCGGGATGTCCTGATGCTCCGATTGTTGGATGGACTGCCATTCGACGTGATCGCGGAGATCATGGAGAAGACCCCTGGGAATGTTCGTGTGTTGTACCACCGTGCGAAGAAGGCGCTTGATACGCTGAGCGCACACGGTGGGCCAGTGATCGCGCCCTCTGCTTCAGAGGAACGGTCGGAAACGAATCATGACTGACATCTATAAAACCATCCGCGAATTGCGGGGTCATGAACGCGGGATCAAACCAGATCCGGCGTGGGTTCGTGCGGCGCGCGAGCAATTGCTCATGCAGGTTCGGAATACGATTCCGACAGCGTCTGCCGCAGAGAAAAATCGGAAAACACTTGCGGCTGCCTATCCGAGTGTCATGCGTGTGCTTCGCGGACCGGTCTTTGTGATCTGTTCCATTCTTGCACTCGTCACCGGCGGATCAATCGCGTCCGTTCGTGCTGCCGATCGATCGCTTCCGGGTGATGCGTTGTATATGGTGAAGCTCGTCGCGGAACAGACGCAGCTCGCGCTGACGCCATCTGTTCCAGATCGGATGAAGCTAAAGGTGGAATTTACCAAGCGACGTGTTCAGGATTTAAATGCAGTGATCGCTTCACCGGTTGGCGGAAAAGAGGCACGTGTTCGTCAGGCGACGGATATTTTGAAACAAGATCTTCAAACGTTGCAGGATCAGTTGAAGAGCGTTGGTCAGGATCCAAAGACCAGTCGTGCAACCGCAGAAGCCGCGAAAGTGGTTGATCGTGAAGCGGTGGACGTCGTGAAGTCGCTCAAGCAGACAAAGGCAGATCTCCCGCACGATATGGGGAGTGATATCCAGAAGAATGTCGCGGATGCACAAGCGCAGGCGGCAGATCTCGCAATGAACGCACTTGGCGTGCTTGTTGATGCACGGAAAAATACCGACGCTAAAGATGTGGTGAGCGATGCAGATCTGACAGCATCCTTAGTTGAACATAAGGAGGTGGCTGCGGATGCGGCCGCCAATGTGTTGAATTTGGCCACATCGGCAAATCCGGTTTCAGAAAAAGTCACATCTGTCTCTTCAACAACAATCGGGAGTTCTGTTTCAACGCCACTCACCGGAGGGGCGAGCGCAACAGGGACGGCCGCATTGGCAAAGGATGCGCAGAATACACTCGGTGAAGTTGAAGCGTTGTTGAATGCTGCAAATGTGGATGAAGCGGTTACGAAATTAAAAGAGGCGAGTACGAAATCATTCCAGGCACAGACTCAAATCGAATCAATTATCATCGCATCAGGAATCTCTGCATCGTCATCGCTCGTTGTTCCGGCATCGGGGACGACAACGACATCGGGGACGACATCGACGACGCCATGAGGAACGGAATTTGGAATTTAGAATTTGGAATTTGGGTCTGGACATCAAATTTCAACTTCTAACTTCTTAATCCACCCCCCTTGCTCTTTGCTCTAAGCCCTTAGCTCTTTTCACCAAAAATCCTGCGCAAGGTGCAGCAACCTCCGCCGAGCAAGACGCCTCTCATTGTGAGAGACGCCTCGCCGGGCGGGGGGAGGGCTCGGCCGTACGGCCATGTCTTTCACGCGTCCGCTCGCATCCTCAATGCATCCTCGCCAGGCCATTCGCGCATCAAGGTCGACCCCGTCCAACGGGGGCAAGAATGGGAATATTCACCACCAAGGTGTTTTTATGGGATTCGCAAGGATCCCGACACCAACTCCAACTAGATTCAACATGAATCAATTAAAGAAATTTGTCTCGTCGTTCGTCGCTTTCGCGACCATTTTGTGGTCCGTCGGCGGCGCGTTGCTCTTCCCGGGCATCGCACAGGCGGCAACGCTTTCTCCAGGCGACCTCATCAAGGCGTCCGGACCAGCTGTGTACTACTACTCAGCTGATGGAAAGCGCTACGTGTTCCCGAACGAAAAGACGTACTTCTCATGGTTTTCCGATTTCGGATCCGTTAAGACCATTACGGACGCCGAACTCGCAGCCATCCTCATCGGAGGCAATGTGACGATCCGCCCGGGCACCAAGCTCGTGAAGATCACCACAGATCCGAAGACATACGCGGTTTCTGACCGGTGCGGCACGCTGCACTGGATTCAGTCCGAAACAGTGGCCAAGTCGCTCTACGGCGATAACTGGGCACAGCGCGTTGTCGACGTTCCAGATGCATTCTTCGTGGACTACGAGGTCGGCTCGTCCATCGCGACGGCAGTGCACCCAGACGGAACGCTCGTTAAGTACGCAAGCGACTCGAGCACGTACGTTGTCATGAACGGCCAGAAGCGAAAGCTCACCGGTTCTTCCATCTCGGATAACCGCTTGAACACCGCGAACGCCATCCAGACCACGATCACCTACTCGAACGGTGCAGATGTCACAGGTGCGGAATCCGCATTGAAGGACGTCGGTTGCGCCACCGCTTCAACGAATCAGCCATCCGTGTCCGGAGGCGTTTCTGTTGCTCTCGCGAGCGACACGCCAGCGGGCCGCACGGTGCCGAAGAATTCAAGCTCCAACTCGCTCATCAAGCTCAACCTCACGGGTGGCAACTCTGCCGCTCGCGTGATCGGGCTTCACTTGAAGCGCGTTGGCGCGGGTTCAGCCAGCGACATCTCCAACGTCTACCTCTACGACCAGAACATGGTCCGGTTGACGTCGGGTCGCACGGTCAACTCGTCTTCGCACTCGGTTGAATTCAACTCACTCTCCATCGACGTCCCGGCCAACACAACGGTCCCGGTGTACGTGTATGCTGACTTCGCAGCCACATCGGCTGGCGGTGAGCATGCGATCCAGGTCCCTGACGCGGCTTCCGTCGTCATGGAAGGATCCGGTACGGTGTCCGGCAGCTTCCCAATCACAGGTAATACCTTCGTGGTCGGGAACGTGAATGCGGCGCGCGTTGACGTCACAAAGGGCGTCACCCCGTCGAATCCAACGGTCGGCTCCAAGGGTGTTGAAGTCTCGAACTTCAAACTCGCAGCAAACACGAACGATGTTCAGATTCGCCAGATCAACCTCTACCAGGCTGGCAACATCTCGAACACCGACTTGTCCAACTTCCAGCTCGTTCAGGGCACAACGGTCGTTGCGACAGCCGCGGCGGTGAGCAGCAAGAACCTCATCACCCTCGTGTTTAACCCACCATTCGTCATTGCGAACGGCGTTTCAAAGGTCTTCAGCTTGAAGGCCGATGTCGGCGGACGCTCTGGCCGAACGATCCGCACGTACGTCGAATACACAACAGACGTGACGGCGATCGACCAGGTGTATAACTCCGGTGCTTCAATCTGTATTACATCATCCGGAACCTGCTCAACGGGCTCCTTTGATGGAACCAGCACGAACTACATCGAAGTGACGGCACAGGGTGGACAGATGACAGTCGCGTTCAATGGACCAACGTCTTCGAACGTCGCGAAGGGAACGCTCGCCGTTCCGTTCTTCGACTTCTCCATGTCGTCGGATTCCAGCGATCTCGAAATTCGCAACATTGACTTCTCGCTCGCTGGCCAAACCGCCAGCTCAACGGTGAAGGGCTCAGCCGGTACGGAATACTTCCGTAACTTCAAGGTTGTCGATATCGACACGGGCGCCACGGTGATGGGTCCAATCGGACTCCCATCGTCGCTCGCGAACAGCGCGACCGCCAGTGGCAACATGCAGTTCACCGATTCCTGGACGTTGAAGGCCGGCACGACGCGGAACCTCCGCATCGTTGCTGACATCTCGAACAGCGAAGACGTAACAGGTGAACTCTTTGGCAATGGCCAGAACCAGTACAAGTTGACCTTTGCCGCTTGGGGCGCAAACGATGTTCGCATTGTGAACACGGGTGAATTCCTCGACACGACAAAGATCGTCCCATCTGCAGCGATCACCGGAAACCCAATGACTGTGAAGTCCGCGGGTCTCACGGCAACGCTCGCTTCCGCGCCGCTCGGTTCAACCGTGGTGAAGAAGCAGCAGAATCTTCCAGCCGTCGGTATCTCTCTCGGCGCAGGCCAGCAGAGCGATGTCACGATCACGGCGATCAAGCTCACCGGTATGGCCCAGACCGCAGCGGTCCCAGGCTTCACTGCCGCGAAGTTTGATCAGCTCGTCACGAAGGTTGCCCTCTTTGATGGGGACACCCAGCTTGGCGATGCGAAGACCCCAGTCAGCGGTGTCGCAACGATTTCGAACTTCCAGCTCGCCATCCCGAAGGGCACCACGAAGACCCTCACCGTCAAGGTGACGATCTCTTCGACGGTTTCCTCGGCGGTCAGCACGGATGACTTCGCAATCGGTATTGCCGACGTCGCGAGCATTACCGCGCAGGATAAGGATGCAAACACCGTGACAGCCACGGTGAGCGCAGACCTCGTCGCAAACGCCGCGGCAACGGGTCAGAAAGTCATTCAGAAGGTGCTCAACAGTGGAACAATCACGATTCAGCCAGACAGCCAGCCACAGTCAACGATCCTCGTTGGCGGCGGATCGGCTTGGAAGGTGATGGCTCGTTACAAGGCAACCGCCCAGTACGAGGCAGCCGTGATCAACCGCGTTGCAGTTATCCATCCGAATGATGGCGGTGTGAACGGTGACTTCTCCGCGATCGCGATCGCTTCAAGTGGCGATACGACGAACCGCACGGATGTCATGAGCGCCGGTGCAACCAGCACGAAGGATATCGACATCTCCGCGAACCCAATCACGGTTCCTGCAGGGAGCTCGGTCAACTTCGAAATCTGGGCAAAGGTCGCCACGCCAGTCTCCACCTCAACGGCTACGTCGTACTCCCCACGCACGGGTAACACCATGTCGCTCGGGCTCGCGACCAGCACGCAGACAGGTGAGTGGACAACCAGCTACAACAACCAGATCAATGTGAAGACGGTCGGTCAGGCGTCCGGTGAGTACTTGTACTCCACCTCGACGAACGGCCTCGTTGGAAACGTCCAGGTGCTCCGCAAGGGCAAGCCAGTCGTGACAAAGCTCACGCCAAGCTCGCTCACGCTCACCAGTGGCGCGCCAACGGATCTCTACAAGTTCCAGGTCGCTCCAGATGCAGATGGCGGGAACATTGCTTGGAAGCAAATTATCTTCCAGGTGACCACCTCCTCCGCAACGGGCAGCGTCACGTTGAATAACTTCCGCCTCCTCAAGGGGAGCACGGAGTTGAACACAACGGCTGGACAGGAAGAGGTCTACATCCGTCGCTCGACGGACGGTGCGAGCATTACCGGCTCCACCGCGCTCCAGTCCGGTTACGTCATCGTTCGCCTCGTCAATGAGGAATCGGTGACCGGATCCGGTCAGGTGTACACGCTCCGCGCAACGCCAACGTTCACGGGAACAGGCTCGTCGGTTTCGACCGCCTTCCTCCGCTCGTCGTCTGTTGTCACGGGTTACATCGTGGACTCCATTGGTGCGGGTTCGTACGTCGGATCGCTCTCGATCGATACAGGTTCAGCACCAACGGGCACTGTCCTTGGTACCGGATCCTTGTACGACGGAACGTTCCTCTGGTCTGACAATACCGACATTCCACATAGCGCTGTCTCCGGCACCGCCGGCGGCTCACGCGACTGGACGAATGACGCGTACGTGTCCGATCTCACACAGACCCAGGCGCTCACCCAGTAAGCAACCTTTTTGCCCGGTCTTCGGACTAGGCAGCTAGTGCGCTTCTGGAGGCCCTTGGCCTTCGCAGACCCCCCGGCATTGTCCGGGGGGTTTGCTTTAGAGGAGGGCGACAGGAAGGACGGCAATGGAGCCATGAAGCCATGAAACAATCCATCAGTTGAATGGGCACCATATGGCTCCATGGCTTCACGGCTACTCGTGTGGATGAGTGATTGGTCCTGTGCCTCGACTCTTCGAGGGTGTCCTGCTATTCTCCAAACCACTATGACGCGTCAAAATGTTGTGCGGCTTTTTAAGGTCATTTCGTACCTCGGGATTTATGGCGGATTACTCATGCCATTAGCGTTCTTCCCGGTTGTGATCTTCCCATTCGTTTTTTCAAAATTGATCGCGTTTCAAATACTGATCGGCCTGACATTCCCGGCGTATCTCGCGCTCATGTGGATGGAGCCAAAATATCGCCCGCCGAAGTCAGCCCTCTATACGGCGATTTTTGCATATTTCGGAGCGGTCCTGCTCTCTGTGATCTTTTCGGTTGATCCAAGTCGTTCCTGGTGGGGGAATCAGGAGCGCATGAACGGGTTGTATACGTTGCTGCACTTTCTCGCGTGGTTGACCATGACGATCGGCGTTTTAAAGACATGGGATCAGTGGAAGAAACTGCTGGGATATGAGGTCGTGTTGTCCGTGATCATGGGGGCAATCGCGTTGCTGCAGAAACCGTACCCGAACCTGTTGCTTTTTCCAGCTGGAGATCGTGTCGGAGGACTGCTTGATAATCCGATCTACATGGGGGCATATCAGATTTTCAATCTTGCCTTCATCATGCTGTTGATCTTTAAGATTCGCTCCATGCGGGTGCGGGCGTTGTTGGTTCTTGCGGCGATGGTAGACATCGGCGCATTTTTCGCGGCACAGTCTCGTGGCGCACTCCTTGGTCTTGCGGCGATGATCGGTGTATTTGCGGTGACGTATGCCATTTTCACGACAAATAAGAAAATGAAGTATGGTGTGCTTGGGAGCGCTGGCGTCCTCTTTGCTTCGTATGGAGTGATTTTTCTCTTGCGGACCACGTCCTTCGTTGAGAATTCGGTGTTAAATCGATTGACGAATCTCTCGATTGCAACCGAAACGCGATTTATCGCGTGGGATATTGCATGGAAGGGGTTCTTAGAGCGTCCGTTGACCGGTTGGGGATTCGACGCCTTTCATATCCTCTTTAACCTGAAATACAATCCGCGTTCGTTGGAGTACGGGTATTACGAGACGTGGTTTGATCGAGCGCACAATACGGTGATGGACGTGCTTTCCATGACTGGGATTTTTGGATTCATTACATTCTTCGGAATCTTTATCGTTCTGTTCTATCTCGTCTGGCGCGCGTATAAGAAAGGGTGGATCGATCTTCCCATCATGGCAATTTTGACGGCGCTCCCGGTGGGATATTTCCTTCAGAACCTGTTCGTGTTCGATCATCCGGCGGCATTCTCCATGAGTTATCTGTTGTATGCGTTCGTGATCGTGGCGACCCGTCCCGGTTTCTTAAAGCCCCTGGAGGGGAATCCTGCTGCGCAAGCCGTTGCCGCGCCGGTCGGATCGCAGCCCTCGGCTGCTCCTCGCGCTGCGCCATGGACACTCTTTATCATTATTCAAATGATCGGCATCTTTTTTGCCTGGCGATTCTCGGTGTTGCCGTTCCGCGCATCGATGCTGGCGATCAAGGCGAATAATTTATTGACGTCTGGTCAGGCAGATACGGCGTTGACGCTCTTTAAGCAGGCTGGACAGATTCCGACGCCATACACGGATGAACAGTCCTTCTTGCTCGCGCGCGACATGGTCCAAATCGCACAATCTGGACAGCTGACGAGCATGCCTGGCTGGAAGGAGTTCTACGCACTCGCCAAAGAGAAGAATGAGCTTACTAATTCAGAGCATCCGCGGAATACGAATAATTTGTACGTGTACGCGCAGCTCCTGATGACCGTCGCACCTCAGCTTCCAAAAGAAGAGCAGTCCGCAGAACTGACGAAATCCGTGGAATACTTTAACAAGGCGCTCGAAACATCGCCTGCACGACAACAGATCGCGTGGGGATTGGCACAGCTCTACTCTCAGCTTGGTCGAGGTCAGGAAGCGTATGATGTGTTGCTTACGACGAGTAAGGGTGACGAACATATCGGCGAAAGCTGGTGGTATCTTGGCGGGGTGACGTGGTTCCAACTTGGGAAGGCTGAAGAGGGTGCGGGATACATGATCAAAGCGGTGAAAGCGAAGAGTGCCTTTGCGCTTCGGAATGTGCGTGATGCGGCTCAGCTTGCTGAAGCGGCAGTGGTCGTCAAAGACATGGATACATTAAAGTCGATTCTCCCACTCCTCTCGGATGATCCGAGTCCGACGGGCACGCGAAAAGGATTGGGTGGGGGGTCTGTCGACCTGTATCTCAGTATCGCGCAATCCTTTGAAAAAGCAGGTTTGACTGGCGAACGAAATAGTATTCTGAACGCGCTGACGCAAGTGGACCCTACGATTGCGGGCAAACTCTTGCCATTGCAACAGGGCAAGGTGAATACGATTGCGGAAGCGATGAAGATTACGGCGGAGCAAGCAATCGCTGCGACGTCGACTCCGGCGTCCGCCTCATCAACGACCACGCTCATCGCGACCTCGACTCCGGTCGCGCAGCCCTCATCGGCGGCACCATCTGCGCCAGTCGTATCGTCGCCATCATCGAAGTACTCCGGGCCGAGACGGTAGGGCGTCGCGATGGTCGCGAACAAGATAACAATTCAACAATACAACAATCCGGTCAGCTGACCGGATTGTTGTATTGTTGAATTGTTTTATGGACGCTGGAGTACGTCAAATGTATCCTTCCACATTTTCTCTGCCGTGAATCGTGTTGCGACGTTCTGTATTGCTGCTTCGCCGTTTTTGCGAGCCTTGTCCGGATTCGAGAGTGCGTCAACGATGACATTGGCGACGGATTGCGGATTGCCCGGCTGAGCGATCCACCCGACAGAGCCGATCATCCACTTATTTGCCCCGACATCGGTGGCGATACAGGGGAGACCGGCAGCCATGGCTTCCAGAATGACCCAGGGCATCCCTTCTTTGAGCGAGGGGAGCGTGAAGAGATCGGCACCTGGGAGGAGCGTTGATGCATCTCGGATGGCGCCTGGAAATGAAACGACCTGTTCGAGACCGAGTGCGGTCCGTTTCGTTTCAAGGGCTTGGCGTTCTTCCCCGTCACCGATCACGAGGAATCGTGCCTCAGGTCGTGTTCGGTGAGCCATCGCGATCGCGTCCAGGTACCCGAGGAGATTTTTTGTGGGATAAAAGTTCGCAATGGTGAGGACGAGTGGCGTTGATGGCGTGACCGCGTGACTCTGCGGTTGCTGGTCGGATGAGGTGCGACGAATTCCTGCTTCCCACAACGTTTCAAGCCGCGCTCTGGCATCGGCCCGTGATAAAAAGGATGTCTCAAATTTTTTGAGATCGACGCCGTTTGAAATGACAACGAGTTTTTCGCGTGGGGTGATATGAGAGGTGATCGCAAGCGCGTGATCGTTCGGATGGAGGATGATGATGACATCTTTTAATTTCGCAGTCAGTCGCTCGCTCCATCTTCGGATGGATTTTTGAAGCGGGGAGACCGGATCGAGGAACGACCATCCTGCGATGCGATACACAACGCGTGGTACACCGGCGAGTTTCGCCGCAATAGATCCAACGACGCCCACTTTCGAACTGTGAAGATAGACGACATCGGGTTTCCAGGATTTCATCAGCGTTCGAAGCTCTTGAACCGCGCTGATGTCGGCGATGGGTGAGAGTTCGCGTTTGAGCTGGTGAAGTTCATGAAACGGAATGACATCGGCTTCACAGCGGTCTGCTAACTCGCCATGTCCGCTTGCGGCGACGAGGATGTCATATCCTCGTTTGAGCGCTTCCTTTGCTGTGTTAAGGACATAAGACTGCACCCCGCCCCATTCTGACAGGGTGATAACGATGAGAAGGCGGCGCTTGGCGTCTGACATAACGTGGAGTAGAGTAAACGGTGCTACGGCGGAAGCCAATAGCTGGCGAGGGCCGTCTCTCATTAGAGGTGGTCAGTGCCAATCCGATTGTTGAATTGTTATATTGTTAAATTGTTGGATGCTGAGCGGTCCTGACTCTAGAAAATACAATACAACCATTAAACAATACAGCAATTGTGAAGATCGCTAGACATTCTCATTGTGCGATAGCCCTGATTCTTCTCTAGATTCCACCCACCTCTTGATATGTGCGGTATTGCTGGTTTGATTACGCGTGACGGTGCGCCCCCTGATGAGGGCGTGCTTCGTCAGATGACGGATGCGATTAAACATCGCGGACCAGATGGGGGCGGCGTTTGGATGGCGCCGGGGGTCGGGCTCGGTCATCGCCGTCTCGCGATTATCGATCTTTCAGATCGGGCGTCTCAGCCGTTTGTGACGGCAGACAGCCAGTTCGTGATCGTGTATAACGGTGAGGTCTATAACTATCGTGAACTGCGCGTCGAACTCGCGGAGCTTGGAGCGAAATTCTCTTCAGATAGTGATACCGAGGTCGTGATCGAAGCGTATCGTGCCTGGGGCGTTGATTGCGTTCGGCGATTCCGCGGAATGTTTGCGTTTGCCATTTGGGACGCGGCGGCGCAGACATGTTTTATCGCACGTGATCCGGTTGGTAAAAAACCATTTTTTTACCGGACGCTCAGCAACGGAACGATTGCGTTCGCCTCTGAAATTTGTGCGTTGACATCGCTCGAACCGGTCACGGTTGATGAGGCGTCGCTTCGATTATTTTTCGGACTGCAGTACGTGCCGTCTCCGCGGACCGGATTTAAAGAAATTGTGAGCCTCCCACCAGCCTATCGCGGATATTTTTCTGCCGCTGGGATCTCGCTCGAACGGTATCGTACATGGGACGATACGGATGCGTTTACGGATCATCGTCCAACAGACAACCTCGCCTCTGTGCTTGAGGAAGCGGTTCGATTTCGACTGCGCGCAGATGTTACGGTCGGTGCATTCCTTTCGGGAGGCATCGATTCTGCGGCGATTGTCGCCTACGCCACAAAACATTCCTTGCGGCCACTCCGGACGTTCACGATGGGATTTCCGTCGATTGGCATGGATGAACGTGCAGAAGCCGCCGCAATCGCAAAACACTTTAAGACATCACACGAATCGCTCGAGGCACGACCAGAGCATCTTGCGGCGCTCACCGAACGCGTGATTGATCAGTATGGCGGGCCATATGCGGATTCCTCTGCGATTCCGGTCATGATGCTTTCTGAAATCGTCGCCAAAGAAATAAAAGTGGTGCTGGTTGGGGATGGGGGAGATGAATTGTTTGGTGGATACCGTCGATATAAGGCGTTTGCTCAGGCGCTCACCGCCGCCCGTGTGGGCGGATGGATGGCGCCGTGGTTTGTCCTGTTCGGACAGATGATGCAGGACACGCAGATCATTCGGATGGGGGAGACGCTTGGATTTGCAAAGACCGATCCGTTGCGGGCGTATGGGGAACTGTTTTGTGGTTCGTACTTCTCGACGCGGCTTCGCGGCGTGTTTCAGCCGGAGTTCATCGCGCGCACTCAAGAGCAGGATGCGGTTCAATTTATTCGGACTCAACTTGTTGCGCTGTCCGGTAAACCGCTCGAACGCGCCATGCGATTTGATTTTGAATCGTATCTCGCCGATGATCTCAACGTAAAAATGGATCGCGCGACCATGGCGTATGCCCTCGAAGCACGTGCGCCGTTCCTTGATCTTCGTGTCGTGGCGCATGCGTTGCGGCTACCGTTGAATCAGCGGGTCAATATGTTTGATACCAAGATCGCCCTGAAGCGTGCCATGCGCGGCGTCTTGCCAGACGAGGTGCTCTCACGGCCGAAAAAAGGATTCCAGGTCCCGCTTGCGCAATGGTTCCGTGGCGAACTGAAAGACTATTGGTCTGAACGGTGTCTGCCGACGGGTGCAAAACTCCATCAGTACGTCAAACCAGAAAAGTTGAAGATCATGTTTGATGAAAATACGGGCGGAATGGACCACGGGAATCGGATGTGGATGATGTTGGCGTTAGCGGGGTGGCTGGAGAAAAACGGGTAGGGGAAATCGGTAGGGGGACGCCGTTGGCGTGCTCGGCTTTAGAGAAAAAATATACAAAAATTGGGTCACAACCGATTTGTCATTCTGAGCGAAGCGAAGAATCGCTTTCTAGCTACCGATAAACAAATATTGAATAGAGACTTTTTCACAAACGGTCTCGTAGAGTACTCTACGAGACCGTTTGTGAATTCGGTTGTTTGAGCTTGCTCATTATCCGCCTCTGGAAAGGGATTCTTCGCTTCGCTCAGAATGACAAAAGAGAGCGTAATACGGGCTAAAGTACTTGCGCGATAATGGCTACACTACGATTCTCAAAAAATCCGCCAATCCGCTAATTCTTATTAATCAAACTGTTATACAGGAATCGAATCTGGTTCGCGAATGCGTCTCCAGAGCGATTCGAGGTGGTTAGTGAAATCGCAGGGTCGATCCGTGAGATGCCGTGCTCCTGCTGAGCGGTTGATGTCGAGATTTGATCCGCGTTGCGCAGGATGAATCGAATGATCGCCTTCATGAAGAGCGGGATCTTGTCGAGTCGTTGATCTGCCAGCGTGATGAGAAGTGGGAGATTGTTTGATCGCCGGAACGCGGTGGCGGCCAGGGCGGCATAGCTTGCCATGATGGACCAGGAGAAGAGGTAGCGATGTGTCGTGACGAGTTCCGTTGCTTTATGATATCCGTCGATGATGAGCCGATATTTGTCCCATGCGTTTCCTTTGCCGACGCGATGAATAGTGACGTTTGAAAGGGCGCAGGTTGTCTGCGTGTGCGATGGGTCGACCATCGATGTGATGACGTCGAACTGAACATCCTTCATCTCCTGCATGAGCCTGAAGAGCGCCTTTTCTGCCGGGCCTTCAATCGGGAAGAACGTGGTTGAGAAGACGAGGATCCGTTTCTCCGTCTTCTCCTCACGGGTGCACGCGGATTTGTATTCTCGGATGTGATCTTCGAGAGAGACGTGCGGCGTCCAACCCAGTGATCGCATCTTCGACGTGTCCATCGAAGAGCCGAGACGATTTCCTTTTCGCTCCGGAAGCATGATGATCTCTGACTCGAAAAATTTCGCAACGTCGAGGATCGAGTAGCACGTTTCATTTCCGATGTCGTATCCATCACCCTCACCACGTTCTGCAATGAGGACGAGGCCGTTTACGATGTCTGAGACATGCGTGAAGCAGCGTGTTTGCGTTCCCGGGGACGTGACAGTCATGGGGAGTCCGCGTTTGTATTCTTGTTTGAAAATGCCAATGACGGTGGAGTACGGACCAGTCGCGATTTCTCCCTGGCCGTAGACGTTATAGAAATAGGCGATGGCGTATTTTAGACCAAACCAGGTGCCATAGTTTTGGACGAGTTCGGAATTCGATGCTTTTGTCCACGCGTACGGGCTCTGATTTTTCCCATCGCCACCGCTCGCAAATTTCGTGCTTGATCCGGCGTACACAAGCTTCGCGTTTGTCCGACGACAGAATTCAAGAACAGAAAAGGTCCCTGCGGCATTCATGCCCCAGATGAGTTCGATCGGGTCTTCAAAGCTTTTTTCAACGCGTGAGTATTCACCGAGATGGAAGACGATCTCCGGTGTTTCGGTGATGACCTGGTTGATATCGCGCGTATGTCCGGTGCGATATTCCACGCCCGGGACGTGATTATCCGTCGACCCGGTGAAGTAGTTGTCAATCGAAATCACGCGGTGCCCGTCCGCGGCCAGCCGCTTGCACAGATGGGACCCGACAAACCCGGCTCCGCCCGTGACCACGATCGTTTTTCGCTCCGTATTCATTCAAAAGCATTCTATGCGCAACAGGGGAGTGGGTCAATTCGAACGCGTCGAGTTAATTTGATATCACGGAGATCCTTGTCTATCACAGGATGGAATGTGTTATTTTCTTTGCTTATTTCCTCAATTTTAGCTAGGATAACAAGCGATTGTGCAGCACGAGACGTCGTTGTAAAGGTCTCTTCAGTCCCCACGCAACCACGCCCCACGCACCCACGCCCCTGTAATGAACGTCCTCATTTTCTCCACCGTCTACTTCCCCCTCGTCGGCGGCGCGGAAGTTGCGATGAAAGAAGTCACGGATCGCATCCCTGACATCCATTTTGATCTCATCTGCGCCCAGGTCAAACCCGGCCTCCCAAAAACCGAGCAGATCGGCAA
>JAHFIK010000007.1:24411-37764 GCA_023246415.1 Candidatus Uhrbacteria bacterium
GAAATGCTACACGCACTCGTCAAAAAATTGAAATTCGAATCACGGGTCGTATTTCTCGGACTGAAGACACACGATGAATTGCCGGAGCTGTTGCAGGCGAGTGACATTTTTGTCCGCGCCTCCCTTTCCGAGGGGTTGGGAAATTCTTTCCTCGAAGCCATGGTTGCGGGGATTCCGATTATCGGGACACCCGTTGGTGGGATTCCTGATTTCTTAACAGACGGCGAGACTGGCGTGTTCTGCCAGCCGCGCGATCCCGCGTCGCTCGCACGGGCGGCACTCAGAATCCAGACCGAACCGGGGTTGAGAGCACGGTTGATCGTCCAGGGCGCACAAGTGGTGCGCGAGCGCTATGATTGGGACAAGATTGCGAAGCAGGTGAAACAGGGGTTAGATAGACTCGCCACACTATGACCATGATCTACGAACGAGGAAACTCGGCCAAGCAGGAAATTCTCGAGGCGCTCGAACAGCGTTTCGGTGGGACGGCTCCCATTCAAACGCCACGCATTCTCGATCTCGCCTGCGGAGACGGGTCAAAATGGAAAGCTTTTTCCCTCTCGCATCCGCACTGGTCGATCGTGGGGATGGATACGGATGCACGTGCAATCGCGCGCGGAAAAAAGTCCCTCGGCGGTATCGCGAATGTCGAACTCGTGGTCGCAGACGCCCAAGGTGAGAGGCACGAGGGCACGGAGGCACGATGGCACGAAGATTCGGACGTGCCTTCGGGACTTCGTAACCTCGCGCCTTTTGATGCGGTCGTCGCCATGAGTGCCATTGAGCACGTCGTTGATCGTGCGGCGTTTTTGAAAACCACATGGGATGCGCTGAAGCCCGGAGGAATCGCATTCTTGAACTACGACGTTGGGCATTTCCGGTCTTGGAATCCAAAGGAACGGATCATGGTGCCGCTGAGTCAGATCCTCGCGCTGTTTGGGATGGAGCAGTTTTATATGAAGCGCGTCAAGGACCGAAGGTTTTTAGAGCTCGCAAAAGCGCAGGGATTCCGGCATCTCAGAACCACGAAACATAACCTCCATCCACTCAAGGGATTTATGCGCGGCGCCACGGATGAACAACTGCGTGCCTGGTTCGCGTTTGAGAATTCGATGAATCATCTCTATACCCCGGATGATCTGGATCGGGTGATGTGGTCCACGACGGTGATTTTGGAAAAGCCGATGGTATGAAGATACTGTTCGCCACGGGGATCTATCCACCGGACGTTGGAGGTCCGGCCACGTATACGCGTGGGATGGCGCGGGCATTTCATGAAAAAGGACACGAAGTCGCCGTGATCTGTTATGCAGATGCGTCGCAGGTCGCCCTCCCGAATGAAGAATCATTTCCGGTGATTCGAGTCTCAAGAGATCGATCGTTAAGGAAGCGATATCGCGAATACGAAGAAAAGGCATTTCAACTCGCAAAAGAGATGGATATCGTCTATCTTCAGGGTCCGGTTTCTGAGGGGTATCCGGGGACGCGGGCGGCGAAGCGTGCAAAGAAGCCAACCGTGATGAAAGTGGTGGGGGATTATGCATGGGAGGTGTACATGCAGAGTGGGAAGTTGAACAAGAAGAAATTATTGGATGAATTCGTGACGCATCGACATCGCCTGTCGCCAAAGATTTATGCGCTTGAACGAATTGAACGTGAGACAGCAAAGTACGCGCGTCACGTTATTACACCGAGCGTGTATCTCAAGGGGATCGTTGAGCGGTGGGGGGTTCCAAGCGATCGCATCAGTGTGATCTATAACGAAGTGCAAGCGATTCCTGACGGATTGTCGCGTGATGACGCGCGTCGGGAATTCAATGCAGATGGAAAGCGGGTCCTGTTTTATGCGGGGAGAGCGGTTCCGTGGAAGAATATTGATTTTATCATTCGGCTACTTCCGAAATTGAATGATCCGACGATTCGTTTTGTGATTGCGGGCGACGGTCCGAGTCTGGCGTCGTGGAAGGAAGGGGTCACGAAGGCGGGCGTTCAGGATCGTGTCTTGTTTTTGGGTCCGCTTGATCGCAAGGCGCTTGGGGAGTGGTATCGCGCAGCGGATCTGTTCGTGTTGCCGAGCGGGTACGAAGGATTTCCAAACGTCGTCGCAGAGGCGGTCTCTGCGGGGTTGCCGGTGTTTGTGAGTGATCGCGGTGGGAATCCCGAGACGTATCCGATGTATGGCTCGAATGCCATCCGCGTGCTTCCCTATCTTGATGAGACGAAATGGCTTTATGCCTTGCAGGTCGATTGGCCAAAACGGATGCAGCCCATTCCACACACGCAAACCATGATCGCTTCCACGGAAGCGCTTCTCCAACGCCTCTTATGACCGCCCCACTCCGCATCATCATGCTCTCGTACGAACGCGATTTTTTGAATCCCGCGTCCGAGGCATCGCAGCGACTTCAGCGTTTGGCCACCGACGGCGTGAGTGTTACCGCATTGTTGCTGTCAGATGTTAAAACGCCGCAGACGCTCGTATTAAACGAAACAACCACGGTGATTGCGTGTTCTGGAAATGCGATTGCGCGTTTGTGGAAATTATTTTTCGTTGCCGTAAAAGAGATTCGCGCGGCAAAGAAACGCGACGAGTGTGTCCTCGTCTCCTCGCAGGAGCCGTTCATTGCCGGACTCATGGCATTCAAGCTATCTCGATTGTTTGACGTTCCGTACGAGATTCAGGAGCATGGAGATTTCTTTTCTGGATTTTGGTCGCTTGAGAATTACTTTAATCACGTCATGGCGCGGATTGGAAAATTCGTGCTTCGTCGTGCGGATGTCGTTCGCGTGGTGAGTGAGCGCGTGCGGAGTCGCATGATCGATTCGTTCAAGATCGATCCGGATCGGATCTACATTAAAAGCGTGTGGTCGGATTTAACGTGGCACTTCAGTCGTATTGCACGACCATGGCCAGAAACGCCGGTGATCACGGTGCCGTGTCGATTTGTGAAACAGAAGGGGTTAGACGTGTGCGTGAACGCGCTCGCGATGCTCGCGAAAGAGGGTGTGGCGTTTCGCGTGCGTCTCGTCGGAAGCGGACCGCTCGAGTCGGTGATTCGCGATCAGATTCAACGATCGGGCCTTGCGGATCGCGTGACCATCGAACCGTGGGCGTCGCAAGAAGCGCTGTGGGGCAATGCGGATCTTTTTGTCTGTTCATCTCGGTATGAAGGGTGGGGAAGAACGATTATCGAAGCCATGGCTTCCGGCGTTCCGATTGTGACGACCGATGTTGGATGCGTTGGTTCAATTCTGCGTCCTCACATTGATGGGATTGTGGTTCCACCGAATGATCCAGTCGCGCTTGCGCAGGGGATTCGTCAGGTGTTGACTGATCCGGATCACGGCGCACAGATGGCGACGAAGGCACGCGATCAGGTTCGGGCGCGAACACTTCCTCCGGCACAATCGACCATCACGCAGCATGAGACCTGGAATCGGATGTTGCTCGCACAGGACCAGCGCGGTCCCGCGCGGCTAAAGAATCGCGCAACGGAATCTCATCGTGCGTGGTTCTCCACGACGATGCTAATCGCGTTCGCAACCGTGATTCGTGCAATCTCATTTGTCCTTTTTTGGAAAACGCTCGGGACGGATCGTGAATGGGGGTTCTTTACGATCGTTCAGAATTGGTTCATGGGGTATGGGTACTCATTTGTTTCGGCCGTTGGGTGCCCGTCGGCGTATCGCTCTCCCGGCTATCTCTTTTTCTTGACGGCGGTGTATGGCATTTTTGGATTTGCGAATTTTTTCGCACAGGCATTGATTCAAAATTTCTTCGCCGTTCTCCTCGTGTATCTCGTATATCGCTTAGGATGGTCCATCACGAAAGATCGACGCGTTGGGCTGATTGCAGGACTACTGATCTCACTTCATCCGTACACCTTCTACCACTACACGCAGTACTATCACACGGTGCTCTCAGGATGTTTGTTGGTGGGGCTCCTCCTCGCATTGCTCGCGCTTGAACGGACAAAACGGTGGCGATGGGCAATCCTCGGAGGCGTGATGATCGCCGGCCTCGCGTATATTCAAGGAACGATTCTTCCGGCAACAGTTCTCCTCTCGTGTTGGTTGTTTGTTCGCTTGTGGCCGGATTGGAAGCGTGCGGTTGGAACGATCGCTGTGATGGCGGTGATCTCTGCGGGGTTGATCGCTCCATGGACATATCGGAATTGGAAGGTTTTTCATGCGTTTGTTCCGTTGACGACGGATTTGGGTCATGCACTCGCAAAAGCGAATCATCCGCTGAACTACGCCATGACGTCGCTCGGATATCCGCAGGAAGCCTTTAGCGAAACGATCGATCCATCGAATCCACTCATGGCGCGATACGCGCCGCTTCCAGAAGTCGCCGCAGATCTGAAGGCGCATGGCGTGGATCCGACGGCAGAAAATTATTTCTTCGGTCCGCTTCAGCCCGTTGAACCGGGGTTGCGACAGACCTGCGCCGATCAACAGCAGATGAACGAGGTCGCGTTTAACACCTACTGGACAACCCAGGCGAAGACGTGGATCGTTGCGCACTACTGGCCGGACGTGGTGAAGCTTCAGGTGCAAAAAATTGCGGGATTCTGGTCGCCTTCGCTCATGCCGTCGCAAAAGTACGGTGCCGCATGGTCATTCGGAAACACGGGGATTCGTGCGACGCTCGCCCGTGTTGGGCTGACGGGCTATGTCCTGTTTGTCGAACTGCTGGGCGTGATCGGACTGTTCGTGATCGCGAAGAAGAAGCGGTTGACGTATGTGATCCCGATTCTGATTATTTTTGTCGTCTATACCTTGCTCCATTCCTTCTTTGCCGGATACACGAAGTATCGCATCCCGCTCGACAACCTCTTGGTGATTCTTTCCGCGATCACGCTCGTGGGAATCTGGGATCGATTCAGAAAGCATCACGGATAAACGACGAGATGACTGATTCGGAATGGTTCTCCCTATGAAAATTATCTACGTTGAAAACGTTCGTATCCCATCGGTTCGCGCGCATGCGTACCAAATCGTCCAAACCGTTTCGTGGCTTGGGCGGCTTGGGCATGAGGTCACCTTGGTGAACCCGGATCGGGCACACGGAGCGGATGTCTTCTCCTATTTCGGTTTACCGAATCGAAGCTTTGTCCACGTCCTTCTTCCAACGCTTGATGGGTTGTCGATTCCGTTTTCGTTTCTAAAACCGATCGCGTATGCGGTTCAGCGCCAAACATTTATTCGTTCCGTGCGTGCTTGGGCGCGCGGAAAGACGTCTCATATCTGGTATACCCGTGATCCGGCCATGATTGATGGATTGCATGACGTGACGCACGGGCCATGGATTCTCGAGCTGCACGATACGCCGGATTACGATCCAGCACGCTGGGAACGCGTCAAGCCGCTTGTGTCTGGGTATGTCGCTATTACGATTGGACTCAAAATGGAGTTGATGAATCGGTTCGGGATCCCTGAGCATAAAATTGCCGTTGCGCCGGATGGATTTGATCCGAATGAATTTGAATCGAAACGTGAAAAAGCAGAGGTTCGTCGCGTGAATGAGATCCCGCAAGATGCCTTTTTGGCAATTTACACCGGATCGTTTTATGAATGGAAAGGCGTTGATCTTGTGGTGCGTGCGTGGGCAAAAACGCCTGCGCAGGCGCGTCTTCTCCTCATCGGCGGCCCGGCAGGGGATCAGCGTCGGTTGGAACGGCTTATTGATCCGAACGTTCGAGACCGGATTCAGATGATTCCAGCGCTTCCCCGAAAAGAATCCACAGCGTTTCTTGCGGCCGCAGATATTGGACTGTTAACGAGCTCTCCGGATCATGACATCGCTCGTCGCTATACATCGCCGATCAAACAGTTCGAGTATATGGCCGCCGGACTTCCGATTTTGGCGAGCGATGTGCCGTCTTCGCATGAAGCACTGAACCCGGCGATCGCCGTCTTTTACGATTCGACAGAGCAAGGGTTTCTGGATAAGCTCAGGCAGGTGATGGATGATGCCGCGTGGCGGAGAGTCGCCTCAAGCACGACGAAGCAAATTGTCACACGCTATGCGTGGGAGGCGCGTGCGCGGCGCATTGCGGAATTCATTGAGCAGGTGGTGTCTTCGCGATAGTCCCGTTCAAATCCCTTCAACAAAACGTTTGTCATTCCTCATGATCCAAGTTATTTCCATATGATCTCCTTTATTTTTCCCGCCTTTAACGAGGCTGAAAATCTTCGCCGTTTTCCGACGGAGGTGTTTCCCGTGTTTGATGCCCTCGGTCAGCCCTATGAAGTGGTGATCGTTGACGACGGATCGACAGACGAGACGTTCGCCGTCGCTTCGTCGCTCGGGAGCCGAGTTCGTGTCGCAAAGCATGAGAAGAATAAGGGGCTGGGTGCGGCCGTGCGGACGGGGATTGCGACGGCGACCGGCGATATCGTGATCACGATGGATACGGATCTGACATTTTCGCCAACCCTTGTTCCGGCATTGCTCGAACGATTTCAGAAAGGGGATGCAGATGTCGTTTCCGGTTCACCCAAGCTCGCTGGGTACGGAAAAGATATTCCGTCCTATCGGGTTTTCATCGGAAAAATTTCAACGCTGGTGTACTCTATGATTTTTGGGCGAAAGATTACGGCGGTGTCACCGATTTTTCGACTGTATCGTCGTGCGGATTTGATTGCGCTTCCGCTGCAGTCTACGGGATTCGATATTAACGCTGAAATTTTGTTTTTCCTCGTCCAAAATGGAAAACGGGTTGTGGAAATTCCAGCTCCACTGACGCAACGGATTCATGGAGAAAGTAAGTTGGATTATCGTCGAGAAATGAAACGGCACCTTCGATTGGTGGCACGGATGCTGAAGCTTCGATTTAAACAGAAGACGATGCCATCTCCTTCCACACGCGTATGAGCCGTGCGTTCTGTTACGATTTTTTCGATCAGACAATCCGTGATCTCTTTCGCCCGCATCAGCGGATTTTGGATGTTGGGGGCGGACTTCGGATTGATCGATCGCGCGGAAACGTGGAAGATCGGTCGCGCGCTTGGATCAAGCCGCTTCTGTCGCAGGTGGAATATCTCGTCATGGATCCGGTAGATACCTATCATCCGGATTTTATTGGAGATGTGATGGCGATGCCGTCTGTACCGGATGCGAGCTTTGATGCGGTGATTTGTCTTGCCGTCTTGGAGCATGTTCCTCGGCCATGGGATGCCATTGGAGAAATGCACCGTGTGTTAAAACCCGGTGGCACGGTATTTTGCTATGTCCCATTTTTATCGCCGTATCATGCGATGCCGGGCTACTACGGAGACTTTTTCAGATATACCGAGGATGGGATTCGAAGTCTGTGCACCGATTTTACGGATGTCACTGTTGTGCCGGTGAGAGGGCCGGTTGAGACGCTTGGACATCTCATTCCGTCGTCGTTTCTTCGGACGTGTGTGGTCCGCATCGGTGCATTCATCGATCGGCACAGAACCTCATCGGGGAAACAGGCCGCCGGGTACTTCTTTACCGCAAAACGGACTCCATCCGCGTGACCGCGCTGTTCTTGTGTAAAACACTAAAGTTCGGTAGGCTTTTCCAGCATGAAACGATACGTGATGGTGGCGGGCGCGAGGCCAAATTTCATGAAAATTGCCCCGGTTTCCCGAGCCCTTAACGTCCGGGGCGCTTCGACGTTCCTCGTCCATACCGGTCAACATTACGACGCCAACATGTCGGATGTGTTTTTTAAAGAGTTGGGGATTGGCGCGCCAGACCTCCATCTTGGCGTTGGCGCCGGTGACCGCATTACGCAAACGCGAAAAATCAAGCAGGCCCTCGTCCCCGTGCTGCTCGAACAAAAGCCGGATGGGATTATTGTGGTCGGTGATGTGACCTCCAGTGCGGCTGGGGCCATGGCGGGCGTGATGGCGAACGTTCCCGTGATTCATGTGGAAGCGGGTCTGCGCAGTTTTAATTGGACCATGCCGGAAGAATTGAATCGGATGATTGCGGATCATCATAGCGATGTCCTATTTATCCATGAAGAGAGCGCGTTGAAAAATTTGCTTGATGAAGGCATTGGACGCGAACGGATTCACGTGGTTGGAAATGTCATGATCGATACGTTGTTGGAACAGCTTCCAAAGTCTCGCGAGTCCATGATTCTGACAACGCTCCAAATCGCTCCGCGTTCATATGGATTGGTGACGCTCCATCGTCCAGACAACGTAGACCATCCGGATCATCTTCGAGAAATTTTCGGTGCGCTGGCGGATGTGGCCTCGCGGATTCCACTCGTGCTTCCGTTGCATCCGCGGACAAAACAGCGGATCGAAACATTTGGAATTCAGATGCCATCAGCGATTCGGCTGATTGATCCCGTTGGCTACCTCGACATGCTTGCACTCACGTCTCATGCGCGACTTGTCCTGACGGATTCCGGCGGACTGCAGGAAGAAACGACCGTCTTGCGAATCCCTTGTCTCACGCTCCGGAAAGAAACAGAACGACCGGTGACCGTGACGATTGGTTCGAGTGAAATCGTGGGACGTGACCATGTGAAGATTGTGGGCTGTACCGATCAGATTCTTTCTGGAAACTGGAAGACGGGGAGTATTCCTCCGCAGTGGGATGGTCATGCCGCAGAACGGATTGCGGACATTCTTGTCGCAATGGGTTAAAAAATATTTTTCACGTTCCTGACGGAAAACAGTTCACGTTCGTCGAGGTCTCCACGGGAATGTGAAAAGAGGGTACGCTGATAGAAACTTCGCAGAACACAACACGTTTCATGAAACTTAAACTCTTGTTCTTCACTCCAAAAATCGACGAGGCGCACGACGACCTCGCGTTCGCGAGTTTGTGGGCAAAGGCCTTCGCAGACGCCGGATTCGATGTGTTCGTCGTTTGTACGATGAAGGGGGAAACAACGCTTCCATTTCCGGTGATTTCGCTTGGGGGTGAGAATGGCGCGCCGCGCTGGCTTCAGATTCTTCGATTCTGGAAATTACTCATCACGACACCGCATGATCGTGCGTTCGTCCACATGACGCCGCGTTGGTTAATGCAAGGGTGCTGGTACTGGTGGCTCAAGAAGATTCCGTGCTATCTCTGGTTTACGCATTATACAAATACGATTTCGCTCAAAGTGGGGTCTCGTGTCGCGAAGCGGATGTTTGCGGCAACCGTGGACAGCATGCCGCATTACAATGGGAACCCGAAAAAGATTGTCACCGGGCATGGCATTGATACGGAGTTTTGGGATCTCCCGGAACGTCCGGATGCAGAACGCGAACCCGCAACGCATTTGCTCGCGGTCCATCGCATTTCACGGTCAAAGCGATTTGAGATCGTCTTAAAGGCGTTGGCCTTATTGCCGCCTGAATATACGCTGACGCATTACGGTCGCCCGCAGGACCCGCGTGTTGATCCGGCATACAAAGCGGAGATCGAAGCGCTCATCACAGACGCGCGTCTCACGGATCGGGTGAAGATGATGGGGTCGGTGCCGATGCGTGATTTACGGGAGATCTATCCGAGGTTTCGAACATTCATTAACATGGTTCCGAAGACCATTGATAAAACGGCGCTCGAAGCGATGTATGCCGGGCTGACGCCCGTTCTTGCGCGCGATCAGGCAGAGGCCATCGGGTATCCGGATGCGCCGAAGGATGAATCACCGGAAGCGGTCGCCGCGTTTATTCGGATGATGACATTAAAATCACGTGCGGAACTGAAAGCAATTGTTGAGAATGGTCATTCGCTCAAGAGCCTCATCGAGAAAATGGCGGTGTATATTCGACCGGGGACGTAACGAACATGTGCGGAATAAACGGCTTCACGGATCATAACCCCGAACTGCTTCGGCGGATGCATACCTGTACCCGTCACCGAGGACCGGATGATGAGGGATTTTTTGAAGGGGACGGGATCTCGCTTGCACATAATCGACTTTCAATTATCGATCTGTCATCCGCGGGCCATCAGCCAATGGTCACACAGGATGGGCGGTATACAATCGTCTTTAACGGTGAGATCTATAATTATCAGCTGTTGAAATCGGAACTGGAGAAGTTGGGTGAGACATTCCGATCACAATCAGATACCGAAGTCCTGCTCGTTGCGTTTGCCCGGTGGGGGGAGGGAATGCTGCCACGGTTAAATGGGATCTTCGCATTTGCGATTTGGGATCGGGATGAAGAGAAACTCACCATCGCGCGTGATCAGATTGGCGTAAAGCCGCTCTATTATCACTACGATGGGAAGCGATTGGTCTTCTCAAGTGAGATTAAGGCGATCCTTCAGGCAGGCGTCTCGAAAGATATTGACGTTGATGCGTTTAATACGTATTTGAGGTTGTTGTACGTCCCTTCGCCAAAGACGATGTATCGAGACATTCTCAAACTCCCTCCGGCATCCGTCGGCGTCTTCTCGCACGGGACGTTTGAGGTGCGACGCTATTGGAGATTAACGGAAGGGGCATCAATTGCGACGTATGAAGAGGCCGTTGACGGCGTACGGACACGGACGCTTGATGCCGTGAAGCGCCAGCTCGTTTCTGACCGACCGCTCGGCGTCTTTCTTTCTGGGGGCATCGACAGCACGGCAGTCCTTGCCGCGATGCGTGCGGCGCAACCTGGCGGTGAGATTAAAACGTTTACGATGGGGTATGAGAAGACGGCGGAAGCGGAGAAGTACAACGCAGATGCTCGACTTGCACGGGAAACGTCAAAGCATTTTGGAACCACGCATCACGAATTCGTTCTCTCTGCGACGGATGTGCTCGAGACGTTTGAGAAAATTATTTGGCACATGGATGAACCGGTCGCGAACCATGTGCAATCGTCGACGTATTTCATTGCACGCGCATCCAAGCCGGAGATTACCGTCGCGCTTGGCGGGGATGGGGGAGACGAACTGTTTTGTGGGTACCCACGCTATTGGTATGCGTCGCGTGCGGAGCAGCTGCGACCGGCGAGATCGCTCATTGCAAGCCGACTGGTACGATCTTTTTGTGATACTGCCGGGAAGCATGATCTCTGGGCAAAGATCGCCTCTGCCCCAGGGCTTGATCGACAACTCGTCTTTGTTGCGCAAAAGGAACAGACGATCGCATCAATCTTGGCATCAGGGACGAATCGGTCGCAATCGGTGAGGGATGCGCTTGCGCCGGCATTTGAACAGTCATGGAAGGATGAGACGAATCACTTGGCGGCAGGGGATATTGCCACGTGGTTGCCGGATGAATCCCTTGTTCGGACGGACAAGTTGACCATGGCGCATGGACTTGAAGAGCGCGTCCCGCTGCTTGATTTTGATCTCGTTGAGTACGCGTTCCGCATCCCGTCGCAATGGAAAATCGGGAAGAAAGCGAATCAAGGGAAGCGGGTCTTTATTGATGCGATGCGTCCGATGTTGCCGCCGCATGTTCTCGCTGAAGAAAAACGAGCGTGGATGAGTCCGGCGGCGAAGTGGCTCCGTGGACCACTCGGGCCGTTTGCACGTGAAGTTCTTTCACCGTCATATTGTGAGTCAACACGAGACCTCTTTAACTTTGATGCCATCTCAACGATGTTTGATCGACATGTTGATGCGAGTGTCTACAATCTCAGCCTCATCTGGGCCCTGATGACGTTTCAAGTGTGGGCGCGACAGGGGATGGGGGATGGAATTTAGAGTTTAGAATTTAGAATTTGGGTCAAGATGGATCGCGTTCACGCGACAGTCTCGCCAAATTCCAAATTCCAAATTCCAAATTCCGCTCGCATGACGCTCTCTTCTCGCATCCAAGCACTCGCCTGGTGGGTCGGTGTTCCGGTGATTGTCGGTCTCCTTTCCTGGGGGCCGTATATCGCGTTGAATGTGATCTGGCATGCGCCCTGGCCGTTTTGGCGGGTTCCGTTTGTCCCGATTGCGATTTTTGATTCGAGTGCATATTTTCAGTGGATCGGGGCGGCCCTTTCTGGACTGGTATATGGAGGCCATCTTAGTGCATTCGATTTGGTGATTCGGATCGTAGGGCGTTTCTTGCCGGACTCGTGGAGCGTTGCGGAGGTTTGGTTGCTGACGCAGTGGTTATGCGTAACGGCTGGAATTTGGCTCATGGCCGTTGCGATTCAGCGGTGGTCAGGGTTGTCCAACTGGACCTCAAGAGGTTTTTCGCTTCTCGTTTGGGTGTCGCTGACACTTCCATTTATGCCGCGGCCGGGAGTGTACACCTGGTATCTTCCATTTTATGCGTGTGGGTTGATCGGGATTTGGTACGTCCAACGTACGCTTGATCAACGGAAGTACTTCAGGTCAATACTGTGGACTCTTACGGCGATCGCACTCACTCGTGTATACCCGTTCTTCGTCATCCATACGCTGCTTTGGTTGCTCGTGATGTGGTTTATTCACGTGCATGAACGATTCCCTCGAGCCGTGCGGATGCTGTTTAGTGTTGGGATTGTTACCGTTTTACCGATGGCGGTGATTTGTACGCCGATCCTTATGCGATCAACGCTCTCGCTGACCTATGAGGCCCAACGGCATCTTGGGCTTGCGTTCACCGTCCTGCCCGTTGTTTCGAATTCATTGATTGTTCTCTTTTCGTGGATCGTGCTCATTTTTGCACTCATGGTTGTTCAGCGAAAAGAGGTTGCGCTTGGTCAGCGGTGGTTACGGCTCATCATTGGTTGGGTGACATTATTGATGGCTTGGCTTTCGAATCTCTTTACCGGAGTCTATATTCATAACGATCATTTTCGTGCCCCGACGGTTCTCTTGTCCTGGATCAGCGTTGCGATTATTTGGCAGATTTTTAAAGAGAGGTCCTTGACGATTGAAGGGGCGGACCGCTCGCATCCACTTGTTCGGATTTGTGCATGGATTCCATCAGCGTTGCTGTTGGTTGGAGTGGCGGAGTGTGCTCTGTATCTTGTTGGAAAAAGGTATGTTTTTCATGGGGATGAGTTGAATGTGGTTCATGCTTCTCATTGGATTACGTATTCGGTCGCCAGTGCACTTATTGTCTATCGATCTCGGACGATGACGCGTATTTCGACGGCAGTCATGATTGCGTTTGTGGGATGTATTTGTCTCTTGGGTTTTTCTGCGCGTGCGTATGCATTCTCAAAAGAGCAGACAAAATTTGTCTCCACCGCAACGGATGTTCCCGCGATGTCGTGGATTCGCGAACAGGTTGCTACGGATGAACATGTCTGCACTGATCCAGAGCACGCGGAGATTTTTGGTTCGTTTACGTCACGGCTTGTGTACCCCACGTATGCGACTGCGGTTTTGCCGAAGTCGGAAGCGGAGATACTGTCAGACCTTAAAACGGAACTTGGTTTTTTTACGCCCGAAACGGATTTTGAACGTGGCGTCTATCTCGACACGTTCGACTCCATGCG
>JAHFIK010000074.1 GCA_023246415.1 Candidatus Uhrbacteria bacterium
CATCTTCGCGCTCGGACTGGCTATTCCGATGCTCTGCTCAATGATCTGGACACCAAATCTCGGTCAGCTGAACGGGAAGGCGATTACAGATCTCATTGCCATTGATGTTGGATGGGTCCTCGTTCTGATTTTTGGACGCTCGTTTCATATCAGTACACTACACGCCATTCGACGCGGGCGAGCGAATATGGACACGCTCGTGTCGCTCGGATCCCTCACGGCGATTGGATGGAGTACGGTCGCCTTTTTTACGGGCGGAGATCTGTACGCGGAGGTGGCAGGAACGATCATTGCGTTTATTCTGCTCGGGAAATATTTAGAATCTCGAGCGCGAACACGAACCGCCGCCGCGATCGAATCCCTCCTCGCCCTGCATCCCAGCATCGCCCATCGCATCGATAAAACCGGAGCGATCACCGACATCACTCCGGCTCACCTCTTGCTTGGCGATCGATGCGTGGTGAAACCCGGCGAACAGTTTCCGTCTGATGGCATCATCACGGACGGGGAGACGACCGTGGATGAATCCATGCTCACCGGTGAACCCATCCCAGTCGGAAAAGGGAAAGGGGATGCGATTACCGGTGGAACCATTAATACCACTGGTAGCGTGACCATCTCAATCACGGCAGCGATCGGTCAAACGACATTGGATGCCATCATTCGCACGGTTGAACATGCGCTGCTCTCAAAATCACCAGTTGAGCGGCTCGCCGACACGATCTCCGCCGTCTTCGTTCCATCCGTGATCGCGATCGCCCTCATCACGGTTGTCTCTTGGATCCTGAGCGGCGCCCCGATCAGCGATGCCATTCGACATGCGATCGCTGTCCTCATCGTGGCCTGTCCCTGCGCGCTCGGCTTAGCCACACCAGCAGCTATGACCGTCGCGACTGGCGCTGGCGCAAAACGCGGAATCCTCATTAAAGAGGGGAGCGCCCTAGAATCCGCACATGGAATCGACACCATGATCTTCGATAAAACCGGAACACTGACCGAAGGAAAACCCTCCGTCACGGATCTGCTGGTCAATGATGCGTCCGGTGGCGATCGGATCGAGATCCTCCGCATTGCGGCGGCACTCGAACGTTCCTCAGAGCATCCGTTCGCAACGGCCATTCTGAAGTATGTCGAAGCGAGCGCCGCCGCGCGCATCAGCAATACGCGCGTGACGCAATTTAAAGCAATTCCTGGAAAAGGGGTTCAGGGCGTCCTTGAGGGCGTCCACGTTTCGCTTGGCACGGAATCCCTCATGATCGAGCATGGAATTCGCATTGATACAGATCTAAAAACGCAGGCGAATTCGCTGCGCGAAGAAGCGAAGACGGTCATGTTCATCTCCAGAGATCGCGAAATCGTTGGAGCGATCGCGGCACAAGATCGTCTGCGACCTGAATCAGCACAGGCGATCGATACGCTTAAACTCATGGGGATGCGCGTTGCTCTTCTGACGGGCGATCATTTAGCCAGCGCAAATGCGGTTGCGCACACACTCGGAATCACCGATGTCTATGCGGAGGTCTCTCCTGCAAAAAAAGGAGAAATCGTCGCATCGCTCCAGCGAGAAGGGCACCGTGTGGCGTTTGTCGGCGATGGAATTAATGATGCGCCCGCACTTGCACAAAGCAATCTTGGCATCGCGATCGGGACCGGAACAGACGTTGCCATCGCCACCGGGGAAATCGTCGTCATGAATGGATCACCCGCGAAAGTTGTGGAAGCGATGACGCTTTCCCGCCTCACATTCCGTGCCATCCGACAAAATCTGTTTTGGGCGTTCGTCTACAACATTGTTGGCATTCCGCTCGCCGCGTTCGGACTCCTGAATCCGATGCTCTCTGCGCTCGCGATGGCGTTCTCGAGCGTGAGCGTCCTCGGGAACAGCATCAGAGTCGCCAGGAAGATGAAGTAGATGTAAAAGGAGCCATGAAGCCATGAAGCCATGAAGCCATTCCAGAATGGCTTCATGGCTTTTCTATAGATCTTTTTCTCTAAAAGAATGAGACCCCGTTGCAATCAAGCAAGCAGGGTCTCGGAAAGGGTTGGAGTTGAGGGTGTGGTTGCCGTGTTGGGGCGGGTTACTTCAGGTCGAAGCGGACGGTGGTGTCAAGATGAGCTTGACGCATTTTTCGACCTTCGATGTCACTGTGTGTGTACTTCTTACCCATGCGGGTTGAATCTGTCGCGATGACATCGTGACTCTGTTTCTCATGCCGTTCTTCCGGCGCCGTCAGCTCACTGAATTCCACCACATCGGTATGTCTTGGGACCGCAGCAGCGATCTCATCTTCCTGAATGTGGGTGGGTGCGGGTGAGGCGGACGGAATTTGCGTGACCTGTGAGGCGCACGCGACGGACATGAGAGCAACGAGAGCGAAGCAGCTTTTGATGATATTTTTCATTGTGTGTTCCTGATCTTCCAGAATGGGGTGTTGAGTTTCTTGGCTCAATTTGAGCCGGGGGAATCACGAGCATTAAACGAGTGATTAATGACCCTGATTTCCTCGGCTCCACGGCACCTTTTGAATGAACGATCTTACGAATACCACTGTAACACATACTTTACATCTTGTCAAGCCCCCTGTACACATTTTTAGCGAAAATGGCTTAGTAGAGCAAAGGGCAAAGAGCAGAGGGTTAAGATTCTAAGCAAGACCCTTTACTCTTTGCTCTATTTCACGAAAAAGGCCGCCGATCTGAGAAGTCTCAGGGATCGACGGCCGCTTCGAGAGTGGCTGTTCTATTTAGAACGAATTCCCGAACAATGGTGTGTATCTTGCAGATCAGTAGAACAAGATGCCCGTATCCGTATTTCAGACAATCTTGGTGGCGGTGCAATGCTCTCTGGAGCGAATCGCGCATCAAGGGCACGCAGCTCTTTCGCGAGCCAGACCGGATCCGGGACGCGCAAGACGCGCATCAGATTCCGTTCAAGTTCTGGTCCGACACGGCGGCCTATTGGAATAACGGTGTATGAGAATCCAAGTTCGATGGCATTTGGATTCACACGGGGATCAATCGTCGTCACGGACTTGCTCTTTCGATGAGCCGCCTTCAGGCGCTCAAATCCTTTCCGCGTCGTCCCGAACACTCCGACTTTCCCTTCGTTGAGTACCGAAAAGAGATCTCTTCGAAGGATCGCAAAAATACGCTCCTGTTCGTCAATGAAGACGACGTAGAATCGATCAAGCGTTGCTCGCATGATCGAAGACTTGGGGATATGGGCATACCAGGGCAACAACGGCTCAGCGAGCAGTGTTGAGGTATAGACCGTAACCGGCGACATGTGAGACCCCGTTGATTCGTGAATTAACGCAAGGGAGTGCGCCAATCCTTCAAACTGCTCTGATACCACGACAATCATTCGGGAATTTTCAAATGTCCGATGTGGAATACGCTGTTGATCCATTCACTCTTCCTTTTCCGCGTCCCGCCGCGCGAGTATTTCATACGTTCGAATGAGGGTCAACGGTTGCTGTGGAGAATAAAGGAATAAAAATCTTCCCAATACGGAACAATCGCAACGTCGTAGAGAAAAAATCAGACCAAAT
>JAHFIK010000043.1:0-6481 GCA_023246415.1 Candidatus Uhrbacteria bacterium
GAGCAAAGCATCTTAATAGGTTTTTAATAGGATTTCTCATGATGAGATGTCGTGGTATTGGAGGATTGAGCATGTCATGCATACTTGACGTTTTTGTCAAAATATGGTATATACCGATCCATCGAAAATGTTCGATAACAAGGAGCGTGATCGTGCCAATTGATTCGAAAACCCCACAGCAACTGATCCAGGAAGCGTGCGTCGTCGTCCGACGTAAAGCGAGGAATGAGCCACCAACATGGATCGTTCGCGTTGCGATACTGTTTTCCGCGCTGATCGTCTTGATCGGTTTTACGGTCAGTATCGCACAGTCTCCACACCACCACGTTGAGTTGGAGAGTCGCGAAGGCGCTGTCCTGTTTCTGTGCATCGTCGCCGCATTCATTGTCTATCACTTGATCTCGGTGATTTGGACGAGGTATGCGGTGCGTCAACTCCAAAATCCAGAGCATCTTACTGCACGTGTTGCAGATTATCTGCTCGGCTTTAGTCGGCAACGCATTCACAACTACATTGAGCTTCGGAATGAAGTCAGCCGTTTTGGCGAGATGGTTCTCCTTCGCCACGGCTTTGATCACGAGGATCTGAAACTCGTTCAGGCATTCGAGCAGTTGCTCGAGACGTATGCAAAAGGCGACCAAGTCGCGCTCGATGAGTCAGAGCAGATCATCCGCCAGGTCCTCGCACCGAAGACGGAATCTGTTTCGTGAGACGAACGGCAATCCGGCCCGCAGCCGGATATGAGAGAGGCGTGTGACTCAGCACGTCTCTTTTCTTATTTTTAGAGCACAGTGCACAAGGCACAGAGCACAGGCTGATCCCATTGTCAGCCTGTGCTCTGTGCCTTGTGCTCTGTGCTCTAAATCACTGGATCGTGTCCTCCGGGATTCCACGGATTGCATCGCAGGACGCGTTTGATCGCCATCGGCGTCCCTCTGATGACGCCGTATTTTTTAATCGCTTGATATCCGTATTCACTACACGTCGGATGAAATCGGCATACCGGTCGTCGAATAAAAAAAGCGATCATTCCATGGTCCGGCGATAGCGTCCGCTGATAGATCCGGATGAGGAGTTGAACAAAACGTCGAGGAAGCTTGAAAATGAAATCTAGCATGATTACTTTTATGAATATCTCCAACCAGACTTTTTACGTGACTCGTGACTCGTGACTCGTGACTCGTGACTCACTTTGCCTGCTCCGGATACCTCGGCTCTAACGGCGTCCGTTTTGTCGGTCGCTCTGTCCCTGTTGCTTTTGCGTACGCGATTTCGCCACGACGGCTGCGTGGAGATTTCGGTGGGCGAGTCATCGGACGCTCAAGCTCTTTTGGCATCTTTTCAAGGAGATGACCGATGGATTCTCGAAGTGCGACAAAATCAGATGTGATGACCTCCGGTCGTCCGACAAAAATGAGATCGTATCCTGGTGGAACCGTTGGGAGGAACGGTCGGAACGCTTCACGCATCCGGCGGCGGATGAGGTTGCGCGTCACTGCTTTTTTAAACATTTTGCCAGAGGCGACGAATCCGATTTTTGATGGGGTCGATCCGCTCTTCCAAGCGCGCAATACACAAAACGGGCCATACATCGGTCGGCCTTTGACGGAGAGCTTTGCAAAGTCGCGCTCATGGCGCAGACGATGTGGCTTGGGGAGCATGGAAGTATCCTACCAAAAAGGCGCTTAGCGCGCCTTTTTTGTGGCTTTGATGGCAATGGCCTTCCGCCCTTTGGTGCGGCGTCGGGAAAGCACTTGCTTTCCTTTGCTCGTGCTCATGCGTGAGCGGAATCCGTGCACGCGTGCGCGGTGGCGCTTTTTCGGCTGGTACGTTCGCTTTGGCATATCGTAGGAGGCATCATGCCAGTTCTATGGGAATTAATCAAGTAGCGGCGTATCGCATGCGCCAAAGAGAGGAATGGCGTATCTGCGCGTGTAGGTCGCTTGACATCCCCCAGGACCAAGCATAGCGTTCTCTTTGTCCCGTGAGTCGTTCCTTTGAAAGGGTCATCATGGAAACGTTTATGCGTGGTCTTGCCGACTGGCTGGTCGGTTGGTTTGGTCCGTTTGGGATCATGATTCTGCTCATGATCATCTTCTTTTGGTGGATGATTCCGATCGTCGCACTGATGGGAATCGCCTGGGTCTGCTGTGAAATTTCTGATTTCATCGCTTGGGCACGACGAGGATTCAAGCGATTACCGAAAGAAACGACGAGCTATAGCTATGCCTATTCGTCATGCGGCTCAAGCTCAAGCTCGGATGACGATGATACGTCGTCCACAGCGGAATCTCCGCCCGATGATCAAGGACCTACGCCAGATTATTGGCGCGGATACTAGAACAGACGGGTGACGCGAATACGCACTAACCTCGAACGCCGAAGCAACTGTCTTCGGCGTTTCTGTATGCTGTTATCCATATAATGGTCATCGTCGTCGCACCAATCATCGCAAATACATCGTCTTCGATAGCAGAAGCTGATACGATAGCCTCCAAGAACTCGTGACTCGCCTGTCCCCCGAAGTTCTGACGAAGGGGGATGACTCGTGACTTCACCCTGCATGAACTCCTTTCTCCTCTGGATCCTCTCCTTCATTGTCCTCTATAAGTACGCGGCGATTTTTATTATTCTGATGTTCGGAGGATTGTTGACGCCCTATCCGGCCGGAGCCGTGATTACCGGATCCGCATTTTTAGCCACGGGCGGGTATCTCAATTTGAATTTGGTTATCCTGACCTCGTTTATCGGAAGCGTCGTTGGCGATGTGATTGGATATTGGTTTACCATTTTTTTCGGTGAACGGATTCTCGGATTCCTTGGGTTGCGTCGCGCAATGCGGGACGCACGTGTTCGGAGTGTGTTTGCTCATTTTGCATCGCGACCATTGATGACGATTTTTTTAAGTCGTTTTGCATTCACGCAAGTCGTGAATATTTTTGCAGGACTTGCAAAGGTTTCATTTAAAAAATTCTTTTTCGTAAGTGCATTCGGTGAACTGCTTGATGTGCTGGTTCTCATCGCCCTGGGCGTCTTTTTTGGTGATAATGTGAATTTGATTTTTAATATTCTCGGCGTGTTTGGAACCGTGGTCGCGATCTTTCTTGTTGGATTCATTCTGCTTGGAATAAAAAAATCCCGTCAGCATCGGGATGGATCGAAATCGTTACTTCCGTAGCTCACGCCGTGCAAGGACTACGGCATCGCAATCGCGCCAATCGTGGCGACACCGACGATGGTCATCATCGCGACAATCAACCAGCCAAGAACGGTCATGAACGGGTGGTTTTTTCGGTGGCCCATGACGCCGTGATCTGAGCTGAGTTTGACGATGAAGAACAGGATGATCGGCGCGACGATTCCGTTTAACACCGCGGCATAGAGGAGCGCCCGAATCGGATCAAGTCCGACGAAATTCAAGATGAACCCGATGATCATCGCAATGATGATGATCCCGTAGAACGCGCGTGCTTCTTTGATTTTTCGATACAGGCCAAACTTCCAATTGAAACTTTCTGACAGCGCATAACTTGCGCTTCCGGCAAGGACTGGAATGGCGAGGAATCCAACGCCAAGAATGCCGATGGCAAAGAGGAGGGAGGCGAAGGGACCGGCAATCGGCTTGAGGGCGAGAGCGGCATGCGCCGCCGTTCCAATGTTGGTGATGCCGTTGACGTTGAGGGCGCCCGCGCAGGTTAGAATGATGAAGAACATGACGATGTTTGAGAAAAACATCCCGCTCCACACATCGATCCGCATTTTTTTAATGTCCGAATCCTGCATGTGGCTTTTTCGAAGCCGAAGCGTTCGGAGTCCTTGCAGAATGCGCTCTTCAACTTCTTGCGATGTCTGCCAGAAGAAGAGGTATGGGGAAATAGTGGTTCCAAGGATCGCACATACAAGGATCACCTCTTCTTTTGAAGACGTGAGGGTTGGAATGACGGTTGCGCGAAGCGCCATGCCCCAATCGATATGCACCATGAACGCGGACACGACATACGCGAGTAAGACGAGAGCGAGGTATTTGAGGAATTTCGCGTAGCGAGCGTAGGTGGTGTAGATCTGGAGGAGGAGCATGACGACCGTAAAAATCACGAGGAGTGCCCAAGATGGAATTTCTGGAACAACAAGTCGCGCCGCTTCCGACATCGCGCCAAGATCTGCGCCGATGTTGAACGCATTCGCGATCAGAAGAACGAACGCACAGGTATAGAGCGCCGCTTTCGGGAAGTGGCGTCGAATGTTTGCGGCCAGCCCTTCGCCCGTCACGAGGCCGATCCGCGCACACATTTCTTGGATAACGGCCATCAGTGGAAACGTGAACGGGGCGAGCCACAAGAATTTAAATCCAAATTGCGCACCGGTCTGTGAGTACGTGGCGATCCCGGAAGGGTCATCGTCCGATGCCCCGGTTGTGAGTCCTGGTCCTAAGGTATTCCAATACTCCTCCGCTTTGCGGAATGGAGATTTGCTAATCATGACTCGTTCGACATCTTCAATGACATCGACCGTATCTTCAATGGCGATGGCCGGTGCTTCTGCAACCCGTTTCAAGAATGCTTTTGTCATGTGAACTACTGGGTATTGTAGCAGGTGCGTCGGGAAGAAGATGAAATAGGCGACACGCCCCTGTGTCATCTCTGTATCGGACGGCGCGTGATCGGTTGTCCGCGAATGCAAAAGGACGTCGCGAGTTGTGCGACGTCCCTGCGGGAGGTTCTGAGCGATAGTGGATCGATGGTAACGCCGTGGTTCAGCGGAAATGGTTAGCGCAATGAAAACAGCGTCGGGTGGTCATTCATCGAGATGCCTGGAACAACAGGTTTGAGCTGCTGCTTGGCATAGGCGAGGAGCTCCGTGAAGCTTGTTGGCCACGGGACCCGTGATTTTCCTTGCAGGACGTGAACATGTGCTCCGGCGACATCGTGGAGCGCGAGTCCGTCTCCCCAAATTTCCGGGAAGATGGGTGTCCACTGCGTTGGGTCGAAGTAGGCGTCGAACTCATATTCGCCGGAATCATCCTGAGTTGCAATGACGCCAGGACCGAGGACGGCCAAATGTATGACAAGAAAGGGACAACGATTCAGATACGAGATGACGTGATCGACAAACGGGTTCGTTGGTTGCGGTAACGGTTCTGACATGTCGACTCCTTTGCGGGTATGGCATACCAGTAACATAACGAGATCGTCAAGACGAGGTTCCTCAGGTCGTGGGCACAGCGTATAGGCTGATTAAGGTCTACCTGTGCTCTGTGCTCTGTCACTCGTATTGTTACCTTCTTTCCGATCCGTCGTTATAGAGGGTGTAGACCTCAATGACCCCTTCTCGTGCTACCATGTGTTCGAACCATGGCGGCCAAAGGAGTAATAGAAGACCGCACGCGCGCGTCCACATATGGGTCCATCGGAACACGACCTCATTGATCAATGCCAGCATGGCGACGCATCCGCGTTCGCGGCTTTGTATGAGTCGTACGCGGAAAAGATCTACGCATTCGTCTACTACCGGACGCTTCATCGAGAAACCGCGGAAGATTTGGTCAGCGAGATCTTTTTAAAGGCGCTTGAGAAAATCCGGACGTTCAGTACAGAAAAGGGATCATTCTCCTCATGGCTCTACCGCATTGCTCGCAATACCGTCATTGATCACTACCGGACGCGGAAAGTGGAAGGCGATGTTGAATCCGTTCCGGGTCTTTCCTCGCGGGAGGACATTGAACGGGATGCGGATGTGCGTCAGCGTCTGCAGGGCGTCGAGGCGGGATTGCGGGGACTCAAACCGCGTCAGCGTGAATTGCTCGTCATGCGATTGTGGGACGGGCTCTCACACCGAGAAATTGCGGACATTACCGGTCTCACCGAAGCGAATGCGAAGATGACGTTTTCGCGTGCCTTGCATCAGCTCCGCACCGAACTGGGGATCTCGAGTCTTGCTGTGCTTCTCCTTATGAAAACGATTCTATGGCCACACTAACGAACAAAGAGATTCAGTCGCTGATTGATGAGCTCTGTGCAGACGATGCGTCTCTTCGGACGCAAGAGTCGGTCATTCGTGATCTGATTCAGCGTCTCGCATCCGCCCGTCCGAATGTCGCCATGACGGCTGCATTCAAACAGCGTGTTCGCGAACAAATTCGGGCTCGCAGTGCTCAGCTTCGTGCGACCCCTTCACATTCAGTCTTCTCATTCCCTGATATGACGAAACATTATCCTTACCTCTCTATCGCGTTTGCGACTGGCGGCATCGTTGTCGTGGTCCTCGCGATGACCTTCTCGTTCATTCCAAAAACCGGGGTCACGAATCTTCGGACCGGGACACTCGGATTCAAGCCGCGTATCGCCATGCTGAACGCGAATGCCTTCGGTTCACTGAACGGCGTGAATGCGGTGAATGCAAACAATACAGCCGCACAGCCGATGGCGCTTGATGCAGCATCTGGCGTGTCCGGATCTGCGGGCGCTGGTTCGAATGGTTCGAA
>JAHFIK010000043.1:6581-10935 GCA_023246415.1 Candidatus Uhrbacteria bacterium
GCAGGCCTTGGATCAATGGACCTCTCAACATTCCAATCGCTGAATGTTCAAAATGTGTCATTCGTTGAAAATCGGGATAACGGATACGTCATCACGACGGACTTCGCGCAAGGCATGGTGTCGATCAGTGAAAACTGGGAACGCAAGACGAATGATCCATATCGATGCGTGAACGGCAATTGTCCAACCGTTGAACCGTTAACCGCTGATCAGGTGCCTGCGGATGAAGAGGTGATCCGGATCACGAACAGCTTCCTTGCGTCCCATGGCGTGAATACGTCGCTGTACGGAAAGCCACGCGTCGATCATTCATGGAAAATGTATTTCGCCGAGCCGATGATGAAGGCGCAGGATGGTTCGGTCACACCATCAGCTGCGACATCGGACGTCGCAACCGTCAACGGTGCTTCCGGGGCCAGTAGTGCACCGAGCATCATGCCGATCCGCGCACCGGACCAGATTTCCGTGACCTATCCGTATCTCGTTGAAGGTCAGGAGGTGAACACGACGAACGGGGATGCCGTTGGGATGAACGTGTCTGTGAATCTTCGTGATAAGTCGGTTGCGGGCGTCTATGGCATTTCCATGCAGTCATATGACAAGTCATCGTATGCCACGGAAAAGGACACCTCGCGCATCATGTCCTTCGTTGAACGGGGCGGTGTCTACCCGAATTACAGCGATCCGAATGCGAAAACCGTTGATGTTGAGCTTGGAGCGCCGACCGTTTCCCTCGCCTCATTTGGTCATCAGGTCGACAATCGATGGGAAGAACTCTATGTGCCGTCGCTCGTCTTCCCGGTTGTTACAAAACCTGCGGAAGCACCATGGATGCAGAATGCGGTCGTCATCCCGTTGATCAAAGATCTCCTCGTTGATCCTGAAGTTCCGCGTCCGATTCCCTATATGATGAAAGGGAGTGTTGAAGGGGCGTCTGGATCTGCGGGCTCGATGATGGTTGTTCCGCCATCTGCGCCAGCCGTAAACGCTGTCCAGACCGCGCCAGCACCGAAGAAAAAATAATCGATAAGGCAGTCGCGAGTAGGCAGTAGCCAGTAGAATATTTTCTACTGGCTATTTGCGATGGCCGACTTCCTCAAAGAAAAACGACCAGTCATCCTGGTCGTTTTTCTTTGGTGATGGATCAATCGTCGGATGGTGAGATGCAGGGCTCCCCACATCCAACCAGTGATCCATTTCCGGATTACTCGCAAACACGCTTGAGTTGGAACACGTGTTCAACCGGGTGGTTGAAGAACTGGGCAATCAAAAGCGCGAGTGAGAGCGAGGGGACGTAGTCACCCTTCTCCATCGAACAAATCGTCTGACGGCTGACGCCGACCGACTTCGCAAGCTGCTCTTGCGTGATCTTCTTTTCCTGTCGCAGATTGCGCAGGCAGTTGTATACCGTGTGTGTTTGTGCCATATCGATGGTGCAAAGGATACCAGACCTTGGGAAATCGGTCAAGAGGGGTTTACAGGTCGAGACACGGAAACGAGGCGGAAAATGATAATTTTGCTTATTATAGCAAAATATAGGCCATTCTTTGGCGACATCCTGGGGCGGTTTTTCTGTCTGTTTGCGATCACTCATCGGTAAGTTTACCCCCTTTTTGGGTGCGTTCGGAGGTTTTGAATCTCATCGTGGCTCGTCCATTCGGAACGAAAAAGCGTCGACGGAGCCCTCTGAAGGCCGTCGACGCTGGTCGGATGTCGATGTTGCAGGGTGCAACATCGTTAGGTGTGGAAGGTGGGGGTGAAATTTCGGATTTCGCCGCGAGCAAAGGGAATCAGTTCCCGATGTTTGTTTGGTGGAATGCCACAGAAGGCGGTGAGCAGGATTTGCAGTGGGTCGCCATGCGACACCATCAGGATCGTGGAATCGTAATACCGACGTTCCATTTCCAGAACGAAGAGCACCGTGCGTTCAAGGACATCGTGAACGGATTCGCATCGAAAGTCGTGATGATTTGGATCGATCGCATCACGTTCCCAGACGCGGTTGTAGGCATCGTCCGGGCCTCCGTCAAAATCTCGGAATCGACGTTCGCGCAGATAGAGTGAAACGATTGGCGGTCGCGTGTGGAGCATCTGTGAAGCGATCGTCGCGGTTTCCAAGGTTCGACGGAAGTCAGACGTGTAGATCACGGTTTTGTCGGTAACCCAGCCGTTTCGAGTTGCCTCGATGATGCTGTTTTCAACTTCGAGCACCCCCTGTTCGCTGAGGCCGTATGCATCGATTCCTGCAAGGGGATCGCTGATGATGATGCCTGTTTCATTTGCGCGGCTCGTTCCATGACGAAGTCCGAAATAGGTATTCTGAAGTTGATCGGTATCCAGTCGTGGACAGTCCGTATCTAAAAGGTCCATGCCGGAAGCTTACGGTTGAAAAGGGATTTGTCAACGGAATGAGTCACGACGGGGAGTGAGTCTCGGGGTGAATTGATTGACGTTTTTGTTGTTTCCTCGTAGCGTACGGATGGGGTTCGTACCTTTGAAAATAAAGAAGAAAGGAAGCCGGGCCGTGAAAAAGTTTACGCTTGCATCCGTCGTCTCTTTGTTCATTCTAAACGGCATTTTTTTGCTCATGCGAGATGGATTCCATGTACGTCAGACGACAGGATATGTCGTGACGGGTGCACTTGCGATTGGGGTCGTTGTCACGTGCTGCATGCTCGTTTTCGTCGTCCGACGGAATGGCGACATTGTGTTCATTGTCGCTAGCGCGTTCGTCTTTCCGGCCGCGCTCGCGATCATGGTTATCCTTTGGCGGTTTGCGATTTTTCTTACGGGTTTGATACTCCCGACGCTCGCATATACGAAAGACTTTTTGGTGCAGGCGATGGACTCATGGCAATACGGCGGGACAACGCACGCTGAAAACGGGATCGCTGCCTTGATCACGTTCGCATTCGCCGCCGGAGAGGCTTGCGGTGCCTTTTTGACCGTTGTTTCCATCTTTTCTGTTCCGGTCATTCCAATCATAATGATTGCCGAAGAACTGAAGATAAAACGCGGATGGGTGTTCTGTGTCGCCTTGATTCAAGTCCTCACGTTGGTCGTTGGCGTCTCATTCCCCTCGCTGTTATCAGCCGCGACATTGCTCTCACTTTTCGGAGTATTGCTTTTGATCGACTTCTGTTGGCCACAGGTCTTTTCTTCAGAGCGTATCGTCGCGCATCGACGTCGATGTCATGTGAGATGATGTTGTCTCAAATTCGAAACCGCCCCAGTCGCATGCGTTGCGACGGGGCGGTTTATTCTGTGTTGTCGTTCGGTTATGCGAAAAATCGTTTGACCACGTCGATGACGTTTTCTTTCACGAGGTCTTTGACGATCCGGCGTGAAATGAATGCGCGGACGTCGTCGCCCAGTTTCGCTTCGAGCAGATTGATGATCTCTTGGGGGGCGGCGATGAAGATGTGCCCGATATTTTTGTTGTGCGCAAACGCGGATGTCATTTCTGCGACACGCGCGACGAATCGGTGTTCTCGCGGTTCGTCCTTAAAATCACTCACGAATTTGCTGTCGCGTTCAATATCGAATTCTGCCGGAACGTCGATTGTTTCAACCACATTAATCGTCTCGTTATGCGCGAGATAAAATGTAGCGCGCTGGGTGTCGGACACGATGAGGAGGGTCGGGGCTGAAAAATGCTGGAGATCGGTGGGGAGGTTCATAGAGGTTGGTAACATTATCGTAGCGGTTCATCGCGTTGATCCGACGTCACGACGGACGACGGACGACGCAACGAACTACGATCCTGAATAAGATTCGTTGCTGACGAGCGGGACGAGTGTCGTGTACGGCGCCGTTGCGCCATTTGCGTACGTGATCGTCCCATTCGCAATGAGTGATGGAATGAGGAAGGTACGGATCGTTCCATTCACGAGGGCATCATGGCGATAGAGGCCGTAGGTAAAATTCGTGATCGAGACACGATCATTCTCGGCGAGTCCATCATTGCCGCGAATGCCGCCATTTCGGACTTCAAGCAACACTGTAGACTGTGATTTGACCGGATAGTTCGAGCGATCGTTATCACGTTGAAGTTCAATAACTCCGGAGTCGACTGCATTTGTGTCTGCATCGACCACGATCGTTGCAATGGAAATGCCGACACCGCTCGCATCATACACGAGTTGGTTGTCCTGCTGCATTTGGAATCGAACGATATGCTTTGTGGGAAATTCCGGAGCCACGCATGCGCCGGATTGATTCGAGGAGAGTTGTGGGAGAAGCGGCCACACGTTTGGTCGCGTCGCGAGCGTCCGAATGGTGAGGATATCTGATGCGGTCATGCACAGGTTCGCATTCTGTTGACCGTGCCACCAGCTGTTCCACGAAAACAGGA
>JAHFIK010000075.1 GCA_023246415.1 Candidatus Uhrbacteria bacterium
ATTGACCATCCTCCTCATGGCCGATACGATGCAGAAATGAGTCAGCAACCCTCGCCAAAACTCTTGACCCACTGTCCGCTGTGCGATGCCGCATACGCGGATGCGTCGATTCGACCGCTTGGCGAGAGCGGTACGATGCGTCTGTTTCATCTTACGTGCCCATCCTGCGCGCATGCGGTGCTCGCGGTGATCCTCGAACATCCCTCCGGCATCAGTTCCATCGGCCTCGTCACAGATCTTGAAGCGCAAGATGCGCTCCGCTTCCGCGATGCCGCTCCGATCAGTTCAGAGGATTGCATGATTGTGCATGACGTCTTGAATGGAAGAAGTCGGGAACTCTGCCAGACATTAATCGCTAAATAAAAAAGTCCGTAGGTCCGTAAGTCCGTAGGTCCGTATGTTCGGATCCGACCTACGGACCCACGGACTTACGGACGTACGCACCTACCTATGGATCCCATGCAAATCAACGCGCTCCCTGAAGACGCAAAAGGACGCTACGCGAATCTCATCTCAGTGACGGCACAGGAACGGGACGTGGTGATTGATTTCATCAGCGCTGTCCGGATCGGGCAGAACCCGGCGCAAGGGCAGCTTGTCTCGCGGGTTTTTTTGAACCGGTTTGCGGCTCGTGAGCTCTCAAAGCTCCTTTCAGACATTGAAGCCCAGTGGGAAAAGCAGCGATACGAGGCAGGGGCGGGAGTGCCACCGGGCGATCGTCCGGATTCGGCGTAGGGTGTGATCAACGTTTTTATTGGATTTTGTTAGGTTCGTGGGTCCGTACGTCCGTGGGTCCGTACGTCGGATCTGACCTACGGACCCACGGACATACGGACCTACGGACCTGTCTGCGCTTGACATTCCCTGCAATTCCCCGTACGCTCACGCGCACGAAATACCCCTCTCTATTCTATGGAAACGCTTACGCTCGCAGCCTCAATCCGCACCGCTCTCGGGAAGCGTGCAAAGGATGTCATGACTGAACGAAAAATCCCGGCGATCGTGTACGGCCACGGGGTCGATGCGCGTGCGATTTCAGTTCCAGCATCGGAGTTCCGACGTCTGTTTATGAAGGCCGGTTCGTCAACGCTCATTGATTTGGCTGTTGATACCGCCGCGCCGGTCAAGGTGCTGGTTAAGGAAGTGCAGTACCACCCGCTCCGTTCCGAGCCGATCCACGTCGACTTTCTCCAGGTGCAGATGACGGAAAAGATGTCTGTCGAGGTCCCACTCGTGTTTACGGGTGAGTCCGAAGCGGTGAAGGCGCTCGGTGGAACGCTCATGAAGACGCTTGACCACGTTGATGTCGAATGTCTCCCGGCAGATATCCCACACGAAATCTCTGTTGATATCGGTGTTCTTAAGACGTTTGATGATTCCATTACGGTTGCGGATCTCAAGCTTCCAAAGGGTGTTGAAGTCACCACACATGGTGAACTGACGATTGCGTTTGTTGAAAAGCCGCTCACGGAAGAGGAATTGAAGAAGATGGAAGAATCACAAGTTGGCGATGTGACGGCGGTGAAGGCAGAATCAGATGAGAAGAAGGCGGAGAAGGCCGCTGAAGGTGCTGTCAAAGAGGGGAATGCAACCTAAACGATTGAACGACGTCCTTGAAAAGGCCGAAGATCGGTCCGAGCAATTTGTGTCATTTTTTACGCGGTCGTGGCGCCCCATTGCGGGCGGCGCGGCCGCGTTGTTCGTTCTCTCGTTGCTCATCGTCTGGATGACAATCGACCATCCGTTTTCTCCAAAAGAGAAACTCATCGTCACATCCGCTCCGGTGACCACAACCGTCACGTCCTCAACGGGCTTCTATCGGCAGCTGGATGGTGTCGCCGTTGCGGATACGACCTCTACCACATTACTTCCGCTCGGAGTGATGGTTGAAAACAGTATTGATGCGTGGCCGCTTTCAGGCGTCGCAAAGGCAAATGTCGTGTTTGAAGCGCCAGTTGAAGGCAGTATTACGCGATTCTTTTTACTGTTCGATCCGAAGACCGAAAGCGGGGAGATTGGTCCGGTGCGCAGTGCGCGGCCGTATTATGTCGATCTCGCGTCGACCTTTGGTTCCGTGTATGCGCACGTCGGCGGGAGTCCGGATGCACTAAATCAAATTTCAAAGACGGACGGATTCAAAAATCTTGATCAGTTTTTTAATGATAAATATTTCTGGCGTTCCGCATCTCGTTACGCCCCGCATAACGTCTATACGGATGTCTCGAAACTGACAGCCGCTGCAGAGAAGAATACGTGGACCGCGTCGCCGTTTACGTCGTGGACGTACGAAGAGATCGCGACGAGTACGTCGGTTGGGACGGCATCGACATCAACCATTCGCGTCCCGTACGCGGGGGCCTATGCGGCAACATGGGCGTATGATCCGCAGACGGGCCTCTACACGCGTTCGCAAAATCATCGGATCCAAAAAGACGCGGACGGCACGGTCGTGAGTGTGAAGAATGTAGTCGTCATCGACACCGATGAAACGGTTCTTGATGAAAAAGGACGCCTGAGTGTTCGGATGACGGGGACGGGAGATGTGATCGTTGCCCATGATGGCAAGGTGATTCGCGGGACCTGGTCCCGGAAAGGTGGACAGAATTTTGCGTTTACCGACGCAGATGGAAAAATGATCCCACTCGGTCGTGGGAAGACTTGGGTGTCGATCGTGACGTCGAGCGGATTGGGAGATATCGTGCAGTAAGAGTGGAATTTAGAATTTAGAATTTGGAATATCGGTCCGGATCCAAATTCCAAATTCCAAATTCCAAATTCTTTCTAACCCATGTCCACCTCCAACTCCATCAATATCACCGGCGGCGCTCCACTCCATGGAGAGGTTTCAGTTTCCGGTGCAAAGAACGCGGCCACCAAAGAATTGGTTGCGGCATTACTGACCGCGGAGCCGGTCACGCTCACGAACGTTCCGGAAATCGGCGACGTGGCCGTGACCATTGAAATGCTGGAAGATCTTGGCGTGAAGGTGGAGCGATCGGGGAATCGCGTGACCGTTGACGCGTCCGGTCTAAAGTCATCAGAAGTCACTGAAGCGTTTAGCCGCAAGAATCGCATTCCGATTTTATTGTTCGGTCCGCTCCTTTCACGATTTGGCGAAGCCACGATTCCGGCGCTCGGCGGCTGCAAGATCGGAGCGCGTCCGGTGGATTTCCATCTCAACGCGTTGCGGTCGATGGGGACGGAGATTACCTGCGATGGGAGCGTGTATCGGGCAACGATCGCGGAGGGAAAACGACTCAAGGGGACGATTATCGATCTTCCCTTTCCATCCGTTGGGGCCACCGAAAACGTGATGCTCTCGGCTGTCCTTGCGAAGGGGATTACGGTGATTACGAATGCCGCCATTGAACCGGAAATTGTCGACCTCGCAAAATTGTTGCAAGGCATGGGGGCGATTATCTCGCTTGATGTGAATCGGACATGGGTGATCGAGGG
>JAHFIK010000044.1:0-1971 GCA_023246415.1 Candidatus Uhrbacteria bacterium
CTTCTCCATCAGCACTCGCCATGGCCTTCATCGTATTTTCGATGTCGCCAAGGCGCTTGGCATCACGTGCCTTCTGTCGGGCGTTCCCGAACGCGAGCACCGCGAGCGTGGCGAGCAATCCGATGATTGCGACGACCACCAAGAGTTCAATAAGCGTGAAACCTTTTTGCTTTCTCATATGGTGAGGAAGTATAAGCATGGTGAAATGTTAATCTTGTGGATAAGTATAGCACACGCGCAATCAGATGAGGATCAGCTAACGAACACGGTCAAGCCATCGCTTGCCCCCCCATCTTCAACAGTCTCGTTGACCGTTCTTGTACAGGAAATATTTCGATCAAGCGTCCCCTCCCTATACCGCATTCGTCATTTGATACATTGGAAGCAACACGGCACTCACCATCATACCAACCGCCGCACCAAGGATCACGATAATAATCGGCTCAATCAATGACACCAACCCTCCCACGAGACTATCGACCTCACGTCGGAAGAAGTCCGCAACACGATCAAGAACCTCCTGAAGCCGACCCGTTTCTTCACCGACGGAGAGCATCTGGGTCACCATGGTCGGAACAAATTTCGTCCGTGCGAATGCGGTCGTAATCGAATTCCCTTCATTCACTTCGCGAATCGTTTCAAAAATTAGCTTCTTCCACGCTTCATTTCCAACAACGCTTGATGCAATCTCCAATGCTCCAACTTGATCAACACCTCCATGGATCAGCGTCGAAAGCGAACGGGCGAATCGAACGACATAGATTCGATTATAAATACCACCAAAAATTGGGATCCGAATCTTCAATTCATCCCAGAGCTGACGACCACGCGGCGTCCGATGCAGAATCACCAAGGTCACGCCGATTCCAATCCCGCCAAGCAGAATAAGGGCCCAATTATGGCTAAAGAAGCCCGAAACGGCGATCAGAATCCGCGTCGTGAGTGGCAATTCAATATTTGAATCACTGAAAATTTCAAGCAGTTTCGGAATCACGAACGACATCATGATGAATCCAACGACGATGAGCGCAACGACGATGAACGCCGGATACATCATCGCCCCGCGAATTCGGCTCGTGAGATCGAAATCTTTCTCCTGCTGGTCCGCGAGATACTCCAATACTTCTTCGAGCTGACCGGACGTTTCGCCAGACCGAATCATGTTCACGAAAAATCCGCTGAACACCTTCGGATGCCGTTCAAGGGCATCGGAAAGTCGGGCCCCGGATTCAACTTCCGTCGCAATATCAATCATCACTTGCTTCAAGTTCGGATTCTTCGTTTGATATGCGATATTCTTTAACGCCTCGACGAGCGGAACCGATGCCGACATCATGACGGACAGCGTTCGACTCAACACCACCAAATCCTTCGATTTGACCCGATTAAAAAAGGAAAGCGACCGCTCTGCGGCGTTCGGGGTATACGGTTCAAGAATCAAAATCTCAAATCCGCGCTCGGTCAACGCGGCAACCGCATCATCAACCGTTCCCGCGTCAACGAATCCGGCTTGTAATCGCCCCCCAGGCGTTCGACACCGATACTTGAATGTAGGCATGAGTCGGTCGTTAGATCGAAAGAGGTCGGAGCCCCTCCTGCATTAATAATTCCACGCGTTGAACAACGGTTTCCGGATGCGTATACGGCTTAATGAAGAATGGATATGACCCGAAGACCGCCGTCTGATCAACGTCATGAGATTGTACCCCGCGCGCCAAGACGACAACGGGGATGCGCGCCGTCCGTTCATCCGCTCGCAACCCCTCCAAGACAGCGAATCCACCCCGATGCGGAAGGATATAATCAAGCACAATAACATCGGGTCGATGCGTTTGTGCCTCAATCAAGCAGGTTTCACCATCACCAACAACATCCACGTCATACCGCCTCGTTTGAAAGGCACGAACATAGATTCGCGCCTCAAAATCATCCGCATCTGCAATCAGAATTCGCATATCAATCAACTGCGTT
>JAHFIK010000044.1:2071-6979 GCA_023246415.1 Candidatus Uhrbacteria bacterium
GATTGGTTAACACCCTGAATATAATACTCCACCGGATCTTCAAGCGTAGAAATATTCACCCCCTCGTTGTTCAGCATGTTCAAACAGGCGAACAACGTGGTGGACTTTCCAGATCCTGTCGGACCGGTGACTAAAAACAATCCGTGCGCTTTCCGAATCTCTTCCGTGATAATTGCAACGTGTTCCTTCCGATACCCGAGCTGTTCCAGCGTCGGAGCCCCAACAGAGGTATCCAAGATACGCATGACGACTTTCTCGTTATCCACGACCGGCAACGTTGAAATACGATAGTCGATCTTTTTGTCTCCGTAGACCTCCGTAATACGTCCATCCTGTGGAACACGCGTTTCGTCGAGTTTCATGTCTGAAAGCACCTTCACGCGTGCAACGAGTGCGGGATGGATATGTGCCGGGAGCGTCAACACCGTCCGCAAGACACCATCAATGCGATATCGAACACGACTCTGATTCCCAAGCGGTTCGATATGAATATCAGAAGCGCGTTGTTCGACCGCGTTGCGCATGATACTCGTAACCATTCGAGCCACCGGCGCTCCTTTGATCAATTCTTCAAGATTCCCAATCTCTTTTTCAGACCCTTTCCCCTTCTCTTCTTTTTTCTTGTTCACCTCGGCAAGACTCGCCTCAACTTCGACGCCGACGCCGCCGCCAATTTTCAAGATGCGTTGTAAAATTGTCGGCTGGACGAGGACCTGCTTCACTTTCCACCCTTTTCCTGATGCAAAAAATTGAATCGTCTCTTGCGCCCGAATATCCTGAGGATCTGCAAGCGCATAAATCAACGTCTCCCCTTCCAATCCAAGCGATAACACGCGACACGATCGAACCGTCTCTTCTGGAATGAGCGATAACACATCCGGTGTCGGCTCCCAGCCCTCCAGATCAACAAAATCCAACCCAATGACTTGTGCTTTTACTTTTACAAATTCTTTTTCTTGAAGGTACCGTCCACCGACGAGCGCCTGTTCTGCCGTTTTTCCACGCTGAACCAGATCACGAGCCGTTGCAGCGGTTTTCGCATCAATCTGCCCATTTGCTAACAAGATTGAGATGATCTGTTCGTCCATACAACCTCGAATTAGAGCCCAGATCCTTTACGGACATGAAGTAATTTGCCTGATGGGGACGTTGCCCAGAATGTCCCGCTCCCGTCTACTGCCGCCTGAGCCACACCATCTGCCGCTGAGATCGTCCCCGATGCGGCCACGATCTGTGCAACCCAATTTCCTGACCGACCGATCCATAACACCGTCGAAGATGCGGAGTTACTTAAGGCGTACACACCGTCCAATCCATTCGCGAATGCGGAAGACGGCACGGCACTCGGTGTCGCCTCAGAAGCATACAAGCGCGTACCGGTCGCCCACACATACTGCATTTGATGCGTTGCGGCATTGAGCGTGAACACGCCTCCATTCGGATCAAAAGCGAGTGGCATCGACGCCGGCAACCCGGTATCAATCCACCGAATACTATTCTGAAGCGCGAGCGGAAAGACGAAGGCTGCGAGTTTTGTATTCAGTCCGATTTCACCATTCGCAAGCACGCTAAAGGCGTACGGATGAAGCGCCGTCTTCAACAACGCCTGCTGATCTGCATCAGACGTCACCGATGGTGCATCCGGCATCTTTGATAATTCATTCAATAACGCGCGTTGCTCTTCCGCACGAAGACGTGATGAAAAATCGAACGGCGCAAACGAATCCACACCTCCTAAGGCAAGCGCCGTCCTATCTGTGGCCCAGACACGGCCCGCCCCATCAATCGCAATATCCTGAATATTTCCATGGAGGCCCGTACTCTCAGGCAAGATGGGCGTCGGCGTTCCATTCTTTTCGCATCTCGCGATATACCCCGACGTCCCGCCTAACCATACAGATCCATCGTTTGACGCGGCAATTTTCCAAACGACCGGATCCGTCGGTCCTGTCTGCCACGCAGCAAATGTCGTCGCTGATTGATCCGCGGCATACAATCGAATCTCATACGCGTCTCCTCCGGCCGGACGCGGCGAACTCAAGAGGACTGCCATGGTTCCATCCGAAGATCGAGAGACGGACACGGCTCGAGCTCCCGCAAGTGAAATTTCTTCCATGCTGGCCAACGGCGAGACCTGCCCTTGAAGCAACTGTTGCTGGGAACCCGCTCCCCCTTCGAATGGCAGTGATTTTCCTAACGCCCCCGGGGTCACATTTCCTGTAAAAAAACCTTGCAACGATGAAAACAGCGTATTCTCCCAAACCTCTCGCTTCGGTTCAAAACGAATATCTTTCCGTGATGGGATTGAAACCGGGACAAACTTCGAAGAAAAAAGCTGCATCCCTCCCCAAAAAACGAACGCCAATACCCCACCCCCAATCACGAGGACAAGAATACGGTGGATCAATTCAGAGTTCTTCATGGGGCGGTGGTCTCCTCCGCAGATGCTGGCGTCGGCGTCGGCGGAATGGCAGCGGGTTGATGAGTTGTACGGAGTCCCTTTTCAAGATGATACGCCGTCATTTGAAGCGCATACGAATACTCCGTCACCGGCGCCTTTGCATTGGCGGAGGAAGATTCGCCATCTGTCTTTTCCGTTTGCGACGACGCACTCACATTGATGGAGTTGATATCAATCAAACGCAGGCTCTGTTCCAAGTTCGTCAGGAATCGACGCATGGCTTGATACCCTTTTGCCGTAATATTCGTAGAAATTCTGGTCGGGACAACCGAAATCTGCGTTCCCGGTGCAGACGATGGAACCGCGGACCCCGGGCTAAACTGGATACTCCCAAGCGACACACCGCTCTGTTGCGCAATTGTCGACATGGTCACGAGGAGTTTCGGAATTCCCGAGTCATCCGATGGCATCGCCTCATCAACGCGCTGAAGCACATCCTTCGGGATCGCTTCCGCGGAGGCAATCGAGTTATTCAATGCATTCAGATACTGCTGCTCATTGGCAAGCGTTTCAGCTAACGAACCGGATTCCGCCCAAACCGTCGTCATCGATGCGTAACGCGGTGCGAGCAAGGCATATCCTCCGCCCAGGAATAAAGCGATCAAGCACAAAAAGAAGACACCGTAATAATGCGTGAAAATGGGCAGCGGCTCCTTTCGCTTCTCGTATCCCTTATCCTTCTGATGGAAATTTGATCGGCCTGGATTCCGAGGCGCTTTTTCCTCGTGTGATGACACATCTGCGCGGTCAACACCTTCACGCGTCTGTACGGTTGGTACAGCTGGCTTCGTCTGTGGATTCGGCGTCGATGCTTCGGATGCCGAATCGGCTACTGCGTCATGAAGAAAATCAGGCATACCATTACGGTGACCCTTGTGGCGCCGATCCCGACGGGAGCGGTGTTAATGCAGGATTCTGAAAGACGAGCGGATTCAGCGTCAACATAACCTGAAAAGAGATTGCCGACACGCCTGTATCCCCAACAGCCGAAACGCCAAATGAGGTTGACTGAACACTCGAAACACCATCACTCTGCTTGAACGCAACAAGTTGTTGAGCCGCTGTTTCAAAGGAATCGGCAACGACATCCAGTGAAAGCTGCCCTTGTTCCGACCAGGTTGCGCTCCGATAGGACACGGCTGGAAGCGTTCGCGTTTCCAAAAAATCAAATAGGCGTGTCACGATGATATGGTGTTTTAACGCGCCATCAAGAAGTTCTAATCGATTCTGTAAATCTTCATAGGAGCTCCAGGTTTTCAACCGTGCATCCGTTTCTGCACGCGTCTTTGCGAGCTCTGTCTGAATAGACTGACGCCGATCCTGCGCAGCTGCTAACTGCTTGTTTAGAAAAAAGACAGATGAACCAATAGTAATCGTAAAGACACAGGTAATCACCGACAGTGTCCACTTGCGTTTCGAGACATCAATCGTTAATGCCGCAAGATCCTTCGATGAGATCAAGCTCACGCGGACCGGCTTTCGAACACGCCGAATCACACGAACACGCCGCGGGACCTCTGCCTGCGGCATAATGCGCGCACGAGGCCGCTCCCCATTCTTCTGCGACGCGGCAGAGGCTGCGCTATCCGTTCGGATCTGTACCCCCGGACCGCGTGGAGGGAGCCCGACCGGAGTCCCGAGCGGCCGCAACTGAACCGGACCACTCGGAGACGGAGCCTGAGACGGCGCCTGAGATTTTGTCACTAATCCCGGTTTCGGTGGCTTAAAGAATTGAGGTGGAACCTTGGCCGGTGGTGCTTCCGTCTTCTTCTCAAAGAGTCGACTTCGAACCTTGTCAATCGCAGACGAAAGCTTATAGGTCAGTCGCGTCATCAGCGGCTCGTCCGCCAACACCGAAGCAAGATCGCCTTCATCAACCTCAATGATCTCAATATCCTCTTCCGGTTCGGCATCCGGAACGTGCATACGCAAACCAGCCGGTATCGGTTGTGATGTCGGCGGCATGCCCTCTTTCTTCGATTCCTCCTTACCCCGCATCTCTTCCGGAAGGAGTGAAATATCGCTCATGGATTCGGATGGTGGACGGAGGTGTGACTACGTCACACGCCCGTGGTCCACCCGAATTGCGTTCGTTTGTTGTTGATGTCCTATTCAATGTCCCGCATGGCACACCCGACGGTCACCGCAAAACGGGATCCGATTTCTTCTAAAACTGGGCGGAGATCTTCAGGATACACCACGCGCGCCCACGGATCTCCCAGGTACGCATTCACATTCATCAGCTGAGTGAAAAATTCCGGAAGTCTCGGAAGCAGGGACGATCCGCCCGTCAAGATAATTTTATCGATCCGTTTCAATTTTCCCGCTTCGCTTTGACCTTGATACAGATTGAAGGAGTACCGCACTTCATCAATAATCGGCTTGAGCAACGTTTCCAGAATCGGTGCCAGATCCCCCGTCGGTGCAAATTGCTGCATGGCCTTGAT
>JAHFIK010000044.1:7079-10542 GCA_023246415.1 Candidatus Uhrbacteria bacterium
TGAAGATCCGGAAAATCCGCATAGGCATACGTCACCAATCGCGCTCGGCCCTTCTCGTTCAATAGCTCAACAATCTTTATCCCGCTCAATCCGAGATCAACACCAACGTAGCTCGCTTCCGTTTTCTTCGAGAACAGACCCATACGTGGAATGTTTAGTATTTATCGCCCACCGCTGGGAGTGATTTTGAGATATCTTGATAGCCTGGAGGCGGATTCACCACAGAGCGTCCATCAAAGATAACGCGTTCTGCCGGCGTTGAAGGCGAACTCGAGAGTCGCTGAAGCTTGACTTGATGCGCGACGAGTGCGCCAAAGACTTGCAATGGCTGATCGGTATTCTTATTTCCCGTCGATCCCGTAGAAATCGTTCGTTCGGCATACATCGTCCCAACCAGATTTGTCACACCAGGATCGATGGTGATATTCCCCGTCCCGGCCACACAAGATCCGCTCGAATAGCGACAAAGAACGAGGATTCCGAAGGAGGCGAGATTGCGCAGGTATTGACCCGCACCGATGCCCGCCACATCGTATGACATATTCCCCGTAATCTTCAGGTCGCATCCTTTGACGACAAGGAGTCCGTTCCCCTTCGCCGTCTGTCCTGATGCGTTAAAGAACGTCTTTGCGTTGACCACATATCCGCCCGCCGGACACGTTGCCGTTCCGTCGTACACAAACACCTTTCCCGCAAGCGGCGACGTTTCGATGAGCGTGGTGTCGTTCGGATTCGTGGTCGACTTCACTGTCCCATACCGCCCGCTCAAAATCCCCGCCACATCAATTCGCCCAAGCGATGACGCGTATCCGTTTCCGTTCGTTGGAAGTGAGACGTTTTCAGAACTACTCGGCTCAACACAGCCCGTTTCACTCTTCGCTTGAACGATTGAGCCAGCGGACGTAATACAGTACGTTGCATTCGCCATTCCTGGAGGCGGCGGCGTTCCGGTCACACCCGCTTGCGCGTAGACATTTCCATACTTCGATTGGAACCAGGCTGGCGTACACCCCGGGTAGTACGTCGCACACATCGCATTTGTACAATCTTGCGTTGACGTGGTCGCGATTTCCTTCGCGCCATTCATACACAATTCACATCCCGGCATGTTGACGCATTTTGGATTCGAGCAGATCGCACCGCCCACCGTACAATCCACGGGCGCACAAGCGGCATCTGCAGCACACCCCGGATCCGCACAATCCGTCTGTCCGTTAAAGTCATCATCCACTCCATTCGCACAACAATTCGTCTGACCGATGAGCGAGCAGTGCGTTTCCGTATTCGGACAAGCCGGCTCCGCCCCCTGGCAGGATGGATCGAAGCAGTCGATCAGACCATTCCCATCGTCATCCTTTCCATTTCGACATCTGACCGGATCCGGTCCTTCCGGCTGACTGACTAATGCGATATTAATTTTAACGGCACTGAAGTCCATCCAACCCCATCCGTTCGGTGTCCGCCCATGCCACGCCCACCCGGCTGCATTTCCGGTGCTCGTCGCATAGCTCACCGCGTAATTGCTCGTTCCGCATTCCGCACGATTCGCGCAGTTCAACGAAATCCATCCATCATCACCTAAATTGCAAAACTTCGCCCATCCGTGCGCAACCCACGATCCGTCAAGATAGGCTGTTGAAGACGCATTGTCGGGAGCCTGCATCCCATTACAAGACGGATATGCACAGGATGCTCCGAAACAGACCCAACCTGAATTTGGAGACCAGGCAAATCCTGCAATCTTTTTATTCACATCAACTGAGACGCCATAATTCCCACTCCCGGTATTCGTGTCGTTCATGGACAGCCATCCGCCATTCGAACTCCAAACCCACCCGGTGACATTCTGCATGGCAGTCGCTTGAACGCGTCGTTGTCCTGGTATTGAAAGGATCGCAATGTTTAAAACGAGAAGCAGTGCTGCGCCGATCGTAAAAAGGCCGATCAGCTGATGATGGGCGCGCGCGGATCCACGCCGGGCTCCGGGCGCCATCGCCGGGAGCACTCCCCGCTGAAATCGTTTCTTGGTCATTTGGTCATTATCATACCACAGGCGCTTCAGAGAGAGCAGGCATGTGGATGGAAAATTTTAGAGCAACGGGCAGAGAGCAAAGAGCAAAGGGTCGATCGAGACCCTTTGCTCTTTGCTCTCTGCCCGTTGCTCTACTTCGCCCCCTCATCCATCGCCTCATTTGCGAGCGCATCTGCATCCTTGTTCTGCTCTCGCGGCACATGACGATAGCGCACCGGAACCCCTAGCTTTGTTTCGAGATTTCGAATCTCAAGAAATCGCTTTGCAATATCAGGATTCTTCACTCGATAGACACCCGTCAGCTGACGGACCAATAATTCGCTGTCTGCAACAACCATAATACTCGCTGGTTGAAGCGTAAGTGCTTCTGTAAGCCCGCGAATGACCGCACGGTATTCCGCCTGATTATTCGTGGTCACGCCGATATATTCCTTAATTCGTGCCACAACGTCACCCGTATCCGCATCTGTCATCATCACCCCGATCCCTGAAGGTCCTGGATTCCCTCTTGAACCGCCGTCCGTATGGATGCGGAGATTTAATTCACGTAAACGCATAAATTGAACTATTTTTTCGATCACGCACCACTTGCTCTAAAATCAATCACCTTATTTCGAATTTCTCGACGTCCATTCCGATCTTCAGCCGCAATTGTACAGGCGACATCGATCTTCATTCCCACCGACGCTTCTGCAGCACGATGTGCAAATCCGAACGCAATAAATGAAATCTGTTCCCCCGCGCCCGTGCGACAGACGAGGCGAAGATGCGTCGCATCTTTTCCAACAATATTTGAGCGCGTCACCTCGACCCCGCGCACCGCAAACAGCGGTTCCGCATTTCCTTGTCCGAAGGGTTCGAGCTGTCCGAGCGCATCAATCAACGGCCAATGGATTTCGGTGGGGTCGATTTCTGCGTGAATAACCAGTTCTGGACCGACGACATCCGATCGAATCTGCGTCGCTGCATCACGTTGCAGACGCTCGGCAAATTGTGGGACGTGCTCATCTGCAGCAAGCGCGAACCCACAAGCTTGCGGATGTCCGCCAGCACGTGTCAGCAGTCCTTCTCCGGATCGCTTCACCGCCTCAGTAATATCGTACGAAGGAATCGAGCGACCCGATCCGATCCACGTGTCACCATGCTTCCCGATGGCAGCAACCGGAACGCCGTACCGCTCTGCAATCCGACCCGCAACAAGACCAACGAGTGCCGGCGACCACGCCGCATCCCACAGCACGTACGCAGATGCCTGACCGGGTATGGCTGAAATCAACTCATCTGCCCGCGTCATCATCCCGATCGTCGCCTGTTGGCGCGCCCGGTTCAACTGCTCAACATCGTGCGCAATCGTTTCCGCTTCATCGCGAGTCGGCGCAAGCAGCAGCTGAAGCGCGATAGACGCATGCGCCATCCGGCTTGCCGCATTCA
>JAHFIK010000076.1 GCA_023246415.1 Candidatus Uhrbacteria bacterium
TTGCCTCTTCTTCAGAGATCTCCGTTGGCACGGTCATGCGATCGCGGACTTTTCCGTTCACCTGAACAACGAGTTCGAACGAAGCGGCTGTCACTTTTGAGGGATCAAACACGGGCCATGATTCGCGATGAATCGATGATGTCTTGCCGTGCTTCTCCCAAAGCTCATCCGCAAGATGCGGCGCAAATGGCGCGAGGACTTTGAGATATCCTTCGACCATCTCCTCAGGAATGCCGCCCGCATCCACGAACGCGTTCGTGAGAATCATCAATTGCGAGACGGCCGTGTTGAAGCCGAGGGATTCGATGGCTTCGGATACCTTCTTTAGAGATTGATGGTAGATCGTTTCGAGATCAGAATTTGGAATTTGGAATTTGGAATTTGGAATTTCCAGCAGGCGCCATGCCTTATCCAGGAATCGTTTTACACCTTCGATGCCGTTTGTGTCCCAGGGGGCGGCTTGATCGAAGGGGCCGATGAACATTTCGTAGATGCGGAAGACGTCTGCGCCGTACTGGGCGACGACGTCATCTGGATTCACCACGTTCCCTTTGGACTTGGACATCTTTTCTCCGCCTTCGGCCATAATGAGGCCGTGTGAGCGACGACGCGCGTACGGTTCTGCACCACATTCTTTTGGAATGAACCCGAGATCCCACAAGACTTTGTGCCAGAAGCGCGAATAGAGAAGGTGAAGCGTTGTATGCTCCATCCCGCCGTTATAGAGATCGACTGGCATCCAGTATTTCAACTTTTCAGGATCAGCGAATGCACTACTATTCTTCGGATCGCAATATCTGAGGAAATACCAGGATGATCCAGCCCAGTTTGGCATCGTATCTGTTTCACGTTCCGCCTTCCCACCGCACTGCGGGCAGGAGACTTCAACCCAGTCGCGAATCTTTGAGAGCGGTGACTCCCCTGTATCTGTCGTCTCATAGCTCTCCACATCAGGGAGAAGCACCGGAAGCTGATCTTCTGGGACCGGAACAAATCCGCACGTCGGGCAGATGATAATCGGGATCGGCTCACCCCAGTATCGTTGGCGAGAGAACACCCAATCGCGAAGTTTGAAGGTGGTGGTTGGTCCGCCTTTGCCTTGCTCGGCGAGCCAGGAGGAGATCTTTTTCTTGGCATCACTTGTCTGCAATCCATCCAATAATCCTGAATTGATGTTCACGCCTTCATCGGTATAGCAATCCGCCGCCTCATTACTCATTCGCTTCAACCAATATGGGAGCTCGAAACACGTGACAACCTCGCGCTCGACATCGCTCCAGTTGATCCATTGCGGTTCGTGTTTTTCAAGCTCCTCGGCGCTCGGCTCGATCTTCTCTTCACTCTGGAGATCAAACAGAATCGCGGTTGAGTATGAAATGCGATTCTCATCTTTGTGTGCAGCGAAGTAGCGAGATTCAATCGGACCACCAAGCACACGAACCACCGCGAGATCTTTGTATCCCGTCTCTTCTAACACTTCTCGCTTTGCCGCCGTGACAACATCCTCTCCGTCTTCGATGCCACCCAATACAAACGTCGTCCAGTTAAATTTCTTCCAGCGCAGACAGAGCACCTGATTCGTCTTTGGATTTCGGATGATGGCATGCACCGTATTCCGTGGAACGATCTTCTTTCCTTCCTGAGGCGGATTCGTTGGATCGGCGACCTGCGGCGCGACGACGTACTTCACGGCAATCCCATTCTTCTTCGCGAACGCAAAATCCCGTTCATCATGCGCCGGCACGGCCATGACCGCGCCTGTCCCATAGCTCGCGATGACATAGTCGGCAATAAAGATCGGGACTTCCTCGCCGTTCGCCGGATTGATCGCGGTGATTCCTTCGAGTTTCACGCCCGTTTTCTCCTTCTCTTCTGCCGCACGCTCGATCTCCGTTTTCTTTGACGCCTCATCGCGATACGCCTTTACCGCATCGATATTCTTAATGACGCCGTCAGTGATCCATTTCGAAATAAACTCGTGTTCAGGTGCGAGGACGACGTACGTGACTCCGAAAAGCGTATCGGGGCGTGTCGTAAACACAGTTAAAACATCCGGTGTTTGGAATTTGGAATTTGGAATTTGGAATTTGATAAATGCGCCTTCGCTCTTTCCGATCCAATTTATCTGTTGCGTCTTAATGCGATCAAGGTAATCAACCGTGTCGAGATCGTTGATGAGCCGGTCTGCATATTTTGTGATGCGAATCATCCACTGTTCTTTGACGCGCTTTTCAACGGGCGCGTTGCAACGCTCACACACGCCAGCGACAGCTTCTTCATTCGCAAGTCCGATCTTACAAGACGGACACCAGTTGATCGTGGTCTTGGCCTTATACGCCATGCGATTCAATTCACCCTTTTCCATTTTCCCTTTTCCATTTTCCAACCCATCAATCGCCTTCGCTTTTCCTTCCTCTTCATCAAAGTAGCTCTTAAAAAACTTCAAGAACATCCATTGCGTCCATTTGTAGTAGGCAGGATCCGTCGTATCAACCACGCGAGACCAATCATACCCAAGGCCGAGCATGCGAAGCTGGCGTTCGAAGTTCGCTTCATTAATCACGGTCGCATCATGCGGCTTGATCTTGTTTTTGATGGCGTAATTTTCTGTTGGAAGGCCAAACGCATCCCAGCCAATGGGATAGAGAACATTCTTCCCTTCCATGCGCCGCTTGCGCGTGACGATGTCGATGGCGGTATAACTACGCGGATGACCGACATGGAGACCCGCGCCAGAGGGGTATGGAAATTCGATGAGCCCGTAAAACTTCTCCGCACCGGCAGCCTCCTGCGGATCGCGTGCGCGATACACGCCATCGCGTTCCCAGATATCCTGCCATTTTTTCTCGTACTCCGAAAACGGTCGGATCCCTCCGATTTTCGCTTCGGCGTTCCCTTGCGTCATTTCGTCTGACATAGCGGAAAAGAGCGTACCAAGCATTGGCCGGAAGAGCAACGGCAAGACGTCCACGGATCGCAACTTAAAATGAACAACGGCCGAAGCGCTTTTTCGCGTTTCGGCCGTTCCAGTCCCCTCTTCCGAGAAGGAAAAGTTACGTTTTCGTTGGTATAAAGAACTCCCTAAAATCCGGCGCATGATCCTCGAACGATTTCTCGTATTGCTTGAGTGCGTTAAGCGCGCTCTGATAATACGAGGCAACCGTTGCGAGATCGCTGTCCATCTCGACCTCTCCCCGATCAGTGCATTCATGGATCCGAACCGCTTCGCGCGTACAGACCGAAACGCCTCGATGGGGCTCAAAGACGATCACGAGATCGATCCCATGACCAGGATCAATCATGAAATAGTATGCTTCCGATTGCAGATCATCTCGCAGTACCT
>JAHFIK010000045.1 GCA_023246415.1 Candidatus Uhrbacteria bacterium
AGGTATGTATTACGTCTATCTGCTAAAATCAGATAAAGACAACAAATACTATATCGGATTCTCTGGCGATCTCAAGCGACGTATTCGAGAGCATCTTAACGGGCAAGTCGATGCAACAAAGCATCGACATCCCGTGAGGCTGATCTACTATGAAGCGTATGAGACAGAAACGCTCGCACGCGAACGAGAAGCTCAACTGAAGCAGTTCGGATCCGCATATACAGGACTCTTGAAGCGGATTAAAGAAAAACCCTAGGGGCGTCGTTCAGTGGTAGGACTCGGGTCTCCAAAACCCGTAACGTGGGTTCGATCCCCCCCGCCCCTGCCAGAAAAACACTTCCGTTTAGCGGGAGTGTTTTTCGTTTTAACTCTAAAGGAACTCGGGTCTCCAACCCCGCCTGTCGCGACAGGCGGGGCGACCCGCCCCTGCCAACAATATAATCGCTACAGAAAGCGGTTATTTTTGTTTGTGGGAGGAAGGCATCGAACTCGCGTTTGACTATATCAATACTTATTGATATAGTCAAAGAGCTATGACCTCTGCTACATGCAATGGCAAAAAGCTCACCAAGGAACTCATGGAAACTGTGGAGTTCCTCAAAACGATCGCGGAACCAAACCGTCTAAAGATTCTCTGTCTGCTCAGAAACGGCGAGGCTTGTGTTTGCGATATCTGGGAATCAGTTGGCGTGACACAGAATCTCGCATCGCACCACCTGAAGGAGCTCAAACGCGTCGGCTTAGTGTCTGATCGCAAGGTGGGGCTAAAGGTATTTTATTCTATTAACCCGAAAGGCATTGCTAAATTTCGTTCACTGCTCCATACGTTCCTCGAATCATGCAATGCATAACGATAATTACATTTTCAATCCATATGAACAACGTCGTTGAACTCACGTCACAGACATTCGAACAAGAAGTCATCCGTTCACAACTTCCTGTGTTGGTGGATTTTTGGGCTCCCTGGTGCGGCCCCTGCCGAATGATGGCACCGATACTCGATCAACTCGCAAACGAGCTGGATGGTAAGATAAAAGTCGCAAAACTAAACGTTGATGATCCAAATCATCAAGATCTCGCTATACGATTCCGTGTCCAAGGTATTCCTAATATGCAACTATTTAAAAATGGAGCCGTCATCAAAGAACTTGTTGGCGCACGACCGAAAGAAGTTTTAAAATCAGATCTTGAGACGGCATTGTCAAGATAACCGTATGGACATTCTTTATCCAAAAAATGAAGCAGAATTCACGGAATTCCTTCAAGTTCATCCAATGGTCGTCGTCGATCTATATTCAACTGATTGTCCGCCTTGCAATAGACTTGCGCCCATTTATGAAAAAATAGCACAGCAGCATCCTTCCGTGGCTTTTGTAAAAATCCATCGACAGGAATTTCGCGATCTTGCCGAATCCTTTCATATTTTGAGTTCGCCAACCGTTCTCTTCTTCCATCGAAACGTTCTTCAAAAAAATCGTTTAGCGGGCGACATTCAAGAAAATGATCTTCAACTCGAAACCGAACAAATCATTCAACGAGAACACGCCCTTGTCCATCAAGCAAAATCTCATGAGCATGACTAATATTCAAGTGTTCGGTTCTGGCTGTCCTTCATGCAAGCGCTTATACGAACGCACGGTCCAAGCCACGAAAGAGCTCGGCTTAAACACGGAGGTAGAGTACGTGACGGATATCCATCGGCTTATGGCTCTCCGTGTTATACAGAGTCCCGTGATAGCGGTGAACGGCAAGCCTGTCTTCGTTGGCTATGTACCGGATATTGAAGACTTAAAACAGGCGATCGCATCGGAAAGCGAGCTCTGATGGTATGGATATATTTTATCCAATCAGACTGTTTGCCGACCGGCTATCTTATGGGGTGTTCGGTCTTATACCAAAAACGCTTTTGGCGGAAGCGGTCGATTTTTTCATTTATGACACGATCAAGATTTTCATCCTATTAGCTACCATCATCTTCGTCGTTTCTATTATTCGCTCGTATTTGCCACCGGAAAAGATTCGCTTCATTCTCGCGAGAAAAAATCCATGCATCGGGAACATCCTCGCTTCCCTCTTGGGGATCATTACGCCGTTCTGTTCCTGCTCCGCGATCCCGCTGTTTCTCGGTTTCGTGCAGGCGAGTGTCCCACTTGGAGTAACGTTCTCCTTCCTTGTGGCCTCGCCCATGATCAATGAGGTTGCTCTCGTTTTACTATTCGGCATGTTCGGCTGGAAAATCGCGCTCATCTACATTGCAAGCGGACTCGTCATCGCCGTCCTGTCGGGCATAGCCATCGGCAAAATGAAGGTCGAGAATTTGATCGAACCTTTCGTCTACAATAACCTTACGAAGGAAGGTGCGAACTTTCCCGGCATGACTCGTAAACAACGAGTTGACTACGCCGTTAAATACACACTGGATATCCTGAAAAAAGTTTGGCTGTACGTCTTGATAGGCATCGGGATCGGCGCATGGATCCACGGTTACGTGCCAGCCGATTTTCTGGCCCAATATGCCGGTGGCAACAAATGGTATGCCGTACCACTCGCCGTACTTATCGGCATCCCGCTCTATTCCAATGCTGCCGGAATCATTCCGCTCGTTTCCGTATTGACCGAAAAGGGCGTCGCCATGGGCACAACGCTCGCGTTTATGATGGCAGTGACGGCTCTATCCATTCCAGAATTTATGATTCTCAAGAGAGTCATGAAAACAAAATTAATTCTGATCTTCGCAGGTGTCGTAGGCCTCGGCATCATTTTCACTGGTTATTTATTCAATGCTGTTCTGAGGTAGGTCGTTTTCTAACCAATTCTAGCGGTGCATATCGTTGATTCCCTTGCCATCAAAATAGTTCTCATGTCTTCCACGGCCCCCTGGCAAAAAACACTTTCGTTTAGGGGGAGTATTTTTTTTCGTTCGAGTGAGCCCCTCATTCCTTCAACGAATATCACGATGAGCGCTCTTGCGCCTCCACGTACTCCTTGAACCGATCCAGAATGGCCTGCCAGCCTGTTTTTTGCTGTTCGAGTGTGTGCGTTTCCTCTGTTTCAAAGGTTTCAACCACCTTCACCCAATTCCCTTCTGGAATAAAATCAACGCGAAGCGACCGTCCGTCGCCAAGTACCGAGACGATCCGCTGCTGTGGCACGACATCAGTATACGACCCAAAGAAATCAAACGCGGCGCTCCCGTCCTTCGCAGCCATGCGATAGGCGAATGTTCCGCCAACGCGAAGATCATTCTCCGCATGCGGACAGTGCCAATCATCAGATGCCGCATTCCAATGGACCACATGCGACGGCAGCGTCCAACGATCCCAAACGGTGCTGATCGGGGCATGCACAATCGTCTCAATCACAATTTTCGGTCGTTCGGTACTCATATCGTTTCGCTATTAGATCTTATTCGCACAATTAAACATCCACTGAACGCCGAATCGATCCGTGCAGGATCCAAAGTATCCTCCCCAGAACATCTCCGTCAGAGGCATCCCAACTTTTCCCTGGGCAGACAGCGCAGCGAACAGCCGCTCTGTTTCTGCACGTGTGTCTGGCTCGAGGTTAATGTAGATGTTATTTCCAAAATTCACATGAAACCCCATGGACTCCGGTGCATCGGTTCCGAGCAGCACATGCCCGCCTAAAATCGGAAGCTCGATATGCATGACGAGATCCTTATCTTCTTCTCGGATCGGTGGTTGACCCGGCTGCGTCGGCACCCCTGACAACCGATGGATCGGCCCAACGAATTCCGTTCCGAACACGGTTTTGTAGAATTGAAATGCGTCTTCGGTCTGACGGGGAAAGTTGAGGTATGTACTGGTGCGTGACATAGCGGTCGCGTGAGTTAAATAAGTGTCTAGCTTTAGTAAGTACAGTATACAGATCTCCCACATCAAGCAAGATTGCATGTCTGAGAAGCATCCTGCTAGACTTTCAATATGCAACAGCGTTGGAAACAATTAACCCATCGGATCGTGCATTCGAACCCGTGGTATCGCGTTCGTCAGGATCGCGTCTTAACCCCAGAAGGCAAAAAAGGAATCTACAACGTGATTGAAAAGCCTCCATCCGCAATAACGATTGCACTGAATACGCGTGGCGAAATCGCGCTCATTAAGCTATTCCGATACCCCACACAGATGTCTTCCATCGAAATTCCGAATGGAAGTATCGAACCCGGTGAATCACCGCTGCGAGCAGCAAAAAGAGAACTCAACGAAGAAACGGGTCTGCGTGCCAAAACGTGGAAAAAATTAGGCGTCCTCCAGGGGTGCCCTGGATTCTCAAACTCACTCTATCATGTCTTTCTTGCCACGAATCTGACACAAACATCATCGCATCGGCGTGAGGAGGAAGGGATTGAATCTGTGACGTTCGCCCCCTTCCGCACGGTCCTCCGCATGATTCAAGATGGACGGATCACCGATAATGCGACCGTTGGACCCATCCTCCTGGCCGCCCTGCATCTCAAAAAAATTCGATAAACGTCCCCTCTGCTTCGTTACCTTCGCCATCGCCCACATCCATCTCAGACGAATGACCTCGTGATGGTTGCCCGATCACCCGATTCCCGGTATGCTCCGGCCATGCAGATGACATTCATCAAAAGCGTTGGACGGATCGAAGATTTGCCCGAGAACGCCAAAATTCAGATCGCGTTCGTTGGGCGTTCGAATGTCGGAAAGTCCACGCTCATCAACCATCTCGCGAATCAAAAAAGTCTCGCCCGCGTCAGCGCGAACCCGGGACGAACGCAGACCCTCAATCTGTTTGATGTCGATGGTCGTTTTTATCTGGTTGACCTCCCCGGATACGGATTCGCGAACGCCTCGCAAACAAAACGCGAAGGATTCTCCGACCTCCTCACGGACTACTTGAGCAAGGTCCCAAACCTCAAACTCGTCTTCCTCCTGATTGATGCACGCCTCGGGCTGACAGATCTGGATCGCCACGCATTAGACTTCCTAGCGGAAGGCGATGCGCACATCGTGCTCGTCCTGAATAAAATCGATAAGCTCTCCCGAGCGGAGATCGCAGATCTCGTAAGCACCGTGAAGGCAGGATATCCCACGATCCCCATGATTCAGCACACGAGCCGTGATAAAAAAGGGCGCGGTGAAATCGTAGATACGATGCTGAAAGCACTTCAGGGAACAAAGAAATAAAAACGACGCCCTCCCGAAGAATCGGGAGGGCGATTTGAGTCGCACGAACGGAAACGATTATCGTTTCTTTTTCTTTTCCAACGCCTGCCATTCGTCAGCGAGGATGCTCAGACGAACCTCGTCGATCCATCCCCCATCTCGAAAGGTGTGCTCGCGGAAGCGACCTTCTTCGCGATAGCCGCTCTTCTTGAGATATGCAAGCGAGCGCCCATTCGTGGCGAGGACCGCAGAACACACGCGGTGTAATCCCAGTGTCTCGAAGCAGTACCGAAGAACAAGTGCTTTCGCTTCACTCCCATACCCACGATTCCAACAGTCCGCCTCGCCAATGACCGCACCGGTCGTGGCATGACGGTCGATCCAGTTGATCTGGTGGATTCCCGTGCTCCCAATATGACGATGACCTCGTTTGAGGACGATCGCGAGAACGATGTCCGTTGGGAACGGGCCCCGATTCCGTCCGTCGAACCACGTGCGTTCTGAGACTTCGTCGATGGGTACCCGACACAAGAGATATCGTCGCACCTCCGGATCGTTCATCCATCGACGCGCACGATCGAGATCGCCAACTTCAAGGGTGCGAAGGTACAACCGTTTTCCATCTAGAAAGAGCGCTGGTTTTTCTGCCATATTCGTATCCTGCTTTCTCCTGACCAGAAAGACAAAATGCCCTGCCGGTCAGGCAGGGTTTCATGTATGTCTCTTCCATCGTGCAAGATGGCTTACAACAAACCCCGTCTGACCGCGAGAGCGGACAAACCATCCAGCTTCGGAATACGATGGGTTTGTGGGTAAGACATATCATTTGAACCGATATCTATGCTATATCGTAAAATAACATCTTCGTCAAGTTGACGCGGCTAATCACAACACACGTGTACCATCTCTTAACGTAGGGGCGGGGCCAGGCCCCGCCCCTACGTTAAGATGAGGTCCTCCGGCGTCTGATCATCATCTCTCCGGCCCCTTCTACGCGTTACTCCGATGGTCATTTGGAGATAGAGGTCTTCCACCTTCGTGCGTGCCCAAGGCGTCTTTCTGAGGAAGACGAGGCTTGATTTGATACTGGGATCCTTTTTAAAACAGTTGATATTGATGCGACGCGCCAGCTGCTCCCAACCATATTTCGCCACCAGTGCCTCGAGGATGGCCTGAAGGGTAATACCGTGGAGTGGATCCTTTGGTGGCGTATTCATATCTAAAAGATAACAAATATCAATGCTTCAAACAAGTATTCATTCTTTGAACTGAATGCGTTATTCGAAATACGTCCACGACCCATCGAGATAATTCGCAATACGATCGCCGGAGACTGGCATTTCACCGTCGTACTCAGTTCGATGGATTGAGGCGGAACATCGCATCAGATCAGGGAGATCAGGATTGCGATGATCATACTGTGACCGCTGATAGTTATATTCGATCTTATTTCCATCTTCAGCGGTCGTCTTTATTTCATAGACCGTAATCCCAAGATCATCACTCTTCTCCCTCACCTCTTCGTACTTATTCCCTTTTAAAAGGCGTTCGAAGGTGTGTCGGATCTCTTCTTTTTGTGGCAGTTGTTCGGGTCCCCGTTCTTGCGCGCTGACAGGCGCTTGGCTTGGAAAATGTTCAGTCATAGACTCAAACATACCACGATTTCAACCCCTCGAGGAACGAGTGGAAGACTTTCCGCGTTCCATCTACGATATCTGACATATGGACCCATTCAAACCAGGCGTACACACTCACGAATCGTTTCACGACCTCAAGGTGTCTTCGGACGGATTAAAAGGATCAACGTTCACGAACTGCACGTTCACACAATGCCAATTTCATGGCATGGATTTTACCGGCGTTAATCTCACGGACTGTGTCTTTGATCACTGCGAAGTCACCTCTCCAAAACTCATCAACACGACGATCCACGGAACCACATTTAAAGAATGTAAGTTGCTTGGCGCGGACTTCACACGCTGCAATTCACATCTTTTCACGATCGCCTTCTCTGACTGTCTCATCGACACGTGCAATTTCTCATCACTCAAACTCTATCGAACGCCGTTTCATAATTGCACGATTCGTGAAACACGCTTCGTCTCAACGATCCTCACGGAAGCGGACTTTGACCGTTCTGAATTCTCGAATACCATTTTTCACCAGTGCAACCTTCAAAAGGCGAATTTTCATACGGCGCGACACTACGCCATCGACCCGACAGCGAACGATATCAAAGGGGCGAAGTTTTCACTCCCCGAAGCGATGTCGCTCCTTTCCGGACTTGGGATTGAGCTGAAATAAACTCCCCGCTCACCCAAGACGGAACGCCGTCATCGAGACGCTTCCAAATTCAACCCCTGAGCTGAAGTAATTCAATTCATCCTCTGGCGACTGCGCGCCAAGCGCATACAGCAACGGGAGATAGTGATCCGGGGTTGGCACGGCGAATCTTGCCGCCGGCCCAAGCGATTCATAGTCGATCAGCTTCTTGTGATCGCTTGCGGTGATGAGTTCTCTTGCTCGCGCATCGAACTCCAACGCCCACTCAAACGGCTTTGCTGTCTCTTCAAACTGAACGAGGCCGAGGTTATGGACGATATTCCCGCTCGCGAGGATCAAGACACCTCGCGAGCGAAGATCACGCAACTGACGTCCGAGATCATAGTGAAATTGCGCTGGCTTTGAATAATCAATGCTCAATTGGAATACGGGGATGTCAGCGTCTGGAAACATCCGTTTCGTCACAATCCACGTGCCATGATCCAGCCCCCAATCCAGATCCCACCCGACCTTCTTCTTGGAGAGCGTTTCCTGCGTCATCCGCGCATAGGTCGGCGAGCCAGGGCATGGATATGTTTGTCGATACAGCTCTTCCGGAAACCCCCAGAAGTCGTAAATCGTCCGTGGATGCTCCCCACCATGCACCGATGTACCATGGACATACCAATGTGCAGAGATTGAGAGAATCGCCTTGGGGCGCGGAAGTTGCTCCCCCATCACACGCCACGCGGTTGCATACGCATTCTCTTCGATCGCATTCATCGGGCTTCCATGTCCAACGAAAAGAACCGGCATCTGGCTCGGATTCGCTGATGTGTGGTCGCGTTTCGATGGAGATTCCATATGGAATAAGGATACCGCGTCGGGCGCTGACTTCAAATTTTGCCTCCGTCATTTTCGACTGCTACGCTTTCTTCTTCTATGAATACCTCTTGGAAAGAAATCGATCCGATCGCCGCCGGACTGACCGCGGAAGGCGTAACGAAGCTCTGTGACGATGGACTTGCAGAGGCCACGCGACTCGCGGACCTCATTCGATCGCACAAGGATTCGCCTGATACAGATCTTGTCTGGGACGTGACGTTCGGCGTCTTCGATCAGATGAGCGTGGCACTGCATGAAGCAAGTCTCGTCCCGCACGTCATGAGCATGACACATCCCGATGAGGCGGTTCGTACCGCCGCAATGACCTGTGAACCACGCGTGAGTGAATTCACATCCGCGTTATACATGGATGACACGATCGCGTCCGTCCTGAAACGCGCGGCCGCACAGCTCGGGACACTTCCGAATCCGCGCGGTCGATTGATCGAGCACACACTCAGAGACTATCGCCGGAACGGCCTTGATCTTCCGCCGGAACAACGCACACGCATCAAAGAGATCAATGAGACGCTGACAAAGCTCTGCCAATCATTTGAAAAGAACCTCGCCGAATCAACGCTCGCAATCGACGTCGATCCCGCCTCCCTTGAAGGGCTGCCGGTATCATATATCGAGAATCACCCGGCCCAGACGAATGGAAAAATCCGCATCACCACGGACACCCCTGATCTCGTCCCTTTCATGCGGTATTCAACTGACCGCGCGTCCGCACGCGAACTCTCTCGACTGTCTCAAAATCGTGCGCGACAGGAGAACCTTCCCATCCTTGATCAGATCCTCCTCCTTCGAAAGGAAAAAGCGACGCTGCTCGGATATGCCACCTGGGCGGACTATGTCCTTGAGTGCCGGATGGCAAAATCCCCGGCAACGGTGAATGCATTCCTTGATCGGATGCACACCGGGCTCGCCGCACACCGTGAGACCGAATTTGCCGAGTTTCTGGAAGAAGCGAAGGCGGCAGGGATCGCGGAAGCGGATGGTCGCGTCTGGGGCAGTGACACGCTCTTCTTGGAGAATCGCTTGCGCCAAAAGAAATTCCAGTTAGATTCGCAGGCCCTCAGCGAGTACTTCGAGGTCCATGCGGTGCAGCGCGGGATCATGGATATTGCGTCCCGACTCTACAACATTCTCTTTGTCCGCATCGACCCCCCAGTATGGCATCCAGACGTTGAAGTCTATGAATTGCGAGATCCGATGAGTAAACCGATTGGTCGCATCTACCTCGACCTCTATCCGCGAGAGAACAAATTCAAGCATGCGGCGGTCATGACACTTCGCGAGACGTATCAGTCAGAAGAAGGCCGCGTGATTCCGATGGCCAGCATGGTGTGCAATTTTCCGAAATCCGGCGCGTCCCCTGCCCTCATGGATCACGAGCAGGTCACCACGTTCTTCCATGAGTTCGGTCATCTCCTCCATGACGTCTTGAGTACGTGCGAGCTTGCGAGCTTTGCCGGCACGCATGTGGCTTGGGATTTCGTCGAAGTCCCTTCCCAACTCTTTGAAGAATGGGCGTGGACGCGCGAGACGCTTGATTTGTTCGCGCGACATATCAAAACAGACGCAACAATCCCTGAACCGATGTACCAAGCACTCATCGCTTCTCGCACATTCGGTGAAGCGATTTTCACGGATCGTCAGATCTTCCTCGCGAAATTGGATCAGGCGTACCACACACGCATCCCGCCGCTTGATACTTCTGCGATCGTCGATGAACTCAGCCCAATCTACAGTCCGTTTACCCGCCTCCCCGACACCTGTTTCCAGGCGACGTTCGGACATCTCACGGAATATGACGCTGCATACTACAGCTACCAGTGGGCACTCTCCATTGCATTCGATATCCGCACACGATTCTTGAAAGAAGGGATGATGAACCC
>JAHFIK010000046.1 GCA_023246415.1 Candidatus Uhrbacteria bacterium
CTGGTGGAAGCGGAACGATCACGGGAGGCGGAAACCAGAACTACGTCGCGAAATTCACCGGCGCCTCAGCAATTGGAAACTCATTGATTTACGATACGGGATCTGCAGTGGGTGTTAATACAACGGCACCAGCCGGGCGGTTGTCGGTCGCGGGCGCAGGCGGATCAGCAGCAGCTGATGGTATCGAAATCTATAGCGGTCCAGGGAATGCGTCCGGGTATAGCGGTTGGGCTGGTCGCATCTTCTCTGATACTCCAACGGGTGGTTGGGGAACGGCTCCATTTGTGTTCTCTGTTCCAAATACCTCCGGGTCTGAAGTAAAGACGATGACATTGATGAATGGAATGGTCGGAGTCGGAACAACGACTCCAACGAACGGAAAGCTTGAAGTCCAGAATTCAAGTGCGAACTATGCCGTTTATGCAAATAGTCCGTCAGCAGGGGGTGTTTACGGCGCTGGGACATCCTTTGGAGTGATTGGAATGAATACGGCTGGAGGAATTGGAGTCTATGGTGGATCAGAAACGGTTGCTGGCGGTGTTGGCGTTCGCGGACAGGGTTCTGCATACGGTTTATACGGTCTGTCTTCATCGAACGTTGGCGTGTATGGCTCAGGGGCAACGTTCAGTTATTATGGAAATGCGGGTGTTTTGTATAACGCAGGGAGTGTAGGTGTCGGAACGACATCTCCGAATCGTAAGTTAGCGGTAGTTTCAACGGCGGGTGAGGATGGTATCACGGTTGATGCGCCAACCTTCCCTGAGATTGCGATGCAGCGAAGCGGAGCAGGAAAAGCGTACATCGGGGTTGCGGGGTCTGCGGGTGGATACGCCGCAGGTTCTCTCACGGATTCACTCATTGTTCGTTCGGAAAATGCACTTCACCTTGTCTCAAATGCCGGAACGATTGGATTAACTGTGACGGGTGGGAATGTGGGTCTTAGAACAACGGATCCTTCGATGGCGGGTACATATGATACATTGGGAATGGTTCGTGGCGCTGCAGGTATTTATGGCCTTACAACGAACGTCACTGGTCAGTGGTATATGTCGTTGGCAACCGAAGGTGCGAATCGCTTAAATATTATGGATAATGGCAATGTCGGCATCGGCACGACAAGTCCGGCTGCAAAATTTGATGTGAGGACAGGTGGTGGAGACGCGATCTATGCCAATACTCCTGGAGGCGCGGGAGTGAGGGGTGTTTCAGCGGCGGGTTGGGGCGTGTATGGAGTCGCCCAAAATTCAGGAGACGGCGTACATGGTGTGAACCAGAGTTCTGGAGGGAATGGTGTATACGGAGAAGCGACCGCCGGCATTGCAAACGCAAATGGTGTAAGAGGTGATACAAACGGTCCGAGCGGGTCAGGCGTGTTTGGGTATAATTCAACGGCTGGAAGTGGTAACGGTGTGTTTGGAGTGGGATATACGGGCGTTTTGGGATCTGGATCGCTCTATGGAGTTTACGGATCTGGCGGATACGGCGTCTATGGTTCCGGTTCTGGTCAAGGTGTGTATGGTACTGGCCCGTATGGAGTGATTGGAGTTGGATCGTTGCAGGGTGTCACGGGAAACGGTGGGAATATTGGAGGTAACTTCAGCGGAACATCTTATGGTGTGATTGGTCAGGGGCCTTACGCTGTCTATGGTAACGGATCAAGTTTCAGCTTTTACGGTGCTGCGGGCACTCTGTACAATGCGGGTGCCGTTGGAATCGGAACGACAGCGCCAGCGTATTCACTCGACGTGAATGGCGACACGATTGCCTATTGGATGCGAACGCGAGGAAATACGGGGTGGTATAACGAGACATACGGAGGAGGGTGGTACATGTCGGATACAGCATGGCTCCGTGCGTACAATAATAAGAATATCTTCACTGGCGGAGTGATTGCGTTGGGAAGTGGGAGTAATTATGTTGGCCCAGGAAGAAACGGCGATATGTCCTTTATCAACGGTACTGGTGGGACGTGGACGCGATATAGTGGAACGACTGGGTTGGCTTTTTGGTCCGCAGGGGGCGGAGATTCGAATGATTCACCAAGTATGTTCTTGAATACCGCAGGAACACTGAATACGGTTGGTGGCTACACGCAAGGATCCGATCGCGATTTGAAGAAGGATATCTCGAAACTCACAAAGTATGGGATCGACGATATCATGAAACTTGAGCCGGTCACCTTCGAGTATAAGGCGGATCCAACCAAGCCACAGATCGGATTTATCGCCCAAGACTTGCAGAAAGTTATGCCGGAATTTGTCTCCGGGAAAGCGATCAGCGATGGCGGTACTGGATTGTCGGTGAACTACTCAAACATCGTTCCTGTTCTCACGAAGGGGATGCAGGATCAGCAGCATGAAATCGACGCGTTGAAGGCGCAGAACGCGGATCTCATGAAGCGACTTGAGACCCTGGAACAGAAGGTGAAGTAGATCATCAAGAGAATTGAAACGCGGCCCATTTGGGCCGCGTTTTGTATCTGAATCAAGTTTTGCTTTCTGGTTCAACCTTGCTACCATCCGAACAAATTGAGTGTATCTCTTTTCTATGCTTCATCTCTATAACACGGAATCCCGAACGATTGAGCCGATTGTCCCACTTATTCCCGGGAAGATCGGAATGTACTGCTGTGGTCCAACAGTGTATCAGCGCGCGCATATCGGGAATCTTCGGGCGTATGTCATGGAAGATGTTCTTCGTCGAACACTCGAGCAAATTGAGGGATTTGAGGTGAAGTACGTCATGAATATTACGGATGTGGGTCATCTTGTGAGCGATGAGGATGATGGAGAGGATAAAATCGAGAAACGGTCACGTGAGACGGGAAAAGGTGCGCTCGAGATTGCCCGTGAGTTTGAATCGATCTTCTTTCAAGACCTTGAACGAATCCGTGTTCAGAAGCCGTCGGTCACGCCGCGCGCGACGGAACGAATTGCAGAGCAGATTGATCTCATCAAGGTGCTTGAAGAGAAAGGATTTACATATCGGACATCTGATGGGATCTATTTTGATACGTCAAAATTCCCAACCTACGGGCGATTAAGCGGTCAGTCGCTGGAAGAGAAGCAGGAGGGGGCCCGAGTGGTTGTTAACCAGGAAAAAAAGAACGCGTCTGATTTTGCGCTCTGGAAGTTTTCTCCAGCGGATCAGCAACGGCAGATGGAGTGGGAGAGTCCGTGGGGAAAGGGATTTCCGGGTTGGCATATCGAATGCAGCGCCATGAGTCGAACGGAGCTTGGTCAGCCGTTTGATATTCATTGCGGAGGGGTTGATCATATTCCTGTTCATCATGAAAATGAGATTGCACAAAGTGAAGCGGCCTATGGTGCGCCATATGTAAAACACTGGACGCATGTTGAGTTTTTGATGGTGGATGGGCAAAAAATGAGTAAATCGTTGAATAATGCATTTACACTGGATGATCTCGCGATGCGGGGGATTAGTCCGATGGCATATCGTCTCTTTTTACTTGGGGCGCAATATCGCAGTAAGCAGAATTTTACGTGGGAGGCGGCAAATGGTGCGCAGAATGCCTACGATCGACTGTGTCGAACCGTTCGTGGATGGGAAAAACCGAGCGGCGACGGAATCGCGGCCATCGAGGAAGCGTTTTGTGCCGCGATCGAGAAGGACCTGAATACGCCCGAGGCGCTTTCGGTCCTTTGGAAATTGATTGATGGAGATTTTACGACGCAAGATAAGGCAACGTCTCTTCTCTTTATCGATCGCGTGTTGGGACTTGGGCTTGTTGATATTGTCGCAAAACCCGTTGAGATCCCGGATGAGATTAAGGAAATCGCAGACCGTCGATGGCAGGCGCGAAAAAATGGAGATTGGGATGCGGCGGATCAATTACGTCAGGAGCTCGCAGGGAATGGGTGGAAAATGCTGGATGGAAAAGATGGGTATCAGCTTGAACAGATCTCGTCATAGAGACTCGCTCATAAAACAATCCCTTTTTCGCGAAAAAGGGATTGTTTTATTTTAGTGATCGTTCTCTTAAAATTAAGAACGTCCGACACCGTCCTCATGAGTGACCGAGGGGGGTGGTCAGTTCATGGCGACGGGCCGGACGCGGTTCCCAGTAGCGTGGTAAGACGCCCTGGAAATGGGAGGGGAACAGAGAGTTGAACTCCGGACCTTAGGCACTGGAAGCCTACGCTCTACCACTGAGCTATTCCCCTAAACAATGGAAGGATCTGCACTCATACGGCTCTTAAAAGAGCGATATGTGTTCAACCCTTCTTATACGATGTTGAGAAAAGCGTCAAGACCGTGGTCGTGATACAATGAGTCCATGTCTGATGGTGTGCCAAATCTTGAGATTCCCAAGATTCCCGAGGCGTCTCGTGGAGAAAGCGGGGATATTGATTCTGTTGCAGCGGATCGAAAAACGTACGAACAGTCGATCGAGCACGAGGATGCGATTCTGCATGCTGAGGCGGGAACGGAGCTCGAAGCGGCTCAGGCGACACATACGCATGCCACGGCGGCTCCGGTCACACCGGCGGTGATTCAGGCGCAGAAAGATGAGGTTGTAATTGAAGTCGAAAAGATTTTAGAAGAAGGGGTCGGACCGTTTTACGCGTCGCTTCCTCCAGAGGCGAAACCGGTTTTTAAGAAACGTGGGGAAGAGGTCGCGAAGCAGATCGCGGAAATGGTGCGAACGCTACACCTCAAAGTGAGCAAGGTTGTTAAATTGATTACGGAATGGATGAAGACGATTCCGGGAATTAACAAATATTTCCTCGAACAAGAGGCGAAAATAAAAGCAGATATGTTGAAGCAGCTTGTCGATGCTCGAAAAGAAGACATTGAAAAATCCGTATGATTGCGTTCGCCCTTCAGCTTGACGCTCTGTCTAAGAATGCGGATTCGCCGGTGACGGCCGCGAGTGGAATGATTTCGTCTGTTTTGAATAATCCGATCGTGTTACTTATTTTAGTATTGGCGGGGGCGGTCCTGTTGCTTTTTATTCTTTCTCGGGTCCTTCGTACGTATGTGAGGAAGAGTGCGCGGGTTCGGACGGCAATCGGAACAACGATTCTAAAAGTGAGTGTCCCGAAAGATGTAAAAATGAAAGAGGGGACGAGTGACGCGGGCACTCAGAAGGTTCAGGAGTTGATTTCCGTCATGGAGACGGTGTTTCAGACACTTGGATCGCTGAAGCCGCAGCAGGGATTTCTTCCGTGGTTATTTGGACGCACGGATGAATTTTCGTTTGAGATCGTTGCGGAACGAAATAAAATTCGTTTTTATATTGTTGTCCCTGGGGGATATAAGCACTTTATTGAAGAACAGGTGCATGCACAGTTTCCGGATGCGGAGATTGAGGAAGTCCCAGATTACAACATCTTTACGCCGACGGGCGTTATTCTTGGGAGCTATTTAACGTTCAAACGGCCGAGCATGTTTCCGATTAAGACGTACGATAAGCTGGAATCAGATCCGTTGAATTCGTTGACGAACGCATTAGCGAAGATCGGAGATGGAGAAGGGGCTGCCATTCAGATCATTGTTCGATCTGCATCGGGAAAATGGAGGAAAGAAGGACTGCGGATCGCGCGTGCAATGCAACAAGGGAAGAAACTATCAGATGTTCAATCAAGCGGCTTTGGGAAAGATATTGCAAAAACATTCGGAAAGGATTTTAAGAACGTGGCCCTCGGCGGGAACAAGAATCCGGATAAACCCGTGGAGCAATACCGACTATCTCCGTTGGAGGAGGAGATGGTGAAGGGTCTGGAAGAAAAAGCGTCACGTGCAGGATTGAATGCGAATATCCGTGTCATTGTTTGTGCAAAAACGCCATCGAAAACACAGCAAGCGTTGAATGATATTTTGCAGGCGTTCGGTCAGTACAGTATTTACGAGTACGGAAATTCGTTCGTTAAAGCCATGCCACGGCTTCGTGGGTCGTTAGTTGAATCGTTTATCTATCGTGCATTCAACGAGCAATACGCGATTACGATGAATAGTGCGGAGCTCGCATCAATCTATCATTTTCCGCTCCCGACGACGGAGACGCCGAAAATCGACTGGCTCCTTTCCCGAAAAGCGCTTCCGCCGTCCAATATTCCAGAGGAGGGGATCGTTCTCGGCTATTCAGAGTATCGCGGACATCGGTATACGATTCGCATGAAGCAGCAGGATCGGCGTCGGCACATGTACATGATCGGAAAATCTGGAACAGGAAAATCACAGTTCCTGAAGAGCATGATCAAACAGGATATTGAGGAGGGGCGCGGTGTCTGCGTGATGGATCCGCATGGTGATTTGGCTCGAGAAGCGTTGGAACTCGTGCCGAGATCTCGAGCGGATGATGTGATTTATTTTTCACCAGCGGATACAGAGCGTCCACTTGGGCTCAACATGCTCGAATATGACCAGACGAAAGTCGAATCAAAAGAGCGCGTCGTCGGAGAGATGCTGAAGATTTTTGATCGGTTGTTCGACTTGAAAGCGACGGGAGGACCGATGTTCGAATATTACATGCGAAACGCGCTCCTGCTCATCATGGATCATCCAGAGAGTGGTTCAACGTTGCTTGAGATTCCGCGCGTGCTCGCGGATGAGGACTTCAGAAAGTTAAAGCTTTCAAAGTGTAAAAATCAGCAGGTGAAAGATTTTTGGATCAAAGAGGCGCAGAAGGCGGGTGGTGAGGCCTCATTGGCGAATATGGTGCCGTATATCGCCTCAAAGCTGGCACCATTTATTTCAAACGAGATTATGAGACCGATCATCGGTCAGCAGCATAGCGCGTTCAATGTTCGTGAAGCGATGGACTCTCAGAAGATCTTGTTGATTGATCTTGCAAAAGGGAAATTGGGCGACATCAGTGCGTATCTTATTGGGATGGTGTTGGTTGGAAAAATTTTGAATGCTGCCCTTGAACGGGGCGATATGGATCCAAAAGATCGTAAAGATTTCTATCTGTATATCGATGAGTTCCAGAACTTCCTCACAGACTCGATTAGTTCGATTTTGTCTGAGGCTCGAAAATACGGATTGGATTTGACGATCGGTCATCAGTTCATCGGACAGCTGGAAAAGATGAAAGAGATTCGAGATGCGATTTTCGGAAACGTTGGTTCCATGTTCGCATTCCGCATTGGTCCGGAAGATGCTGAATTTTGCGTGAAAGAATTTAAGCCTGTGTTCTCGGAATATGATCTTGTGAACGTGGAGGCCTATACCTGTAATGCAAAAATCTTGATCGATAACACGGCATCACGACCGTTTAACATGCATCCAATCATGGTGACGGATAAGCCTGATCTCGAGCTCGTGAATCTTATTAAGGAACTATCACGGTATAAATATGGGCGACGCCGTCAGCTGATTGATGCGGAAATTCAAGAACGGGCCGCACAGGTCGAGGCGATGATTGAGGAGGAAGGGTTTTAGGGGTGTGGATAAGATCTCTATCCTCTAGAACGAATCAGTGATACGCTGTCAACCAGAAACGAAATCCAGGGGTGGGGTCGTTTCAAACAAAAACATATGCCGGAAAATCTCCCGGCGCAAAGCACTGCGGACGGCAACGCCGCTGATCCGGGCAGCGAGCCGACGCCAGCTACAGCCAGCGAAACGAAACTCGTTATCGCACAAAAATTAATCGCGAACCTCCGTGAGGAGCTCGCGAATTTAGAGCGTTTGCTTTCAAGCGACGCCGAGAACGTCAATGTCGACGATCTCATCATCCGTAAAGAAACGGATGATGGTGAAATGATTGGTCCAGCATCTGACGGGAAGATGGTCGAAGGGGTGTTTGACGGTCAGCACATGATCGGATCAGATGGAAAGCAGTATCTGGTGCCGCCGAACTACGCCTCCAAATCAAAGCTTGTCGAAGGAGATATTCTTAAATTGACGATAGCGCCAAACGGAACCTTTCTGTTTAAGCAGATCGGTCCGATTGAGCGAAAGCGTATCATGGGCATTCTGGTTCGTGATGAGCACACGGGCGACTGGAAAGTGGTCTCGGATGGAAAGAAATATAATATCCTGACAGCAAGTGTGACCTTCTTCCGTGGATCGCCGGGTGACGATGCGGTCATCCTTCTTCCGAAGAGCGCTCCCTCGAAATGGGCAGCGGTCGAGAATATCATTCGAAAGCAATAGATTTTGTATCAAGAGACAAAAAAATGAGTCCATGTGATAGGGCTCATTTTTTGAAAATAGGCGTGAAAAACGAGACGGCGTCTCGCCATTTGACTTCCGTGTCATCACCAGCGACACTATGCCCAGTTATGCCGATTTCAAGAACGCATCGACCTCGATTTTTTGCAGATGTCACTGGGCAGAAGCATATTACGGAAACGCTCAGAAAAGAGATTATTTCAGGGGTGATCGGTCACGCGCTCTTATTTTCTGGACCGCGCGGCGTCGGGAAAACCACCACGGCGAGGATTTTTGCGAAAGCGCTTCTGAATCCGACGACGGATCAAGGCGAACCCCCTGCGGAAAGCGATGTCAGCAAAGAGATCGACCAAGGATCGTGTATTGATTTGATTGAACTTGATGCGGCGTCACATACTGGTGTTGAGAATGTCAGGGAAGCGATTATTGACCATGTTCGATTTGCGCCAGCGCGTTGGGGAAAGAAGGTCTATATTATTGACGAATGTCACATGCTCTCAACGAGTGCGTGGAATGCCCTGTTGAAGACCTTGGAAGAGCCACCGTCCTATGCGTATTTCATCCTCGCGACGACCGAGCTGCATAAGGTTCCGGAAACGATCGTATCGCGATGTCAGCGATTTGAATTCCATCGGATTGCTCCTGTTGAGCTTGCGGACCGCGTCCGTACACTCGCGGCTGCAGAGGGGATTCGAATTGATGAAGCGGTGGTGAATACGATTGTGCATGCGAGCGATGGATGCGTTCGAGATGCGGAGAGTCTGCTGGATCAACTCGCGTCGCTTGGAACGGAGCAGATTACGCAGGAAATTGCGTCACTTGTTCTTCCAACGTCTCGAATCCCGATTGCCGTTAAGATTGTTGAGAGTTGTTTAAAGCGAGATGTTGGGAATTCACTCGCGGTGGTCCGTGAGGTGCTTGAAGGCGGAATCCAGCCAATGGATATCATCAACGACCTCCTCGTGGTGTCGCGATCATTGATTCGATGTGAAGATTCAGCTGAACGAGATCGACTGTCACAGGGCGATGAAGGGGATCAGGCGATCGTGCGGTTGCGCGGATCGATGACACTCGCGGAACTCGGAAGCCTCTCTCTTTTGTTGATTGAGCGTCGGCGTGACGCAAAGACGGGAACAGACCCTCAATTCGTGTTGGAGCTTGTGATCCTCGCGCTTGCAGGTGAACTCTTGCAACCGTCGTCAACAAATGGGACGAATTCATCTGTCATGACGGAATCTCCTCAGGCAAAGCCGATGGCGCGGACGGCAGTGCGTTCCGCGGATGCTCCGCCGCCTATTTCAGCCACGTCGATACCGATGGACTCAAAAAAAGAACAGGCAAAAACAAATGAATATCAGATTGAACAGAAGCATGAGCGTGTAAGCGAGCGGATACAGACGGAAACGACGAAAGAGGTCGCGGTGCCAGTTGTGAGTTCGACACCCGTCACTCCGGTGACACCGAACGCTGGGACGGTAGAACCCAAGATTGACGTGAATGATCTAAGAATTCTTTGGAATACGATCATTCGCGAAGTCGAGAAAGAAAATCGATCCATTCCGTTTATTTTGAAAGTTGCAAAACCGATGTCGACGGATGGTCGGAAGATCACCCTGGCCTTCTCGTATGATTTTCATCGTGAAAAAATTCTGGACGATCTGAAAATTAAGGGAATTGTTGAGCGATCGATCGCACAGGTGCTAAAAGTCGATTATGTGATCGTCGATGGGGTCGTCATCAGTGGAAAAAGTGACTCATCCGTATCATCGTCAGTGAGCGATATCGTCTCAAAAGTGTTAGATACGTTTGGTGGTGAAATTGTTTCAACGGCAGAGCCGGCGGAATAAGAACGGCTTAATTCAAAAATCCATTCTTTGGAATGGGTTTTTGAATTGAGGTACTGCTCGTTAGATATCGAGGATTGATTTTGGCTTTCGTTTTCGAGAAACGATATCGCCAATCCGATTGAGAAGACAGAACTGTTTCGCTTTTTTTCCAAGGAGTTCTTGCAAGGGCTTGATGGAAACGGATCCTTCGCT
>JAHFIK010000077.1 GCA_023246415.1 Candidatus Uhrbacteria bacterium
GACCGATCCAATGAGAATCGCCTGCCATGGCTTCGCCCGTTCGATTGGCACGGCGCACCAGCGCAGGATGAGGTACCCGAGCGCAATCGCGGCAAAGACGGACACGAGCATCAACGCAAGTGCGAATGCCGCGCCAAGCATAAGCGCCGTGAGGAATCCGACCACTGTTGCAAACAGAACGATGATCGCGACCGGTGTGATGGTCACACTCAACAGGCCGATCCCGAGATTGTTCCATGGCTGTTTGAATGTTTGCTCCACGAGTCGCGGAAGCGACTTCTTCAGGCATCCCGCGAGAATAAACGCGGCAACAAGCAGTGCGAGGAATTTCACGATCAGCGCGACCGTCACAACCCCGGCCATGCGCGTGGCGTTTGGACGTGGATGCTGATATGGCGTGAACTGGATATTTCCCACCTTCGCCCCAGGCTGAACAATCGCTTGTTTGACTCCAGAATAATGAATCGTTCCACTCACCTCTGCCTGCGGTCCGAGGACAAACTCTTTTGAGGTCATCGCATACACATCACCCGTAATCTTTGAATTGATCGTCACGCTCCCGCCAGCAACACGCACCGTTCCATTCACAGGCGCATCAACGATGACGTTTCCCCCGGCGGCAAGCAGGTCGCCCGCAACCCTCGCATTCCCGGTGATATTCACATTCCCGCCAGCGATGACGAGATCCCCGCCCACCGGTCCGCTCACCGTGATATTCCCGCCCAGAATGCGTGCCGTACCGCCAATCGAACCGCTCACATTAAGCGTTCCACCGACGATGATCGCCTCCTGTTCAATCGTTCCCGTCAACGTAATCAATCCTCCGGCAGCCGTCAGATCCCCCTGCGTCGTGTTATTCACCGTGATATTTCCTCCGGCTGTGTACAGATTCTTATGCGCCTCCGCTGAGCCGATGACGATATTCGCATTCCGATCGGACGGAACCACGATTTCCGCGGCGCGGGCCGTGCCCCCAACAAGCAAAACGCTAAGAATGATGAGTAAAAACACTCGTGTTTTCATAGAAAAAATAAATGATGACTAAAGACGTCTGATCATGAGATACCATTTTTCAGTCTCAGCGTCTAGCGAACAGACGATTCTGTTGATCCAGCTACGCCACCGTCATCACATTCGGCAAGCTCTCAAACACGCGCTTGAGATCCGCGAGGTTCGCCTGGATCGTCTTTGTCGTCACGCCTGGCGAAAAGAGATAGTCGCCGTGCTGAAAGATTCCCATGTCCAGTAGGATCGTAATGTCATCTGAAAATCCAAACGGGGCCACGCACCCTGGGACGCACGAAATGACATCCCGCACCTCATCCTCTGACGCCATCTCCAATTTCGTTCCGAGGAGTTCTTTCAATTTCTTAAAATCAACGCGCTGTCCTTGCACGGTGACAAACACACAATATTTCCCGTTCGCGCCTTTCAAAAACACATTCTTACTCTCAATCCCCGTCCATCCGAGTCGCGCCTTCTCACGCTCCGCATCTTCATAACTCACGATCGGATCGTGATCGAATTCGGAATATGGGACAGCGTGATCTTGAAGGAGCTGGATGATGCGGGGGTAGAGGGACATATGTTTCTTTTGGGATATCAAAAGGGCGCGTGCGACGCGCCCCTATCATTGATGTTATTTCAACTTTTTCCTGACTTCCTGGACGATCTTTTTGGAATCGACCGTTTCCTGGGTGCCGGAATCCATATCGCGGATGATGGCGGTGCCATCGAGGACTTCTTTCTGTCCAACGATGATGGCCCATTTGGCTCCGCACTTATTCGCGACTTCCATTTGCGCCTTGATCGCATCCTTTGAAAGCGTGGCTGCGGTGCGAATCCCGTCGGCACGAAGCGCTTCGAAGATAGCAAAGGCCTTCTTCCGTCCTTGGTCACCGAGCTGTGCAACGAACACATCGCGCTCCGAAGACTTATCGGCGAGGGCCGGATTAATCTCGCGGAGACGAGCTGCGACGCGCTCAACACCGAGACCGAAACCGCAGGCCGGTGTTGGCTTGCCGCCGATCTGTTCAATCAAGATGTCGTACCGTCCACCGCCACCGAGGGCAAGCTTCGCGACTTCCGGATCCTCAGAGACAGGGAAAACTTCGAACACGGTGCGCGTGTAGTAGTCGAGTCCGCGAACGAGGTATGGGTTGAGCTGATACGGAACACCCATTTCATCAAGATATTCCAACACCTGCATGAAATGCGTCTTCGATGCTTCGTCGAGCCAGTCCACGATCTGCGGCGCTTCGGCTTTCATTTCTTCCATGCCCGGCTCTTTGGAATCGAGCAAGCGGAGCGGATTCTTCAGCAAGCGCTTCTTATCATCCTCAGACAGTTTGTGGCGCTTGGTGCGGAAGAACGCCACGAGCGCATCGCGATAGTTCGCGCGGCTTTCTGGCGTGCCGATGGAGTTGATATGAACGATGGATGGGATCCCGAGCACATCGAGCAACTTCCAGGCGAGGAACGCCTGCTGGGCATCGAGAATCGAAGAGGCGTCACCGATGCATTCGCATCCCCACTGCGTGTGTTCGCGATAGCGACCGGATTGCGGACGTTCGTGGCGGAACATGGAGCTCCAGTACCAGAACTTCACCGGCTGCGGGCGATTCACCATGCCGTGCTGAAGGTAGGCGCGCGAGATCGGCGATGTCCCTTCCGGACGCATCGTGACCTTCTCGCCACCAGACGTTTCAAACGAGAACATTTCCTTTTCAACGATATCCGTGACCTTCCCGACGCCGCGAATGAAAAGCGACGTTTCTTCCAGGATTGGCGTTTCGATCCGCTCGTATCCGTAATCTTCCGCGAGGCGCTTCGCTTCCTCGTACATCTTGTCGCGATACGGCCATTCCGGATTCATGACATCACGCATTCCGCGCACGAGCTGCGGCGGCTGCTGAACTTTCTTTTTTGGCGCGGCCTCTGCGGGCTTCTTGACGGCCGCGGGCGCTGGCGTTTTCTTCGTAGTCATACCTTCAGAGATCAGTGGAGAGGAGATAAATTATTGTGCCGTATACGTTGGACGTTCAAAAATCTTCCATCGATCAAACGGCCATCCGCGAAGCCAGACGCGTCC
>JAHFIK010000078.1 GCA_023246415.1 Candidatus Uhrbacteria bacterium
CCGCATCCACGAACGCGTTCGTGAGAATCATCAATTGCGAGACGGCCGTGTTGAAGCCGAGGGATTCGATGGCTTCGGAGATTTTCTTGAGTGACTGGTGGTAGATGGTTTCGAGATTGGAATTTGGAATTTGGAATTTGGAATTTGGGGCTGCAATGAGACGCCAAGTTTTATCAAGAAACCGCTTCACGCCCTCGATGCCGTTTGTGTCCCAGGGGGCGGCTTGATCGAAGGGGCCGATGAACATTTCGTAGATGCGGAAGACGTCTGCGCCGTACTGATTGACGACCTCATCCGGATTCACAACGTTCCCTTTGGATTTCGACATCTTCTCTCCGCCTTCGGCCATGATGAGACCGTGTGAGCGACGACGTGCGTATGGCTCAGCGCCGCATTCTTTTGGAATGGATCCAAGATCCCACAACACCTTGTGCCAGAATCGTGAATAAAGAAGGTGAAGCGTCGTATGCTCCATCCCGCCGTTGTAGAGATCGACTGGCATCCAGTATTTCAACTTTTCAGGATCCGCGAACACACGGTCATTCTTCGGATCGCAGTATCGGAGGAAGTACCAGGATGATCCGGCCCAGTTCGGCATCGTATCTGTTTCACGTTCCGCCTTCCCACCGCACTGCGGGCAGGAGACTTCAACCCAGTCGCGAATCTTTGAAAGCGGTGACTCCCCTGTATCTGTCGTCTCATAGCTCTCCACATCAGGGAGAAGCACCGGAAGCTGATCTTCTGGGACCGGAACAAATCCGCACGTCGGGCAGATGATAATCGGGATCGGCTCACCCCAGTATCGTTGGCGAGAGAACACCCAATCGCGAAGTTTGAAGGTGGTGGTTGGTCCACCCTTCCCCTGCTCAGCGAGCCAGGAGGAGATTTTCTTTTTCGCCTCGGACGTCTGTAGTCCATCCAGCATCCCTGAATTCACGTTCACGCCTTCATCGACATAACAATCCGCAGATTCATCTTCGATCCGCTTCAGCCAATACGGCAATTCGAAACAGGTCACAACCTCGCGTTGCACATCGCTCCAATTGATCCACTGAGGTTCGTGCTTTTCAAGTTCTTCCGTGCTCGGCTCAACTTTCGCCTCACTTTGGAGATCAAACAGAATCGCCGTTGAGTAGGAGATGCGATTCTCGTCTTTGTGTGCGGCAAAATAGCGCGACTCAATCGGACCGCCAAGCACGCGAACCACAGCGAGATCCTTATATCCTGTTTCTTCAAGCACCTCTCGCTTTGCCGCGGTAATAAGATCTTCCCCATCTTCCACGCCACCCAATACGAATGTCGTCCAATTGAATTTCTTCCAGCGCAAACAGAGCACCTGATTCGTCTTCGGATTTCGGATGATGGCATGCACCGTATTCCGTGGAACGATCTTTTTTCCTTCCTGCGGAGGATTTGTCGGATCAGCGACGTGTGGCGCAACCACGTATTTCACCGCAATCCCATTCTTCTTGGCGAACGCAAAATCCCGTTCATCATGCGCCGGCACCGCCATCACCGCCCCCGTCCCATAGCTTGCGATGACGTAGTCGGCGATAAAGATCGGGACCTCCTCGCCATTTGCCGGATTCTTCGCCGTAATCCCTTCGAGTTTGACGCCGGTCTTCTCCTTTTCTTCCGCAGCCCGTTCAATCTCCGTCTTCTTTGACGCCTCATCGCGATACGCCTTTACCGCATCGATATTCTTAATGACGCCGTCAGTGATCCATTTCGAAACGAACTCGTGTTCAGGCGCGAGCACAACATATGTCACACCGAACAGCGTATCTGGACGCGTCGTGAACACGCGGATCGTCGGTTGACCGGCGACTTCAAAATCAATGAACGCACCTTCGCTCTTTCCGATCCAATTCACCTGTTGCGTCTTGATGCGATCGAGGTAATCAACCGTGTCGAGATCGTTGATGAGCCGGTCCGCATATTTCGTGATGCGAATCATCCATTGCTCTTTCACACGCTTCTCAACCGGCGCATTACAGCGTTCACAAACGCCAGCGACCGCCTCTTCATTCGCGAGGCCAATCTTACAAGACGGACACCAGTTGATGGTGGTCTTGGCCTTATACGCCATTCTATTTTGTTCGTGGCGTCGTCCGTCGTCCGTCGTGGCGTCGGTCGGAATCGATTTCGCCCGGCCCTCTTCTTCATCAAAGTAGCTCTTAAAAAACTTCAAGAACATCCACTGCGTCCATTTGTAGTAAGCGGGATCTGTCGTATCAACGACGCGAGACCAATCAAAACCCAGGCCGAGCATGCGAAGCTGGCGTTCGAAATTTGCCTCGTTCACCACAGTTGCATCATGCGGCTTGATCTTGTTTTTGATCGCGTAGTTTTCTGTTGGAAGCCCGAACGCATCCCAGCCAATCGGATAGAGGACATTCTTTCCCTCCATGCGCCGCTTACGCGTGATGATGTCGATCGCGGTGTAGCTGCGTGGATGACCAACGTGAAGACCCGCGCCCGAGGGATACGGAAATTCGATAAGCCCGTAGAACTTCTCCGCGCCAGCAGCCTCCTGCGGATCCCGTGCGCGATATACGCCATCGCGTTCCCAGATGTCCTGCCATTTTTTCTCGTACTCCGAAAACGGTCGGATCCCTCCGATTTTCGCTTCTGCGTTCCCTTGCGTCATTTCGTCTGACATAGCGGAAAAGAGCGTACCAAGCATTGGCCGGAAGAGCAACGGCAAGACGTCCGTGGATCGCAACCAAAAACGAACAACGGCCGAAGCGCTTTTTCGCGTTTCGGCCGTTCTAGTTCCCTCTTCCGAGGAGAAAAGATTACGTTTTCGTTGGTATAAAGAACGCCCTAAAATCCGGCGCATGATCCTCGAACGATTTCTCGTATTGCTTGAGCGCGTTAAGCGCGCTCTGATAATACGTGGCGACCGCTGCGAGATCGCTATCCATCTCAACCTCTCCCCGATCAGTGCATTCATGGATCCGAACTGCTTCGCGCGTACAGACCGAAACGCCTCGATGGGGCTCAAAGACGATCACGAGATCGATCCCATGACCAGGATCAATCATGAAATAGTATGCTTCCGATTGCAGATCATCTCGCAGTACCT
>JAHFIK010000047.1:0-5999 GCA_023246415.1 Candidatus Uhrbacteria bacterium
CGAATCACTTAGTGATCGGATCTGGTCGCATCGTGTATCACAATCTCGTGAAGTTGAATAAGGCCGTTGAAAGCGGCGAAATCGCTCAGAACGAGGCGATTCGATCCGCGTTTGATCACGTGAAAACGCATGGGAGTGCACTACATCTCGTGGGAATCATTAGTCCTGGAGGGGTTCATGGTCATACGGATCATTTGAAGGGGCTTGTCCGATCGGCAAAGGCAGACGGGATCACGAAAATCTCGCTTCACCTATTTACGGATGGACGCGATGTTGCGCCAAAGAGCGCCATCGAATATGTCGATGACATGGAAGCGTTTCTGACGGAGCAGGGGGTTGGACGGATCGTGAGCATCGGCGGACGATACTGGGGGATGGATCGGGATAACAACATGGATCGTATTGAAAAACATTTTAAGGCGATGTGTGGGAAGGGGGAAAAATACCCGTCCGCAAAAGAGGCGATTTTAGCGGCGTACGAACAGGGTGTCACAGATGAATTCATCGAGCCGGTCTCCATTGATATTGAAGAGGGGGATGACGCCTGTGTGTCCGCGAATGATGCGGTGATTACGGCGAATTTTCGGGCCGATCGGGCGCGTCAGATGACGAAGCATATCCTCGAACAGCAGATTGAGAATCTTCATCACGTGGCGATGACGAAGTACGATGACGCGATGGATGTGCGCGTTGCATATCCGCCGGAAGAGATGAAGGAAACGCTTTCTGAAGTGGTGAGCCGTGCGGGGATCAAGCAGCTCCGCGTCACGGAGACGGAGAAATTCACGCACCTGACATTTTTCTTCAACGCACAGCGGTATGAAGCGGATCCTGGCGAAGAGCGCGTCATGATTCCAAGCGATAAGAGCGTGAAGACCTACGATGAGCGTCCGGAGATGCGCGCGAAAGAAATCGCGGACAAGGTGATCGAAGGTCTTGAGGATGGATCATATGGGCTCATTGTCACGAACCTGGTGAACTGCGATATGGTTGGGCACACCGGCAGCATGGAAGCGATTAAATTGGGCGTTCAGGCCGTTGATACCGCAATCGGTCGTATCGTTGAAGCGGCAACGCGTGTGGGCGCCGATGTGCTCATTACGGCGGATCATGGGAATGCGGAACAGGTGTTTGACCCGTCGACGAACCAGCCGATGACGTCGCATACGCTGAATCCGGTTCCATTCATCCTCGTCTCAGACCGTCCGTACACGTTTAACCGATCGGCCGGATTGCTCTCAGATATCGCGCCAACCATCTTAACGATGATGAAGCTCCAGATCCCTGCAGAAATGACCGGAACGAGTTTTGTATCAGTGGATTAAATCGTGCAACAGGAATCAAAAACGACGAAGAAATGCTTCGTCGTTTTTGTACTGAGATCGGGGAGGGCTATGCGAGGTTTGAATAGACGCGCGAGACGTCGTCGTCGGATTCAAGCTCTGAGACGAGCTCTTCCACCGCGAGTCCGGTCGCTTCATCGGTTTCCACGGTCGTTTTTGGGATCCATTCAAATTCTGCAGATTCGACCGTGAGGGCGCATTTCGCAACGGCATCCGCGACGGCCATCAGATTCGATGGGGTTGTTCGAATATCGACGCCGTTTTCATCTTCGATGATATCTGTGGCACCCGCATCGATGAGCGCGAGTTCGATGTCATCATGTCGTTCGGCGGGGAGTGGATCGGGGACATGGACCGTTCCGACGCGATCAAAGAGGTATGCGACCGAACCGGTGCCTGCCATCGTCCCGTTCTTTTTTGATAAGAGATGCTTTACGGTTGCCACGCTTCGGTTCCGATTGTCTGTGACACATTCGATCATGAGCGCCGTGCCACCCGGGGCGTAGGCTTCGTATAAGAGCTGTTCGAGTTGAGCCTCTCCGCCGGCCCCCGTCGCGCGATCAATCGCTCGCTGGATCACTTCTTTTGGCATGAGTCCCTTTTTCGCACGATCAATGGCAACGCGAAGCCGAACGTTAAACGAGGGGTCTGCTCCTTTTTCTTTAACAGCGACAGTGATTTCACGCGAGAGCTTCGTAAACGACGCGGACCGTTTGGCGTCGATGGCGCCCTTAAACTGTTTGACTTTGCTCCATTTGGAATGACGAGACATAGCAGAGAAGTGTGGATACGCCCGGTATCATAACGACCTCAGGCGATCGGTGCAATGACGAATGATGATACAAAACGCCCGGATGGCTCCGGGCGTCGTGAATGTGATGTGAAATGCGTTCGATTACGAGATCTTCTCAATCTTCACGCTCGTAAACGGCTGTCGGTGGCCAGTGTGGCGGCGGTAACGGGACTTTGGCTTGTACTTTACGATTTCAAGCTTCTTTCCCTTGCCATGAGCCACGACGCTCGCTTCGACCTTCCCGGAGAGGAGGGGGGTCCCAATTTCAACTTTTGAGCCATCATCTTCGGCTTTCAAAAGCATTTCGAATTCAGCTTTTCCGCCCGGTTCGAGATCGAGCTTTTCGATCTTGAGCTCCTGGCCTTCGCGGACGACATACTGTTTTCCGCCGGTCTTGATGACTGCAAACATAGTGGGGCAATAGTAGAGAAAATGGGGGAAAACGTCAAGAGGGCCCTGCTTGAGGCATTGAGTAAACAGCAAGCATCAAATAAAATACGTAAGCACCTTATAAACTTAACTTGTCATTTGGAGTGGCACGTTCATTTGCTGTGCGATCACTCCATATCGTATCAATACCTCAGAGATCTGGATGTATCACATGAAAAAAACGAAAATTACTGTTTTGGCCATTGGGCTGGTATTCGCTGGTTGTTCAGGCGATTCAAAAAAGGAGGAGTCACTCGACGTTTCTAGGAGCGCGCTCGCTACGGCAATGGTGTATAACGCTGGCTCGCTTGGTGCGGGATGGACGGATAGCAGCGGAACGACGCACAACCTCAATTCCAAGACCGTCCTTGACGGGTCGTTGCATACGTTGAGCGCGACCTACAGTCCAATCGGATACATCGCCTTCATGTCGACCGCAGGCGTGACTGGAAATCAGAGTGTCTCTTTTCGAGTCAACGGTGCAACGAATACAACGACGATCAAACTTTCGATGGAACTATTCGTTAATAATACGTGGACCGGACTCGTGCCGATTGTTTCGTTCTGTAATGGAGGAAAGGTTCCTCAGAATGCATGGGTCGATTGCACGGTCCCGTTATCGGTCCTCGGCGCATCATCGGCGACGATGGTGAACGGCGTCTCAATTGATAATGGGACGGGTAAGACCCTCAAGGCCATGTACTTCTCGGCAATTCGATTCGTTCCTGTTCCACAAGGGACAGGAGGATCTCCAGGAACTGGCGGAACGCCGGCAACGGGTGGAGCTGCAACGGGTGGAGCTGTAACCGGTGGAAATGCTTCCACTGGCGGCTCGGTGACCGGTGGATCTTCATCAACGGGAGGTGATATTTCAACGGGAGGATTTTCGAATACCGGTGGCGCTGCAACCGGCGGTGTGACAACGGGAGGAGGATCAACGATTGTCGCGACGCATTTCAGTATCACGGATGGTCAAGCGACCATGGTTGGGAATCTTCCGCCGCAGAGTAGCGGGGTGACGATCTTTTCCTGGGCGAGATTTGCAACCACGGGCATTTCATCGTTAGGGATCGGTGCGTCGAATCTGTTCTACCAGAACTATGGGTTCTACTCGCAGAGCGGCACGATCCAGTGGTGGGATGAGAATTTCGGACCCGATGTCATCGCAGAGAATGACGGAGGATGGATCTTCATCGTTGCCCGTTTTACATCGCAAACGCACCTCGATGTCGGCTACACGCGGGTTTCCGGAGCGCCGATTGTCTGGCCGATCCATAACACGATTGCTGCCAATGCCCTGCAGGGCATGACGGTCTCTTTTCCTGGAGAAAATGAGTGGTTTGGTGGTGATCTCGAGTACATGGGCGTCCTTCCGCGCGCCGTTGATGATACGGAAGCGTCGGCACTCTCAAATAACAGGTCCGTTCCCGCGAATGCGTGGGCATTCTGGAAATTCGAAAACGGAGTGACGACAGACAGCAGTGGGAATAGTCATCATTGGACGACTGCAGGTTCCGTGACTCCTGCGACAACAGGTGCTCCAATTTTGTCACCTTAAACTCGTTTCAAATTCGCTCGTTCATCAAGCGCCCTGCCGGGGATTCTCCTCGGCAGGGCGTTATCTGTATATGACGTGTGATTATTCTTTCCTGTTCTCCAGGGCATCCGCGATCGTCATTTCGTCCGCGTATTCGAGCTGGGCCCCGTTTGGGAGACCTCTGGCCAGACGCGTAATGTGAATGGCTGGGGCGAGTCGGGTGATCTCCCGCTTGAGATAGAGGGAGGTCGTATCTCCCGCAACGTCTGGATCAAGCCCAAGGATCACTTCTGTGATCATTGCGGTTTCTCCGGTCAGGCGCGCGTAGAGCGGGTCGATCCACAGTTGATCCGGAGTGCGACCGCTGATCGGATCAATGAGTCCGCCGAGGACATGATAGCGACCACGGAATGCATTTGAATCTTCAATGACGCGAACATCCTGCGGATTCGCAACGACGCAGAGCTTGGACGGATCTCGTGTTGGATCGGTGCAGATTGAGCAAGGGGAGGTTTCGGACCACAGTCCGCAGATCGTGCACCGGACGACCCCGTTTGAGAGTTTTTTAAGCGCTTCGGCAAATCGAAGAATCCGGTCCTTTGGTTGTGATAACAGCCAGTACGCATACCGCAACGCCGCGCGCGGACCAACGCCCGGGAGGGTGTCGAATTCTGCGGCAACGTCATGGATCGGTGGGGGCGTGCGATTGGTCATGGCGGATCGCGGACGCGAAGATCAGCGTTACGACTTCATCAGATCCTGAACATCTTTGGCGAGATCGTTGCCGCCGAGATCTTTCATCTTCGTGGCCATCATCTTCTGGATTTTGGTAATCGCATCGTTAATCGCATCGCGAACAGATGATTCACAAGAGGCCTGATTCGAGAGGAGTGATGGATCGATAGAAACCGTCTTTGCTTTCATGTTGCCGTCCATGACAATTTTTACCTTTCCCCAGCCACCGACGCCTTCGAGCGTTTCTTGTGAGAGGGCGTCTTGGAGCGCTTTTGCACGTGAGCGGATATCTTTGAACTGTTTGAGTTTGTTGAACATATGAATAGAGTGCGTGGTCCGTCGTGCGTGGTTCGTGGGATTTTTTAACCTCCCACGCACCACGCACGACGCACTACGTACTAGAATGGCGTAGACGGTGCGCTCTGTCCAGATTCAAGCTGCGGTGCGGATGCGGCCGGGGCAAGTCCGGGCGGGGGGATACGGGATTTATCGAGGTTGCGGAACGAGGCGCGCGACGCGTCGAAGAAGAGCTTTACGACGCCGGTCGGTCCGTTGCGATGTTTTGCGATATGAATTTCTGCCGTGTTCTGTTCTTCCGGAGAGAGATCTTCAAGTCGATAGTTTTTATCGGCGGCTTTGCGATAGATGAACATGACGACGTCCGCATCTTGCTCGATCGAACCGGATTCACGAAGGTGAGCGAGTTTTGGAATGGCTGGTTTGCTGAGTTCCACCTGACGCGAGAGCTGTGAGAGTGCGATGACCGGAACGTTAAGCTCACGCGCGATTCCTTTGAGACCTCGGGTAATCTGCGCGATTTCTTGAACGCGATTATCGGAATTTCCACCGCCGCCTGCGCGGCCTTCCATGAGCTGGAGGTAGTCGATGATCAGGAGTCCGAGTCCTTGGTCCATCTGAAGGCGTCGGGCTTTTGTTCGAATCTCCATGACGTTCAGGCTCGCGGTGTCATCGATAAAAATCGGCGCTTCAGAGAGTGCGCCAAGCGCGTGGCCGATTCGGGCGAAGTCGTCGTGGGTCCCTTCGGTGCTGAGCCGACCATTGCGAAGGTTCCAGAGGTTCACGCCAGCCTCTGCGGAGATCATACGATCGACGAGCTGTTCTTTTCCCATTTCAAGCGAAAAGATCCCAACCGGAATTTTTG
>JAHFIK010000047.1:6099-9571 GCA_023246415.1 Candidatus Uhrbacteria bacterium
ATCGGTTCGTGTCGTCGGTAGAGGTCGATGACCGCTTCAAAAATGGTTCGGTGCCGGTCATCATAAAAATCTTCCGCATTGATCATGTCCGCCACCTTCAGGAGGGCGTCTTTATCAATCAACAACGACCCAAGCAGGGACTGTTCGGCCTCGATGTTCTGCGGGATAAGACGTTCGGCGTCCGACATAGGTCGGTGAGCACCTTAACGCGGGTGTTGAGAGGAAGCAATTGGGGCGGGGACAGCGCGGGATGGGTGCACGGCGGGATCAAGAAATTGAAGAAAAACCAACGCAACGACGCAACCACGCAACGCGTCCATTTCATTTATGATAAACTACTCTTCATGCAAGATCGGAGTCAGATACGTTGGAGGTCAACGCTCCTCCTTATTGGAACCATTGTCGGGGCGGGGATCTTCGGTGTGCCAGCCATGATTGGAGCGTGGGGTGTTCCGGTCTCCACGATTGCGTTTGCCGCCATCACGCTCGTCGTCCTCGCGGCGCATCTCTTGTATGCGGAAGCGCTCCTTGCGAACGGGAAAATAGACGGCCGCCTTGAACAGCATGCGGCGCATTGGCTGGGAAAGCCGGTTGGGATGCTCGCCGGCGGCATTCAAACGATTCAGATTTTTGGGAGCAACCTCGCGTACCTCATTCTGGGCGGAGAATTTCTCGCTGTGCTCGCGCAAGCCGTTGGGGTGAATATCCCGGTCATTATTTGGCAGATGTTATTCTGGGTACTCGGAGCGGTTATCGTCTGTTATGGACTTGCGGCTGTTGCGCGGATTGAGGCGCATCTGACGTGGTTGCTCATCGTGACGATTATTATTCTGATCATCGCGTTTGCAATTCGGATTCGCATCGAAGACATTTCCTTGCTTGGGTTATCGCTTCCAGAGCGCGTCACCTTTGAGCCATACGGGGTCATCCTGTTTTCGTTGCTTGGGATTACCCCGATCCCTGAGATCCTTGAATCTGTTGGTCGCCGACGGGATGATGCATACAAGGTGATTATTCGAGGGACTGTTGTTTCCGCGTTTCTGACGTATGCATTCGGAGTCTTCGGGTGGCTTGTCTCTAGCGGACTCATCGGACGCAATCCGTCAGATCTCGTCCACTTCCTGCCTCCGGTGATCGCGCTCGTGTTCCCGCTCGCCGGATTTCTTGCGATTATCACCTCGTTTCTCACGACCACACTGGACCTCCGAAACATGTTCCATCTGGATTACCATTTCTCCAACATCGCTTCTTGGGTCGTGTCGCTTGGCGTTCCGCTGGTCCTGCTCTTTTTGACCCCTCGTGATTTTTTGGCAACCATCGGCCTCATCGGTGCCGTCTTTAGTTCAGCTATTGCGGTGATCGTTTCACTCATGGGGTATCAGGCGCTGACCGCGAGTTTGAAGCGTCGTGACCCGTGGCAGAAACGGTTGTGGAGCCGTGTTGTCCCAATCATCGTCTCAATCATCCTGATTCTGTCTGGCATCCTATGGTACACGGTGTCTTCTCCTAACCTTTAATTTCTGATTATGAAAAAAATTCTGTTTCGCGCGCTTTGGATTTGGACGCTGAAGACCGTTGCCTATGCCGCATTTTTTGTTGCAAGTATCGTCTTCTTCTTTAATAACATCTCTCCCGTCATTTTGGCGGCAATCTATGATCTGATGATCTTTTTGCTCGCCTTCTTGTTTGCGGAATGGATTTTTCGGCGCGTGCTTCCGAATATTCGTCAGCTCATCGTCCTTATCATCGTGACCTATTTTTGGGACATGATTTTGCTCATGGCCTTTTCCATTTGGCTGCTCGGTCCGTATCGGTACTCTGGCACGTTTATGCAGGGGCTCTTGCTGTTTATTATCCATTCGGCAGCCATTTCGCTTGCGTATTACGCACGGAAGCGATTTGCAGCCGTGATGGGGCTCGCAGAAGGGTTGGAAGCGTAATCGTCAGTTGTGAGTGATGAGTTGAGAGTGAGGAGTAAAGAAACAAAGAATCGTCCATGTCGTGGACGATTCTTTGTTTTATAGGCTTCTCGTCGCTGACGCTTCTCAGCTCGTAACTCCTAACTCTCAACTCACCCTGTATGCACTCACGACATTCTTCAATAGAAGCGCCACGGTCATCGGGCCGATTCCGCCAGGGACCGGGGTGACCCAGCCATCGATCTCCTTGAGCGCATCGAGGTCGGCATCGCCGCAGATGTTCCCGTTCGCATCACGTGCAATGCCGACGTCGATCAGAACGCATCCTGGTCGAATGTGATCCGGGCCGATGAATCGCGCGCGACCTACTGCAGTAACGATCACATCTGATATCTTTAAGATCTCGTTGTCGATTTCATCCGGAGACATGATCGCGGTTACAAAACCGGCACGTTGGAGGAGGTGGACGAGGGGATCGGCAAACGTTCCGGAGTTCGCAATGACGGTTGCACCCTTATTTCTTGGATCGATCCCCGTTGAGGCAATGAGGCGGAGACACGCTTCATGCACCGGTGAGAGGATGGAGGCTTCACCACGGAGCAGCGCGGCAATGTTGTCAGGATGAAACCCGTCGACATCTTTTCGAGGGTCAATGGCGGCGATGATCCGATCCGTGTCATGTCCTTCGGGCAGTGGGAGCTGGACCAGGATTCCATGAATTGCGGTATCGGTGTTCCACGCCGCGATGACCTGAATCAGTTCTTCATCCGTGGTCAGCGTTGGGAGCCTGCGGACATCAATATGAATTCCGGCTTCGGTGGCAGCCTTCTCTTTGAGATTGACGTAGAGGTGTGATGCCGGATCATTTCCGACGAGGAGCACGCCGAGTCCGGGGGGCGTGGGGAGGGCAGCAACCGCTGTCCGAATCTCAGCGCGGATCGCGGCGGCCATTGCTCGTCCATCGATATATTTCATGGTGTGAGATGGTACGTGAAATTGGCGAAAAAGTCACCCCCCTTCGCTCCGCTGACGCGTCGCTTCGGGGGGCAGGCCTCCTCGTACGTGTTTAGGGATTGATTATCTGCTTGCTGGAATGGGATACCGACGACTTAGGCCCCGGACCTCTTCGCGGAGCGTTTCATAGAACGGATCGGAATTCAGCGATGCGCGGAACGCTTTTAACGCAGCAGTTCGTTCTTCTTTATCGACGGGGAGCTGAAGGTCTTTGATCTTCGCGGAGAATTGTCCGATCCAGCTTGCGATCTGCTTCATCTCGTTAGGACCCATGCCGCGCGTGGTCGCGGCCGGGGAACCGAGGCGAAGGCCGCTCGGGTAGAACGGGGAGGACGGTTCATCGGGAATCGTATTCTTATTTGTCACGAGTCCAATACGCTCCAAGCCATCCTGAAAAAAGACGCCGCGACCAACTCCCGTTTTCGTGAGGTCGACGAGGATGAGATGGTTATCTGTTCCATTGCTGACGAGGGAGAATCCTGCATCCGTCAGCGCTTGCGCGAGGGCCTGCGCATTTTCAACGACCCGTTTTGCATAGT
>JAHFIK010000008.1:0-9686 GCA_023246415.1 Candidatus Uhrbacteria bacterium
AGTATGCCAAGAAAAGCAGGAGCAACACCCAAAGCGACGACGAAAAAGGTTGTTCGTCGCGCACCGCGAGCAAGCAAAGCGCCCGCCCGGAAGAGCAAAGCGTCCGGTATTCACATCAAGGAACACATGCTGCACGGCGAAGTGGTCGCCTCGTTTTGCATCATCGCGGCCGCGGCATCTTGCTTGGCCATGCTGAGCGCATTGCGCGTCACAAACCCGACCCCCGTTCCAGTTCCGGCACTCACGCGTTCAATTCGACCGACAGCTCCAGCGCACGTGTATCCGGCAACACCAACCACCAGCACGTCGACAACGAATTCAGCGGAATAACCCTATTGAAATGCAAACACCCCGGAGATCCGGGGTGTTTTTGTTTCTATTGCTGTCTCTTTCTACATCGACGAATCGACGGTTGGGGCCATGAAGGTTTCGTTTGCCGGATTGAAGTCGCTGGAGGAGGCGATGTCATTACCGAATTTGTAGTTGCCGTAGAATGCATCCGCGATGTCGTCGATATACTTATTCCAGGCGGTACCGTAGAGCTGGGTCGCGATGGCTTCGGTTGGAACCCAGCGGAGGACTCCGCCTTTTGAAACGGCGTAGACTTTTGGCACGGTCGTAAATTTCACCATGCGCACGCCCGGATGGTATGTCGCATTATTCCCGAGCGGCATGCTCGCCATTTCCGAGGGTGAGATTGAAACAACAGAGTTGAAATTGGAGTACCACGTCATGTATACGTGTTCGTTCGGGAACGCGTGACGCTTGCAGTCATTGCCGTAGTAGTAGACCGCGGTATCTTCGGTGGTTTTCGGATCTCGATCATCCTGGAGTTTGACGAGTCGTCCGGTCGGGAGTGGGCAGCTGGCCGCCGTAAAGGTGAGAACAGGCTGCTGAACAATGACGACGTTATCAACGGTGGCCACCAGTTTGGCGTATCCGGCAACAGCGGATTGAACGTCAAATGTTGCTTCGCCTTGTTGGCTGGTGATTGTTGGTGTTGAAATGTGAACGCCGGCAACCAATCCCGTCGTTGAGAGCGAAACTGTTTTTCCTGGAAGGACGGTGCCTGAATCATTCATGACTTTTACAATGACGGTGACGTTATGCGATCCGTCTGCAATCGTGGATACGGGATTTGCGGCGATCGTTGATTTTATTGCAGAGACATTGGAAGATACGACGGTAGGCGTGACGTGGAACAATTTAACGCCCGTAGACGTTGCACTGTTCCCGGCGGCATCACTGCATCGTGCTTGCGCGGAGTGCGTGGTGTCGACCGAACTCACTGGCCAGGTGTAATTGAGTGCGTAGGATCCGGAGCTTGCGAGTGGCATGCTTCCACCGTCTGCGTTATCAATAAAGAGATGGCAATTCGCAATGCCGACATTGTCGTTTGCGTTGACGTAGTAGGTGACCTCTGTCCCCGCATGCGGCTCATCAATACTTGCAAAGACATTGCCGACGCTCGGTGGGGTGGTATCGCCAGATGCGGCTACGGTCACATCGGTCTGCATTCCACTTCCGTTATTTCCGGCGGCATCTATGCAGAGCATGGTCAGATTATTCATTCCCGCTGAGAGCGTCTCCGTGATGGAAGCGGTTCCCGACGGCGAAGGGGCCCACGTCGCGCTCGTCCAGAGTCGTGTTCCGTTTCGATAGAGTACGCATTGTACGACGCCGGATTGACTGTCGCTGTATGTCGCCGAGAACGTCACCGGAACCCCCGCAACGGCGTTTCTCGGTGTGACGGCACCCACGACCGGATTGGTCGTATCTGTGCCTGGGGTGACGGTGAAATACTTCGTCCCAGCGGAGGATTTGTAATTTCCAGCAGCATCAACGCACCGTGCAAATGCGGAATGGTCTGTTGAGCTTGCGCTCCAGGGCCAGCGGTAGCTTAACTGGTAAGGCCCTGTGCCGAGCGCAGCCATGTCGCCAACCTCTGCGTCGTCGAGGAATAATTGGCAACTCGCAATACCGATATTGTCTGTCGCCGTCACGGAATAGGTGACATAGGTCCCAGCTGGCGGCTGATCAACGTTTGCCGTCACATCACCAACCGTTGGTGGGAACGTATCAGGTCCGATGTAGGCAAATGCGGGGAATGCGAGAAAAAGAGAAAAAATGCTAACAGTGATCAATAAAGAAAAATGTTTCATATTGCTGGCAGTATAACCCGACTCAGATGTCGGCACCAGAAAAGACAAAAGGAGGATGTGGTGGAGTCTGAACTACGGTTCCGCGCTCGCCGTTGTCTGATGCGGAAGAAATGCTTCGCATGTGACAGCGGACGACCTCATCTTAACCTGTTTGGGGAGATGGGTTAGTCGAGACCGGTCAGTTGATCCGGCCGTCCTCGTTCGGATCAATGAAGGGATTTACGGCTGGCCAGGCGGATCTGCGGCAAGCAATAAACTCGAACTCAACACCCCGAGCTAGGCGATCAACGGATCAGAACGGATCGCTGATTTCTTTGAACTCTAGTAAATGATGGAATGCGCAGATCGATTCCGAATCCGAACCTACGGACCTACGGACCTACGCACTTACGGACCTACGAGTTCGCTTAACAAAGCGAAGCATAAAAAGAGGGATACCGACTCAATCGGAGTCATTTCCACTGTCAAATATCTCATTTAAGCGAAATTTGTTGTGGATAAACTGTTAGATGTGTAAAAAGACGAATCTGATTTCCTTTTATCGTTTTTTCTCGCGTAAACGGGCGCGTCAAGTTATTCACGTATGTTGATAACTCGACCGCCAAAGCGTCAACAAGTGAATATTTTTGCTAAAATGACATCTTTTGTAATTTAAGAACGTTTTTCTCATCAAGACTGTGAATTCGGGGTCTCGTGATCAGCGATTCTGCGTCTGAATATACGGATTGATGCGGAATGCTTTGTGATTGCATCAGAAGGATGAATGGGTGGTGGCTGGGGGTCTCTTTTCTATTTCTGGTTGATGTCTCCTCAGGGGGCCTGCGAATGAATGATGGTTGGATGGGGGTGCGATTCAGACCCGTCGCATCTCTCCGGTCCCTTTCATCCATTGATCTCTAAGGGGCGGGCTGGCGATCCGTCTTTTTGCGATCCGGGATTGGGATCTTGGGGTCGCTATTTTACCGGGTCTGACCCAGGCCTCCTGACAGCGTTTGGTCTTGTCTCGTGTTGTCGTTCTTTCCCTATCCCCCTGGTCGGCGAACGGCCTGCTAGCGATCGCCCACCCCCCCCGGCCTTGGCCTCGGATACGGGTCGGCTTGAGGGGTCTGATCAGGAGTCTCCTTCTGACGGGATTTCTGGTCGTTGATTCGATCGGAGACGTGGCAGGAAATTGATGCGTTCGGATCCCTCACAGAGCGAGTCTCGAGCGGGGGTGAGTGGTGCCTTGGGACGGTGATCGTTGGAACTGAAATTTGAATCAGCTCGTCTCTCTCCTATGCCTCAGACCGGAGGGGTAGCCGTGTCGTCGAGTGGACACGTCTCTCATCTCGCGAGCAGTCAAGAAACGATGAGGTCGCACGGAATGACTTTTCGAGCGAGAGCGATTCTGGCCTCGCATGAGTCATCCATGCTCGTGATGGATGACCCCGCCACCTCTGGGGTCATCGTAGTGCCTTGCACGATGGCTGAGGGGATCAGTCATGTCTCCCCGAACATCAAATGGTGGGGCACGAACTGAGGTGATTTTTTTGTTACGCGTGAGGTGGGAGATGGTAAGAGAAACGATGAGCGATCTGTTCGCTGATCGACTGGCGACCGACTTCTTTTTTTCGCTCCAGTTTATTTTCTGACGAGTGGGAGCGATCCAATCAGGAGGCTCTGAGATCGTGTATTCTTCAGTACGCGAGAAATCGCGCTGCATCTATTTAACCCTTAAAGAAAAAGGCCTTCCAGTGAACACGGATATTGTTCATCGACGTAGGTGGCGCATCGCACGCGCCAACTCTTTTGTCATCCTGCGAAGCGGGATCCCTTTCCTACGATAGGGCTCGTGTTTCGCATTCAGTCTTTTAAGAAGTTGCTCTCAGATGGATTCTGAGAGCACTCAGCGATCAAAATCCGCATGCCAGTTCAACCAGATATTCTAGAAAGGGATCCCGCTTTGCAGGATGACAAAATCAGGGTTCGTCTTCTCCCATCCGACCTACCTCCCTACCTCCCTACCGCCCTACTCACCTATCCCACCCGCCACCCACATCACGAGAAAGTTCACCTTCAGGAAATCTCCGAGTCAGTAGAAAATGAAAAGCCCCGAGATGTTGTGTCTCGAGGCTTCTCTTTTTGTTTTTGTGTTTTGATCTCGTTGTATCTCGAGATCTCTTTTGATTTTTCCGGGGAGATCAGAACGTGGTGGGTGGGATCATGGAAGGTGCGATGTCTGATCTCTTTCCCTGTATCCATTCTACGATAGACTTGGTGAAAAGAATAATATCGCGCAACTGTGCAGAGAAACGCATTGCGTGGTGTGTGGATAAGCGGTTTTGAGGGGGTGGAGCGTCTAGCAGAGGTTATTCTGTTTTTGGATATGAGGGATACTGAGGGTGAGGTCCGTAAGTCTGTAAGTCCGTAGGTGCGTAGGTGTGAGGGGAGGATGGAACGGGTTGGTGGGTAGGATGGGGGTGAGGCGCCACGTTAAATATGACTCGCCGAGGAGCTGGTCGTGACGGCCGGGGAACCTGATGTCTTCCCCGGGCAGTGATCGAGTTGAGGGGGGGTCTCTGTCATGAGTACTGATTTGTTTGGACATTACGATTGAACGGAGGCGGAATTGGAGAATGTAGAAGAGATGTCGTCCAAATCAGGTCTCGCGTCATGAGAAAAGCGATCATTGCCACCCAGCGTTCTCATACAAAAGGGGTAAAGCTGCTGAAAAGATGACGCTGAGAGGGCGATGAGGCATAAAAATGTTGATTATCATTCTTTTTTTGGCTTTGTATTGTGAAAAATGTGTTATCACTGTGGTTGCGAGCGTCTTTATCAGATTATGAGATTGTTGTTTGAGACGCGTGACTCGTTTTCGTTCAACGCGACGTCATCTCCATCAGGATCACTTCGATATCATGACGTATTTCGCATGAATGATATTGTCAACGACTGACAAAAGCTGTGGATAAACGCATGTCAAGTTTAAAAAAATGGCTGTATTTTCTCACATTCCGAAATACACGCGTGATATACTTGGCATGACGATATGCCGACCAAACGAAGACTCCCAAAAGCGATTAATTTGAATCCGATCGAAACCGTTCAACCAGATCCATCGCCGGTGAAGCGATATCTCTTTCTGGTGGTCCTGGTCATGATGGCATTGTGTGCGGCATACCTTCTCATCATCGGTGTTGGAAATAAGCCGCCTGAGACGGTGCCTCAAGAGGTCGCGGAAGCTCCATCAGTCCCTCAGGTTCCGGCGACAGATCCAGTTTCAATCGCCGACCGGGCAAAGGCGCACCTCTATATGAATTCAACGGAGCAGCCTCGCATCTGGCAGATCAGTAATATCGATCTGGTGAAGCCGCAGAATCAGGTCCTCTTTAAGGATGCGTCCGAGGGGGACTATGTCCTCATGTGGAGCGACCGGGTGGCAGTGTACTCGCCGAACAAGGATCGGATCGTCGGGATGCTTATGGCGGCAACCTCAGGGACTGGGCAGACAGTTCCCACGGCTACATCGACGGAGCCAACGGCTACGAACTCGCTTCCGACTGCAGGATCTGCCACGCCCGCACGGATTGAAATTCGAAACGCCTCGGGAGTCGCTGGTGAAGCGCGACGGATGAAGACAGACCTGGGCTCCATTGGCCTAAAGGTCTTTAAGATCGGCGATTCCACGATCAAGCGAACCGGCATCACCATCGTTGATCTCTCGAACGGAACGCAATCGCAGACGGTTTCAACGATTCAGGGTTCGACCAGCGGAACGGTCGTCACCTCCCTCCCAGATGGCGAGCCGACAACGAACGCGGAAATTTTGGTCTTGATCGGGAAATAAAGAAGGTAAAGAATTGAGATCACAAAAGAGGGCAAAAGCCCTCTTTTTGCTAGAAATTACAAGACGAGGATTTTTAGGATGTGTTTTGAAAGTCTGTTTTAGTAAATGATACTTGACAATTTTAACCGTTTTTGCTATATTTTCGCGTCGCCTATCGGCATTTTTGGTCTGGCGGACGGGTATTTTGCCCGACCGGACCTTCACAAGGGAAAGGGAAGATAGTCATGAAACGGTTAACCAAAACAGTTCGTACGGAGGTTTCTTTTCAGGATCGCATCGCGACACTCTCGCAACCGATCAAAGATCAGGTCGTCAATCGCCAAGCAGCCATCAGTAAAGCCGTGAACGACATCTGCGCGAATCCGGATATTCAGAATGGCGTCGGACCCATTGCGTTCTTCGCGGCTATTACGGGTTTCGTCGCAATCGGGTGCACTATTGGAGGCACGTATTGGGCGATTCTCTTCTGGGTCATTGCGTTAGGGCTCGGATTTCTGGCGTACTTCATGAATCATCGCGAAATGTTGCGTGTCGTGAGAGCGAAGACCAGCACCCGCGAACGCATGGATCATGATCGATTGATGGATCCATTCTATGAGCGCGCAAAGCTGATTGCTGACGCGGCAGCGAATTTTGCCGCGCACTGCGACCGGTACGACGCTGAGTTAGATCTCGTCGAACGCGAATTGAAGCCGGAAAACGCAGAATTGATGGACCGGTATTACACGCAACTTGAACGGTCGGAAGCGGTGATCGAATTGGCGATCAGGAATTATCTGAACGCCATGGAACGCAAATCCAGGCTCGCGGCATTCGCACAAGAACATCCGGCGATCAGCAACTCGCCAGAAAGTACTGCGCTCTCACAGCTTGTTACGATGTTGGATGAGCCGATGCAGATACCGGATTTGCCAGGCATCACTCAGACGAGCGACGTCCTTGATTATGAGGACACGTTGGCAGACGTGGCACGCGAGCTCTCCGAGCATGCAAGTTCTGCAACGTTCGAAGAGCGGTTGAGTGCGTGGCAGGTATCAAATGGATCCTCGTCGGGATCGCCTGCACACGTCGAACCGAAACCGTCGCAATCAGGTGTCACGCAAACACCACGTGATGACGTTGCGACATTCGATGCAGGGGAAGGAGCGATAACAGGATCAAAGGATCAAGTAGTCGCATGACCGTTTCGTGAGATCATCCCTTTCCCGATCGACTCGACTCGGCCCGCCTCATCATTTCAGAAATGAATGATGGAGCGGGCCGATCTTGTTATTTACACAAGATGACTGACATTTCTGCCATTTTCTGTACACCGTTGCCAGCGTCTCTTTTTCCATGATCGACTCCATGACGGCCCCGAATTGTCCTGTGATGCACGTGCATTTCAGGAGGAATGACGGGGTCGTTTTGCTTGGCGCGTACATTGACAAAAACGCCATTTTCCATTAAGACTCAAACGTTCTTTAACACGGTGTTTGTGACGGATATCGCCTTGTTTTTGGAGAAATACAGGGCGATATCCGTCACCCAACGACGGATGGGAGCAGGAAACACATGGAGCATCAGTCAGACGAACGGGAGTCAGAACCGCAATCCAGCAAATACGTCCTGAACGGGAAGCAGGTCGTTCTGCTTGAAGATGCGTCTTTGCATATCAAGCGAGCAGGAGATTCGCTTCAACAGGTCATCGAGGATCTCGAACAGCACGTGACCGGAGCTCATCCAGATGATCGAAAAAAGCTTCTCGACATCCTTCAGACAGCTCGGAGTCTTGCATTGGAGCTGCATGGGAATATTGGCGGCGCATTGATTCTCGGGAGAACGTCCGCCTATGTCGTCGTCGTGGAGAAAGAGGAATTTGGAGACGGGTATCGTTATTGGCCAACGCTCTTCCGCGTTTCACGGTCGCATAATCGACGATTCGGCCAGTTGGAAGAAGAAGGCGCGTATCTGGATTTTCTTCACGTCGGTGTTTTCAATCGCCCAGACCGCATATTCATGCGCCCGCTTGCATGCGATGGATCTGAATCGATTCAGATCCCAATCGATGATGGTGTGGGATGGACGAATGCGCGGAACACACTGAATGTCCTTGCCTTCTCGACGTCACGAGCGGCGGAGCTCTGGGTCGAAGAACGGTATCCGGATTTATTCGTGATTCGTCCTGATCCCTCCATCGATGACACAGGAGAGCAACAACACCTTGATAATACGTGGCAGACCTAGTCTGAATCCACGTACACGGCACTCGCCGGGAAAGGCACTCGCGTTTCCTTGCGGGTGCCTCTTCTATTTTTGTGCTGTGACATGTGTTCGGGATTAATCGTACGAATATTTGTATACTATACTTGACAAATTCCCTTATTTATGGTATATTCGTTCGTTCTTTGAAAAAGAACCTTTTTGACGGATATCTCCTTGTTTTTAATATTGGAAAAGCAAGGAAATATCCATCAAACACAAAAGGTTTAGAAAGGATGTCATCATGTACAATCAGAATCAGGTCAAAGGATTGCTTGCTTCGCTAGCCGCTGCTCAGGCAACGCAACGTTTGTTAGAGGCACTTTTGCTTCAGATGAATCCGGATCAAGATCAGTTTGCGGGATATCTTAATCCGGATATACGGGAATTGGAGTTGCGTTGTCAGGAGGCGCGCTATCTCGTCTATGGGCTAGCGGGTACATTAAGTGAAGCAACACGGAAGCTCTTTGTCGTGTATGCCATGGAAGACGAGGCTGATGACGGCTCTAGATTTCACGGTCATCCAGAAATATTCGGCGTTTCGCAGATCGTCGCGAATCACAATCGCAGAGGGGACTCCTTCGTTGTATCGGACAGAGGAGACTCTGTCATCGTACATCCTCATCGGATATTTTCTACGCGACAAGGTTCGTATGAGATCCCCGTCGATCATTGTGTAGAGACGCCATACATTGAGTCTGTTGCAGTCTTCTCAAGTGAACAGGCCGGAATAGACTGGTCCATCTCCACTTGCAAGGAAGAGCCAAAGCGTCCGTTGTACAGTCACTAAGCGAATCATCGGAAGCAATCACATTCGTTCGTCGTCAGATCACACACGGCACTCGCCGGGAAAGGCACTCGCGTTTCCTTGCGGGTGCCTTTTCTATTTTAAGGGTGAGTATCAGAGGTTAAAGTCAGTGATCAAAAAATAAGTCGTTTCAATCTAAGAATGGCTACATTGTTTCATGGCTAAGGGATCAGGATCGCGGCAATGAAGCCATGAAACAATGAAATTGTTTGCTCTAGTTGCCGACTCCACCGTCCCCGCGCTACCATCAAAGCTCCATGAAACTCATCACCGATTTTCACCTGCATTCGAAGTTTTCGCGCGCGTGTTCGAAAGAATTGACGTTGCCGAATATCGCAAAGGGGTGTGAACGCAAAGGGATCCAACTTGTCGGAACCTCTGATTTTACGCATCCTGGCTGGCGATCTCATATGAATGAAGAGCTGGAAGAGGCTGGAAACGGGGTGTTTGCGTTGAAGGGAGATCGCAGTCCGACACGATTTCTTCTCTCGTCAGAAGTCTCTTGTATCTACAAGCGAAACGGCAAAACGCGGCGCGTGCATCATGTCTTATTGATGCCGGATTTCGCCTCGCTCGATCGCTTCATCGCTTCGCTCGATAAGCGCGGCGTGAATCTCAAAGCAGATGGTCGTCCGATCATGGGAAT
>JAHFIK010000008.1:9786-15888 GCA_023246415.1 Candidatus Uhrbacteria bacterium
GCTACTGTAGCATTCGTCCTTTAGGGAGCCATGAAACAATGTAGCCATGATGCCATTCGAGATGGCTTCATGGCTACATTGTTTCATGGCTCATTCCAGATGTTGATCTTTGAAACGACAAACGCCCTCTGTTGAGAGCGTTTCATCGTAAGGAAACGAGAAAACTATTTCTTACCCTTCTTCGCCTTCTTGGTGGTCTTCTTCGCCTTCTTTACTGTCTTCTTTGCCTTTTTCTTTGCTGCCATGTAAATCACCTCCTTCTATTTGTGGTTAGTGTGAATCGCGCGCGACGTTATGAAGTGTGTGCGTACGCAACCCGATTACATGAGTAGTATATCATAAAAAAAATGCGTCAAGAAGAAATTCAACGTGAATACCACTTGAGATCATTACAACGCAATCAGAAAAAAGTTTTTTCGTTCGTTATGTTTGTCGAGCGATGAAAAAGTTTCGTTGCGGTCATCACGGAGGATTTAAAAAAGAATGTGGTGATGAAAAAGTCGCATTTTGCGCTTAATTGCGAGAAAAAGTGCGTCGTTTCGTTTCATAATTTATCCGTGCTCTTTCGTAAAAACATCGATGATAGATCCGTCGTGTGACCGTTCATGCGCCATGAAAGAGGAAAGACGAAGATGCGGTGAACTCCCGATGGATGGATCGAAAAAAGTTTGCTGTGGATAACTTTTAGTCGTTTGAAAGTGTAACGAATGATTTTTTTTGTTTTAAAAAACCCTCAGTGACTAATCGTTGAACGAGATGATTCATCCAGGCGGAATCTTTTTTTAGATCAAATGTCGAATCAACCAGTTTACCAATTTTTTTTATTTCAATTTTATTTTTTTCTCGCACCAACGCGAGAATGCGTCCACGATAAATGCGATCCGGGTGCGTCTTCGAGGCGTGACGTCGTTCTTTCGGTGCGTGCGTGGTACGTGGTGCGTCGTGCGTGGGATGATCTTGAATGCTTTTTTTTGCACGACAGACATCGCGAAGTGGACACGTTGAACAGAGCGGATGTTTTGCCGTGCAGATGAGCGATCCGAAATCCATGAGCGCGGATGTGAGATGGCGCGAGAGATACCGCGAATCTTCGATCTCCTGCTTGATCGGTGATGTCGTTACACATTGAAGGATGCGATCATCGTCGCTCGGTAATGGATAGGGAATGCCGAGGAAGATTCTCCCGATGACACGCCGGACGTTCGTGTCGATGGCAGGGACGAATTTTTGCTTGGTAAAGCCATAAACAGCGGCTGAGGCATAGGGCCCCATCCCCGGAAGCGCTCGCCAATCTTCAAGCGATTTTGGAGCTCCATTCGCCTCAACGCGACGTGCGGATTCGCGCAGATAGAGGGCGCGACGGTTATAGCCTAAACCGGCCCATGCACGAATTAGGGTGTCTGTTTTTGCGCGTGCGAGGGCGGCCCATGTCGGGAATGTTTTGAGCCATGCCGCATAAAATGGAATAACACGATCAACCTGTGTCTGTTGCAGCATCGCTTCGCTCACGTAGATGGCATACGGATCGCGCGTGTGGCGCCACGGAAGAGAGTGGCGACCGTACGTTTTGTACCATTGCATCAAAAGAGAAAGTTGCGTTTGCTTCTTCGTCATAAACGTCAGGCGCAGATTGTTTCATGGCGACATGGCTTCATTGCGGTGTATCGAAATAGGAGCCATGAAACAATGAAGCCATGTAGCCATTCTTGCATGACATTTTTTGTGAATTGCGTTCGTTCGTTTTTTTATTCTCCATCAAACGCCAACGTTGCCAAGAATCGTTGCGCGCCATTTTTTCCGAGCGCAGGAATTTCTTTCAGGAAGACGAGACTCTTCTGCTCGCCAAGATCGCGATAGGTGAGAACGTAGATGCGAGATCCGTCACTCACGGAAACACCTGCGTGACCCGCGAGGAGCTGTTTATTGACCGTAAATGCGATTTCCGTGCTCGAGGTCATGCTGGACAGGAGCTGATCTTCCTTGATCTTGTTGTAGGGAAGAACTTCAAGCCATGTTTCTCCATGGACATACGGATCGGTCGAGGTTGGCGTAATCATGACACTGAAGAGATCGCCGGTGTCAGATTCCACGGAAGAGGATTTTGGAACGAGGACGCTTACATGCTGCTGCATGGAAACCATCGGCGTCCAAGTGAGGAGTTCGCGTGATCCGGCGTTCTGAAGACGCTCCGAGATTCCGATGAGTCGCTGGTCTTCTTTGAGTGCATCGATTTTTGACTGCGCTTTTGAGACTTCATCATTCGCTTCCTGAACGCGCGTATTCGCCTCATCCGCCAGTTTCTGCTTTTCGGATTCAATGGTCGCGGCGCGTTCCTTAATCATCTCCAAATTCGTTGCCAGGACGTTTCGATCCTTGTTCGCCATGACGTAGAACGGGACGATGGCAGCGGCCACGGCTCCGGCACCGAGGAGAACGAAGAGGAAAATGGAGGTGATGCGATTCATAGCAGAGTGGCAGTTGCGAGTAGCGAGTGGCCAGTAGGCGTTGACTGATGTTCAGTATATGCGCGGGGAATGGAGGAGGGAAGGGTTCAAAATCGCCGAAATATCGCTATTTTAGGAAGTGACTGAGCTGCTGTTTCGCTTCTGGGTCAAGCGCGAGCGCCAGGATCGTGAGCATCACGCCGTGCTGACGAAGGCTGCGCTTGAGCGAAAGCTGAACGGCTTCGTCGAACGGGGTTGGCCGGAGCGTAATCCGTTCGCCAGCATCCAGGTGTTGCTCAGCGGTTTTTTTGAGATCGGTCGCTAGAAAAATGTGGGTCGAAAATCGAATTTGGCCTGTGCTGTCATACCGTTGAAAGAGTTCGAGTTTTCCGATTTCGTATCCGGTTTCTTCAAAAAATTCTCGTTTCGCAGCCTCCTCCGGGGTTTCATTTGGTTCGATGACTCCGCCTGCCGCATCGATGAAGGAAATTCGTCCCGGTTGATTTTGTTCAGTGAGCAAGATGGTATTTGGATCGAGAAACGCGATGACGGAAGCAGAGTCTTTTCGCGTAACGCATTCAAAGATGGCCGTGGAGCCGTCGTATAGTTCCTGCTCCCATTGCCAGCAATCGAGTCGTTGGCTATGGAAGGCGTTCTTTGCGTTTGGCGGAAGGGTATATGGCATGGCGAGATCGTAGCGAGGGGTGACGGATGGGTCAAAGAGAAAGGCAGTCGCCAGTTGCGAGTCGCCAGTAGGAACGCATTCCTACTAGCGACTCGCAACTGGCGACTGCCTTCGGTACTGGTATTGTTGACAAAAACATCAATTTTTGATATTCCGGCAGCATCTTTTGGCGTCCAAAAGATCCGTATGCGTTCCGGGCGGTCCGCTCTTTGGAAAGGGTCAAATGAAGAACAAGATTTCTCTCGTCACAACGGCAGCCATGTTTATCTTGCTGTGTGCCGCATGCAGTCATGAAGCACCAGTGCCACAAGCGCCGGAAGTCGGCTTGCATGAAGAGATTCAGCAGGGAATTCAACATGGGATTCAGATCATTTCAGATCCGCAGAAGCTGTTGTATGCCTTTGTGTCGGTGGTTGGATCGATATCACTGATTCTTCACTGGCTTGGAGGACAGAGCGTCTGGAGTGCACTCTTGAACGGTCTTCGGTATACCGGAGCGCTCTCGGCAACACTGTCTCCGTTGTACTACCTGAAGTTCGGGAATCAAAAGGCGAGTATCGCCTTGGCCGCCGCTGGATTGATTGCATTCGTCTTCTCAACCTATTTGGTTTGGGAAGCGAGAAGGCATGGATCTACGCAACAACCTGTGACCGTTGAGGATGACGAAGACGAAGATTGAATCCGATCGGATTCGTATTTCTTACGCGACGATTCGAATGCAGCACAGACGGTGCTTCATCTCGACTCGTCGCGTTTGTATTTATCTATCGTAGGGGCGAGGCCCGGCCTCGCCCCTACGATATTTTTGACAGCCGGTGCATCCCGCGATAGCGTGATCTTACTATGAATGGACTAAAAACAACGTTGCTTCTTGGCGTGCTTTCGGGTCTCTTTTTAGCGATCGGGTATTCGTACGGCGGGCAAGATGGGATGATGATCGCATTGATATTTGCGGTGATCATGAATGTGGTCTCATATTGGTTCTCAGACAAAATTGTCTTATCGATGTATCACGCAAAAGAGATCACGGCGCAGGAGTCGCCCGCATTCGCTGCGATTGTTGCGGACCTTGCGATGCGCGCAAAGATTCCGACGCCACGGTTGTATCTCGTTGACATGCCGGTCCCAAATGCATTTGCAACGGGACGAAATCCGAATCATGCGGCGGTCGCCGTTTCTCCGAGTCTCTTGAATCTGTTGAGTGAGAATGAGCTGCGCGCCGTCATTGCACACGAATTGGGTCATGTGTTGAATCGCGACATACTCGTCTCCTGTGTTGCGGCGACGATCGCCTCTGCCGTCTCCAGCATCGCGAGCATGCTCCGTTGGGGGATGATGTTCAGCGGCGGATCCCGGGATCGGAACGGTCAGAATCCGCTGGCGATGCTCGCGATGGTGATTCTGACGCCGATCATCGCACTCGTCATTCAACTTGCGATCTCTCGAACTCGCGAATACGGTGCAGATGAGGCGAGCGCAAAACTCACCGGTGCGCCGATGGATCTCGCGAACGCGCTTCGCAAGTTGGAATACGCTTCACAGCGGATGCCCCTCATGGGATCGCCGCGTCAGCAAACGACCGCGTCGCTGTTTATCGTAAACCCCTTCAAGAGCAATATCATGGCACGCTGGTTTTCAACGCACCCGCCCATCGAAGAGCGTATTGAGCGCCTCGAAGAAATGGCCAGCGGCGTAAAGCGGGCGTAATCCGCAATATCGTAGGGGCGCGTCGCACGCGCCCCTTTAAAAACAGAAAATTTATTTCGCAAATTCCAACACCCCCACGGCGATGATCGCGATTGCGATCCCCACGAGATGCATCACCGAGGTTGGTTCACGAAAGAGGAATCGATTCACAAAGATGAGCGAGACCGTATTAAAGAGAACGAGCAGAACGGACGCGACCGCAATGTCTTCGAATTTAAAACTGAAAGCCAACAGGCAGAGTCCGATGACATAGATGAACAGACCGATCGCGAAGAATCCGGTTTTGGAACTGGATACCCAGGCTTTCATCGCGACATCACCGAGGGTGAGGATGAGTCCGCCGATAAGCGTCAGGGCCAACGCCGTGGTTCGAGGGGAAAACATATCTCCTGAAAGGATAGCAGAGCAACACGATTGGCGAGAGCGTCTCAACGATCAGCGAGAGCATCTCAGACTGAATAACAATCTCTTTTGTCATTCTGAGCCTGCGAAGAATCCCTTTCCAGAGGAGCGCACTGAGTCGTCTCAGATCATCGATTTCGCAAACAGTCTCGTAGAGAACGCTTCGAGACCGTTTACGAAAGAGGGTGCCTGAGCCCGTCTGTCATCCACACTCTAGAAAGGGGTTCTTCGCTTCGCTCAGAATGACAAAAGAGGGGGTACTCTCGCTCAAGCAACTTGCCGTACAAAGAGAGTCCACAGACACTCTAAGCAACTCACAACTCACAACTCACAACTCACAACTCACAACTCACAACTCACAACTCACACCGACGCCGTTCGAATCGCTTCCATCGCCACATGCTTTAGATGTTCTTCATCAACGTGATACATGGGCGGGTTGGATTTTTGTTCTGCGATCATCGCATGACGTGAGAGACTGAACAGATTGCGAATGCCGTTTGCGATCGCCGGATCTTCAATGACGATCGCGTGCATTTTTCCCGTAAAATCAAAGAGAATGACTTTGTCGCGAATAAGGAGAATCTGACTGCTAAACCCCCACATGGATTCCGGAAGGACGTAGCGTTCAGCCTTGATGCCCGCATCGGGGAGGTAGAGTTCACCGGTATAAAAACCAAGCGACGTCGCGCCGCGATTCCCAGCATCTTTGCGCATCCCTTGGAGCTCTTCTGTTTTGATGACTTTGCGCATCGTGACACTGTCGAGCATTTCGCAGACGTGAAGATCCTCCATTTTGAGGACTTCTTCATGGATCGCCTTGATCCCTTCTTTCCCTTCATACATCCGAACGACCGGACGATC
>JAHFIK010000008.1:15988-25613 GCA_023246415.1 Candidatus Uhrbacteria bacterium
GGAAGCGATTGGCTAACAAAAAGAAGGCCAGGCCTCCTCTTTGGGAAAAACGGTGTGAAATGCGGAAAAACCCTTAATTTCCGATCGCTTTTTGTATCTTATCCGGCATGAGATTTTTGGCAAGTTGGATCGCGTCTTTCTTGGTTTTGATGCGTCCGTCATCACGCGCCTTCTCAATTTCTTTGAGAAGGGATCCCATGGCTGGACTCGGTTTCATCCCAAGCTTCATGAGGTCAGCACCCGTGAGGAGCGACGTCTGTGCAAGTTTGAGGATCCGATATTTTTTCACAAGACGATCAAGTTTTGTCACGAGATCGTGCGCCTGTTGACGGCTGTTCCAACCGATGACACCAAGCGTGTCCGCACTGCTCAAGACGAGATAGGCATTCCAGGTAATGGGGGAGATGTCTCGGATGAGCTTTCGAAGCTCATTGACGAGGATGTCTTCCGAGCATTCTTTTTGACGGATCTGACCAAGAATAACGCCCCCGCGTCGATGATTCATCGTGAGCATGACGACCTGCGTATTCGTGTCATCGCTGAATGAAAAATGGTTCAGGAAGGTTGCCGCGGGAACGCCTCCGGCGCGCGGGTGGTCTGCGAATGCGTAGGAAATGTGCTGGACAACGCGCCATGGCGCAACCGTTTTTCCGAGATCATGCGTAATCGCAGTGAGCATCAAGACGATGCGTTCATGATCCGTGAGCGTCCATTTCGGATCTCGAATCAGTTTTGCCATCGCATCGAGGACGTACATCGTGTGATCCCAAGCCGTTCCTTCATTGTGCGATCCAGATCGTTGCGGAGTCTGGGTGAGTTTGTGGAGTTCCGGATAATCGCGCTCAATGAGTCCGATGACGCGTGCGAGGTTTAATCCAATCGACGGCCGCTCGGATCGGAGCAGGAGCTTCCGAAGTTCTTCCGTGATCCGCTCTTTCGGAAGTTCGTCTGTCATGCCGCGTTTCACCATGTCTCTCAGGAGTTTTGTCGACTTCGGATCCGTTTCCATCCCGAATCGTCCGGCAAACTGAATGGCGCGATAGATACGCAGCGGATCTTCTCCAAACGTTGCCGGATCCACGATGCGCAAGGTATGCGATGCGAGATCATCCAGACCGTGGTATGGATCGATGATTTCTCCCGTCTTCGGATCAAGGAGCATTGCATTCATCGTGAAGTCGCGTCGTCGTGCGGCTTCAGCGATCTCCATCGAAGGATCGCCGGTGATCGAGAATCCTTTGTGACCTTTGGAGACTTTTGATTCGCGTCGGGGGAGTGCAACGTCGAGTTCTTGATGACGTCCGATATTCACTTTGAATACGCCGAACGCTTTTCCTGTCGCGTTTACTCTCCCTGGAAATAACTTTTTCAGTATCGCTTCAAGCGTCTTGGCGTCAACGCCATACACTTCGAGATCCGCATCTTTCGGATGCTGTTTCAGAGCGAGATCGCGGACAAAGCCGCCGACGAGGAAGGCACGGGGGTTCGTTGCGTCGTCCGTCGTCCGTCGTGGCGTCGTCCGGCCGGCCGAACCGACGGACGACGGACGACGGACGACGGACGAACAGATCTTTCCAATTGCCCGCATCAGGATCGGGTCCTGGGCCTTCAGCGTGGAGGGTGAAATGCGTTTTGGCATGAGGGGAATGGTAGCAGAGCGAATCGGGAGGGGCACGCCGCTGGCGTACCTGCTGGCGGCGGCGGTTCCACGTCATTGTGCGCGCTTCCTTTTTGTCATTCTGAGCTTCGCGAAGAATCGCTTTCATATCGTGAACGCTCAGTCGACATGAATGTTCATGCCGAGAAAGCGATTCTTCGCAGGCTCAGAATGACAAAAGAGGTGGTGATTCATTTTTGTAAAATGTGGAATCAAAAAAGGGCGGGATGAATCCCGCCCCTCCCGAATGAAACGCTTATCGGATTTCTGCCTCGAATTTTTCTTTCAATGCGAGCGTGATTTTTTCCATGATCGCGTCGACCTCTTCCGTGGTGAGTGTTTTCTCTGGGGAGGAGAATGTGAGGTGAATGGCGAGCGATTTTTTGCCGTCTGGGACGCCTTTGCCTTCGTAGGTGTCAAACCACGCAATGTCTTGGACGAGGGCATCAATGCCGCGAATGGCGTGCATCACATTGCCGTAGGCCGTGTTGCGATCAACGATGATGGCGAGATCGCGCTTTGAGGCGGGGAATGCGGACGGCGGGATGTAGGTCTTCGATGGGGATGCCATGGTGACGAGCTGCTGGAGGTAGATGGCGGCGGCGCCCACGCGTCCCTTGATCCCGAATGTTTCCACGACGTCTGGCGCGATTTCACCAATCGTGGCGATGAGGTGATCGCCGACGAACGCCTGGATTGAACGACCCGGATGCCAGAGGGAGTCACTCGTGATGCGCGCCCATCGGACGTCGCTCACGCCGAGTTTATCAACGAGCAATTCTACGAACCCTTTCGCTTCTCTCCATGGCTCTTCCGTCTCTTGTGATCGAATAGCGACGACACACTCTGAAAATTCATTTGGGAGATCTTTCCATTCCTTCCCCTGCGTTCCATCTTTATGGAGGTAGACATTCGCGCATTCGAAAACGTGCATGCCGTCTTCGCGTTCGCTGTTTTTTGCGATCGCGTCGAGAATCGATGGGAGGAGCGACGGCCGCATGTATTCCAAATCAGCGGTCAGCGGATTCTCAATGCGGAGGGCACGCGAGGCATCAAATCCTGCCTTCTCCAGCATCCCTTTGGATACGAAGGAATAGCCATACAGTTCCGTATATCCTGATGCGCTCGCGAGATCGCGGACCTTGTCTTCCCAGGCGATGATCGCATCGCTCGCGCGCGTGGCGAGTCCGAATGGGAGTGTTGGCGGCAACGCCCCGTATCCGACCATGCGTGCGACTTCTTCCACGAGATCGCGTCCGGATTCGATATCCTTATCGCGCCACCAGGGGACTTCGGCCGTGATCTTTTTTGCATCCTTTTTCACGCCGAATCCAAGTCGCTTGAGGATCGAGACGATCTCCGTTGTTTTGACTGGAATCCCGATGAGCTTATTCATCTCATCGATGCCAATCGAGAACGAGAGGGGTTTGTATTCGCTTGCACGGACGTCTGCTTCCGGTCCAACGACCGTTCCGCCGCAGAGCTTGCGCGTCAGTTCAATGGCGCGCGCCATGGCCGGGACGACGGATTCGGTTGAGAGCCCTTTTTCGAATCGGAGCTGCGAATCAGAGTAAAGGTTGAGTCGGCGGGCCGTCCGTCGGACGGAAACGGCGTCAAACGTCGCGGCTTCAAAGACGATGTCTGTCGTGGCTTCGTCAACGCCTGTGTCTTCGCCACCCATGACGCCCGCAACGGCCACCGGTCGTTCCGCATCCGCGATGACGAGGGACTGGTCATCAAGATCGTACGTTTTTCCATCGAGCGCTTTGATCTTCTCGCCTTCGCGTGCAAGACGAATATGAATTTCTGTTCCGTGCGAACCCTTCGTCATCTTTGTTTCATCAAAGACGTGCATCGGCTGTGCGCATTCGAGGAGGACGTAGTTCGTGATATCAACGAGCGCCGAGATCGGCCGAATGCCCGCTGAAAGGAGTCGCTGTTTCATCCACCACGGAGACGGCTTGTTTTTGACGCCCGTCATGCGGACGGCCAGGTAGCGCGGGCAGAGGGTGTTGTCGTGGACGGTTACGGATGGTGAGTGGTGAGTGGTGAGTGGTGAGTGGGCCGGATCGGATTTCGTGCCCTCGTGCCCTCGCGACTTCGTAACAAGTATTTTTTCTAGACTCGGCTCCTTCCAAAGCAATTTCTTATTCAGAATCACGCTCGCCTCCCTGGCCAGGCCGACCATGCCGAAGGCGTCGACGCGGTTTGAGGTGACTTCGATATCCATGATGACATCACCAGCGAGCTCGAGGACGTCGGCAAGCGGGGTGCCTGCGTGGAGCTTCATCTTGGGGAGCGCGATGCCGAGATCTAGGATTTCGCGTTCCGCATGCGGGAAGGCCTCTGCGAGTCCGATTTCGTCGGCCGCGCAGATCATCCCTTCGCTTTTCACGCCGCGAATTTCTGCCGCTTCCATGGTGATGAGATCGCCCTGGCCATGCCAGCGAACGCGCGCGCCAATCTGTGCAACCGGGACCCACTGCTTCTCTTTTAAATTGATCCCTCCGCAGACAAGATCAATGGTCCGCGTGCCAATATCAACGGTGACGAGCCTCAGCTTGTCTGCGTTTGGATGCGGCTTGATCGACGTAATCTGTCCGACGACGATTTTTTCAAAATCAACGTCGCGCGGAATGATTTTTTCAACCGCCGGTCCGCAGAGCGACATCTGTTTTGCGAGATCGTCCGGGGTGACGTCCTTCAGGTCGACGTATTCTTTGAGCCAGTTGTAGGAGACGAGGGAGTTCATAATTGGGGAGTGGGCGGTGGGAAGTGGGGAGTGGGTTGCGATTTGTGTAACGATACACGACCTGTCCCCCGAAGCGCACCGCGAAGGGGGACGCAACGAGTCTAGAATTGTTTCAAAAATCGCAAATCATTCTCGTAGAGCGTTCGAATATCCGCGAGATTGATGCCATCCTTCATCATCGCGATCCGTTCGATGCCCCAGCCGAAGGCGAGTCCGGTGTAGATATCCGGATCCACGTTGCAGGATTTGAGGACGTTCGGGTGTGTCATGCCGCAGCCGCCGATTTCCAGCCATCCGCGCTTGCAGACGCGGCACTTCTGACCGTCTGCGGTGAGTCCGGTCGCGTTGCAGATGCCACACGATACGTCGACTTCGAAGGACGGTTCCGTGAATCGGAAATGGTGCGGTCGCAAGCGGAACGTGCGCGTCTTTCCAAAGAATGATTCCACGAAATACTTCACAATGCCGGTGAGGTGCGTGAGATTCACATCACGGTCCACGTAGAGGCCTTCAAACTGATGGAACATCGGCGCATGCGTCGTATCCGACTGTCGGCGATAGCACTTTGCGATGTTCAACATGCGAATCGGAAATTGCTTTCGTTCCAGTTCATGCCCCTGGGCGTTTGAGGTATGCGGCGTGAGCACCATCTTTCCGAGCTTCGATTCGCCGGCATCCATGAAAAACGTCTCCCAGTTGTCGCGCGCCGGGTGATCGGACGGCATGTTCAGGGATTCGAACGCATACCAGTCCCAGTCAATTTCCGGATAGCGCGTGCGATAAAATCCGATGCGTTCAAAAATCTGCGTGATCTCGCGGATCGTCTGCGTCATGATATGGAGATGTCCTTCCGTGGGATGCGTCCCCGGTTCGGTGACATCGACGCGTTCCGTTTCTCCAATCGCTGATCGAACGGCGCGCTCCAATCGTTCGCGTGCGGCGGCAATCCATGCCTCTGCTTCCACTTTAATCTCGTTCGACCGTTGTCCAAAGGCTTTTCGTTCCTCCACGGGGAGTTCACCCAACTGTCGCAAGATGTTGGTGAGTTCGCCTTTGCGACCAAGGAATTTCGTCTCCACCTCTGCAAGGGCGTCGAGGGATTCAACGGTGCCGATCGCACGTTCGAGATCGGTCCGAAGGGCTTCAAGAGTGTCTGTCAGCATAACGGTACTATCTTACAGGAAAACCGGGGTTCTGCCAGGGTTGGGAGGAGAGGGCGAAGGGCAAAGGGCAAAGGGGGTTGGGCGATGTGCGGAGGGGGTGGATTTGTTGTTCGTGGCGTCGTCCGTCGTCCGTCGTTGCGTTGTTGCGGCCGGCCGACCCGACGCCACGACGGACGACGGACGACGCCACGAATCCCGTTGACATCCCGCGTCCATGTGATACAGATTCCCTCAGCACCGTCACACATTGTTGAGCGTTGTGCCATGGTTGCAACAAGGAGAATCGTTTCGATGAACGCACCCAAGCAGAATCAGACTATCTTACTTCGATCAGATGGAGACTGGCCGGCGGCAGATCGCCAAAAACTCGAGTCCCTTCAGCCGGGTGGCGTCCACATGACGCTGATCGCCGGGAGCATGAATCGGTTGATTCTGAACGGTGATTTCTCACTCGAGCAGATCGCCGCGGTTCTTGGCGAGAACGCGAAGCACGTGACCCGATGCACAGAAACGGCTGATCACAGCTCTCTTTGAAAGATCGCTTCAATGCGATGACCATTTCAGCAGCACCTGCTGAATCTTCCCCTGCGGCGTCCGCTGCAACAGAAAAGCGCCCAGCTTCTGTTGCCGGGCGCCTTTCGTTTTTTACGTTCAGTGCTGTTTACTGGATTTGCTCAATTGTTTCTGCGCAGTACTCGATCTGCTGTTCGAGATCGCTCTGTGAGGGGTCAAACGTGTACACGAACGGCAGTTCCAGATTTTCATGCAACGGTTTGCGACGCTGGTAGTTTTTGATTGCTTCTTCGGCGTTGTTGAAGATCATTCCGTAGCCGAGGCGATGGAATTTTTTCAAAATGTAGGCTTCCGGCGGGTTAATGTGAACCCAGACCACACGGACATGAAATGTTTTTTCCTGTTCCGCCACGAATGCATTCATTGCTCCGACACAATCCACATCGAGACCCACGCTGTACCCATCTTGGAGAAATTGACCGACCACTCCGTGCGCGATGGCCAGCGTTTGCGTGTAGTTAAATCCATTCGCTTTGAGCAACATGCGAATCTTGTTCAGCGAGATCCGGACGAGACCGAGTCGGAAACAGAGCGGCTTCATGACCGTTGTTTTTCCTGATCCTACAATTCCCACTGGGCATACGAGGATTTGAAGTCGTCGCTTATCTTTCGGAACTTCAACGGTCCGCAAGAATTGATCACGAATGCTTTTAATGTCTTCGTAGGTCGGATTTTTCCCTTCGAGGGATTCTCCTTCAGGATCCACGTTTGGATCTAAGACGTCATCGCTCATAGTAGGACATACGATAGCAGGGATCGTCACAATCAAGCAATCTAACAATCAAGCAATTCTGGATGAGAATGTGATTGTTTGATTGTTGGATTGCTTGATTGCTATTGAGCCTGTTGTTTTTTCGCTTCCTGATCCATCTTCCATAGTTCGCGCTGTGTGCGGTAGGTGACGATGATGAGGCCGACGACCGTTAGCGGGAGCACGTAGGGGAGTGTTTGGGCGAGGTAGGTTTTTCCGAAGAAGATGAGCAGCGTATTAATGAGTACGAACAGGATCCTGATTTCTGTCGGGCCAATACCGAGATATGAAATGCGGAATTTGTTCGAGGCGGCGAATGCGAGATACGCATTCACCATAAATGCGCCGAACAAGGCGAGCACGAAGAACTGGAGGTACTTAAAATGATCCGGAAGGAGAATGGAGTAGCCAATGAGAACGGAACAGAGAAAGATGTAATCCAGAAAGTGATCCATGTAGTACCCCCATCGAATGAGTCCTTCGCCATGCGCCCGACCAACGGCCCCATCAAGCGAATCTGTGATCCACTGGAGCACGATGAGTGCTGAAATGGCCCAGAGCCATCCAATGTCTCCCTTTGCCAGAAAACTACAACCGACAATCGCAAGACTGATCGGAATGGTCGCCAGTGTCAGATGATAGCTTTTGATCCATGCGGGAACATATCGCATCGCGAACCGGATGATCCGCTGTTCCGGGCCATGGAGCCACGAGGCGCCTACTTTTTTATCACCGGCGAACGGTTCTTGTTGCATATTGCTGATTCAAGTGTGCGGTTGATCAGGAGAATGGTCAAATCAGGCAAGCGACGCAAGTTGTAAATAAAGAGCACGCCGTCGTTCCAGGGTGGAACGTCGGCGTGGTGGAGGACGAGCATGGATTTGCTAGTTCGTCTCAGCGAGGGAATTGACTCGTTGCGTGGGGCGTTGTGCAAGCGCCTGTTCGAGTTGCGTAATCACGAGTTGACTGCCAGCCTGCGCGCCCGATTGCCTGAGGGATGAAATGACGTGCGTAATATCGGTCGACAGCATAATGGGCACGACGTCCATCAGTTCGCGTAACAGTGTCTGCTGAACGAATTCATCCGGGATATCGTGGAGATGCACTGCCATTGCGTTGCAACAGGCTTGAAAATCATCGGGGCGCTGCGTCAGCTTTGTGAGGCCGATGCCGATGAAGACGGCGCCTTCTCCGTGTGATCGAATGTGTGCACGGACCTTCGCGAGATCGGTGGAATTCCCATCGAGACGCCACAGGCGAAATCGTCCGCAGGCAATATCGCCATCATGCGTCATGGCCAGAACGTGTTTTCGCGCAGTGCGGATGTCATCGGGATCGTGCGTTGTTTCGGCAATGACGAGATAGGGTTCGCAGGGGAGCCCGTCAATCGTCGCATCCGTGTCAAAGAATGTCTCGACCCACGGGGCAAGTTTGCGCGCTTCATCTTCCGATCCTTCCTGTTCGGCAAGGACTTGAATGAGTTCGATGCCCAGATAGGATGCGTTTGAATCCTGTAACGCCACGAACCGCTCCACGAATTCGAATGCGAGATCGTTTTTTCCGGCATGGACGAGCAACGCAACGAAATCCGCCATGGCCTGAAAATGCATTTCATCTGGATGCTGTTCGAGTTCTTGCCGGTACCAGTGCACCATCGCTTCAATATTGATGGGAAATGGAAGGGCCGCTTTTGACGGACGAGATGCACGTTTCGCGACGTGCGTTTTTGAACGTGCGGGCTTTGTTGTTTGACTCACGGTGTTCTCCTTGATCGAACCGGTGCGTGAGGGATACCGGGTTTTGAGTGGTGTGTCAATCGTGAGGCGGGTGAGTAGGTAAGTAGGTGAGTATGCGAGCAGGTCGGATCCGGCCTCCTTACATACTCGCCTGGAAATTGCCCAAAAAGAGCTATTTTTCTCTCAAGTAGTCTAGTATACTTGACAAACTGAGGGATTCGGTGTATGGTGCGTATTCGTACTTCGACATTATTTTCGTTTTCACGCGATATTTCGCAACAACCATACAAGTGAGGTTAGGACATGAATCAGACCGTAGCTCTTCAGGGAACGTCCTCGAACGCGCTCGATCAGTTTGCTCGCATCTTGCGCGAGGCTGGATTCAAAACCGACGGGCATCGACTTCAGAAGCAAAGCGGACCCTTCACGATGACATATCGGGAGGATCGAACCGATCAACGGTTTACGCTTCGATTCGACGTGTGTTTTCCGGATCAACTGGAAAACCTCTGCGTGTTCGAGATCATCTCTCCAAAAACGGAGTTCGAATACCGTTGGATGGTTCGACATGTCGATCGGTTCTCGCAGTTAGATGAACGACACCTTCGAATCATTGATTCGCTCGTTCATTACTGGCCGGCCATCAGCGTCTACTTCAGGCGAGACACTGGCGAACCGATCGCGCTCGATCCGTTCGGCGTCACATTGACGCGCATGACAGAGATCGCCAAGGTGGAAGAATCAATCGAATCTCCCACTGCACTGGTGCTCATGCAACGAATCGCGTCATGGACCGTCATGGGCTGGCAGGACCTCCTCGCCACCTCGTAGCACCCACCGACACGGAGTGGGCACATCAAAAGAAGATGTGCTCACTCTCGCTCGTCGAATGGGTGCTCTTCTTTTCCCCAAAAAAGGCTTAAGAATCACTCTCGCCCTTACCAATACTAAGAATCCGTTCTATATTGATCCCCATATGAACCCCTTTGAATC
>JAHFIK010000008.1:25713-30894 GCA_023246415.1 Candidatus Uhrbacteria bacterium
GCCCATTGAATGGGATTAAACACGTTCAGCCCCCTTTCTGTGTAGGTGCGTTTTCAAATCTAGAAGCTTTCTTAGGACATGTCAAGTTTAAAAGGCAGGCTCAGATCTCGATCTTGACGACGCGTTCATAAAGAGTACGATCCTGGCGGATCGCATGTGTGATCCATTCCACATTGGAGGATCGGATGTCTCAAGCGCTCGGTGAACGGGAACCTGGTGAAGGTCCCAGCGGTGGTGTCATTCTTTTTTGCATCATCATTGCCGCCGTCGTCATCATTGCCGTGACGTTCCTATAAGCCAGGGGAATCCGCTCGTTTAAACGAGTGCCCCGTTACCCATTCACTTCGTTTCACAACTGGCGCTCCGCGCCCACTGCCCCCGCAACATCGAAAGAGCTTGCGGGGTTATTAATTTATTTGAATAGATGATCGCGTCGCGTGAGCCGTGCTACGCATCCGCGAACAATCGTTTCTGAAGAAAATTGTTGATCTGATTGATATGCGGTGGAAACAAATTTTCCGGCAGGGCATTCACCTCGAACCATTTCCATTCCTCGCATCGGTCCGGCTCTTTGATGGCGGGTTCGCCGATGATGCCGTCTGCAATGAATCCGACTTGAATGTAGTGTTGTTCGCCGCTTCGATCATTCACGATATTTGAGAATTCCAATTGCGTTGCCGAGAGTCCTGTCTCTTCCATCAGTTCCCGTGCCGCCGCTTCTTTCATTGCCTCACCCGTTTCCAAATGCCCGCCGGGAAGTCCCCAAGTTCCTGCTCCAAAGATCGCCCCCTTCCGCTTTCCAAGCAGAAGCTGTGTCCCACGAAGGACAAAGACGTTTACGCCAAGATGAAACGTTTGATAGATGTCGGGCATAGAGATGAGGGGAGCGTAGTACATGCGGACTTCTCTAGCGAGTATTGTGGATAAGTGGTATTGACGTAATTATACATTTTGTATAACATTTATTTTGATGGTAGGACTTTACAATAGATCCAGCAAGAATAGCAGTTGATCGAAATTACTTGAGATACCTTTGCGTATCTGACCGCTTGAAACGTTACATTGAGCGGACTTTCGTCGTAACTGGGGCCGGGTTATATGCTCGGCGTCCATTAGTCGACGTTAGATATTGGGTAAGAAGTTAAATATTATTAAAATTTTTAATTTATATTTCTACTTCTTTCTCTTGGGACCTCCTCGCCTCACGGCAAGGTAGTTACCGGAAGATGTCAAACGATTAATTGCCGTGAATCTTGGATGGTCTTATATAAATTAGTTCCCAAACGAATAATTCGCCATCAACATTTGTACGGAAATATATATATGACTGACTTGAATGAAATTGCTGGACCGCATCTTCCGTATCAATGGGCGACTATTTATGAAGATACCTCGATGGATGAAGGATGCTCTAAGTATGATGGAAATCATACTCAAGATCGTCCAAATCATCCGAGATATCTTAAAGTAGTCGTCCATTAGTCGTATATGTTAACTTTTTCGCAATTAGTTAGGAGTATTCGAGAAGAAGCCGATCTGACTCAGGCTGAGTTCGCAGCTAAGCTTGGTGTATCAACGGTTCTAATATCGATGATCGAGACGGACCAGAAGGAAGTCTCGAAGAATTTTATATTAAAGTTAGCTAAGGCTTTAGATGTTCATCCTGCTTCTATCACTCCATTCATCTTTATTGATCAAGAATATCCATTAACTAAAGTCGGTCAGGTCAATAACTGGCTTATTAGTTTTGGCGAAAGAATGCAACGGACGCTAATAGCATCAAAAGCAAAAAGATTACGGTGATATGGTGTTGAAGAATAATTATCCAAAATTACACATTGGAGGAAAGACCGAATTGGCGAAGCATTTGAGCCATAAGGGTTTTTCTAAAGAGGAGGCCCAAAAATTAATTTCTAATGTTTTAAAGAATTTTGATCGTTATTGGAAGGACAATCTAAAAAGATCAAAGCCTCACGAAGAAAAGTGGGTTCGTAGTGCAAAGGGAACGCCGCTCGGATTTTTGCTAAGTAAGATTGATGAAAGATTGTTAGCGCCAAGTGATGAGTTGATACCGAATTATATTTTTGGAGGTAAGCGAAGTAGCAATCACGTCTTTGCGGTAAGGCATCTACAAGGAGCAAAGGGAAAAAGAACTCTACTAAAACTGGATCTTCGCAGATTTTTTGAACAAATTACAGAAGACCGAGTAATTAATTTACTCGTCTATAAGTGTGGTTGTTCATATAAGGGTGCTAAATTGGTTGCTCGAGTGTGTTGCGTGCCATTCGGTAAAAAAGGAAGTAATAGCAGTCTTCGTACCATCGCACGAGGTTTTTCTACATCATCGCGTTTAGCGGTCTGGTGCAGTCTGGGTTTATTTTCAAAGATAGATGCCCTCATTCGTGCTCGTTTAAAGGGTAAGGATCCGAGAATAGCCATATATGTTGATGATATTGGGGTCACTGCAACGAAGACTAAAAAATCTGAAATGCTTAGGCTTGCATATGAGATAAAGGATCTTGTTGAAAAATATAAACATCCGCTATTGATTAATGATGATAAAAGAGAAATATTACGACACGATGAGGGGATGGAGCATCTTGGCATTAAGATGCAGAGAAGAGGTCTTTTTCTTGGCAGGAAGACTCAGAAAAAGAAGGGAATGCTGAGGGCTTCATTGATAAAGAATATAAGTTCATCAGATAGAAAAAAACTTAAAAGACGCTGGATTGGAATTTCGCAGTATGAACGATACGTTCGGTCAAAGAATGAAAAGATATTGCCTCAAGGGCCACGTAAAAACGACAGCTGACGCTGTCGTTTTTACGTGGTGGACCGTGTCGGATTTGAACCGACGACCCCCGCGTTGCAAACGCGGTGCTCTAGCCAACTGAGCTAACGGCCCAGAAAGCACACCATATTGCCGAAAGCCTGTTCAGGCGATGAGCGGTGGCACTTCATGTGTTGAACTGGGCTCAACACACGGAATGTCACGTACGATGTCCTAATCTGAAAGCCCTGCTATTCTGCCTATTCCGATCCATCCCGTCAAGGTGCGTGGCCTCCTTGACCCAATCGGGGCCAGCCGATAAAAGGAAGGGGAGGAGATCGGACATTCGATGCGTAGATTAGATTCATTCCCGAACGGGGCCTACATTTTTGATTTGGATGGAACGCTGTTCGATACGGAAATGGTTTGGAGAGCGGCGATTCGGCGGATGCTGAAACGGTATGGAGCGCAGTATTATCTGGAACTGCATCAGCGCATGATGGGATGCTCTGAAGATGCGTGCATTCGAATGATGCAGAGCGCCTTTCCAGACAACCTCCCGCAAGGCGAGGAGGCGCTGCCACAGTTGCGCGAAGAACGGCATCGCTGTTTTCGCGAGATGCGCGTGGAAAAAGGGATCCAATTAATGCCAGGCGTTGCTGAGTTTTTGCGCACGTGTGCCAACGAGCAGATTCCACTTGCCGTGGCGACGAGTGCAAAACGCGAGGACGCCCTGTATGCCCTCAATGAGGTACGGATCCGCCGTGCATTCCGTGTGATCGTGACGGGTGATGAGGTTCAGAAACCAAAACCCGAACCAGACATCTATTTGGAAGCAGCGAAGCAGTTAGGCGTTGACCCAAACGCATGCACCGCATACGAAGATGGGGAGCGCGGCTTTCAAAGCGCGCTCGCGGCAGGGATGACAACCGTGTTCATCTGGGACGAACGGTTTCACTCATCGCCTCCGCGTGATGCAAAGCACATTGTCCGTCGGATCGATGCGCTTCTGGCGTGAGTCTATAGAAACGCATGTACCCGTTCAGTCTCGTGGCTGGACGGGCGTTTCTTTAGGGCATCGGGCGTCGGGCATGGGGTTTTGAATCGACTTATGCCCGATGCCCGATGCCCTACCCATTGACATTCTGCTCCACTCTGCATAGGGTCGGTATGGGTACATTTCAGAAAGGGGACACCGAAACATGGCCCAAAAAGGAAATACGTTCCCGGACGACGAGCCCGAGACCGTACGACAATTGCCCTACGAGCAGAATCCAACAACATACACCCGTCTGTGGTCGGAAATTTCGACTGGTGCGGTCTATCTCATTGGCCGGCCTGGCGAAATGGCGCTCCCATGGGTTCCGATTACGGTGATCAGCATGTATGACACGGGCGAACTCCTGTTCTTTCCAGAACGGTCGTTGCGTCCACAGATTACGCTGGCATTTGTGCCGACCTCGCAACGATCCGAGCATGCGCGATCTGTTCCGCCACCGGGACACTCCATGCGTGTCGGACCGCTCACCGGCTTTTCTTCCGTGGAGGAAGACCAGCAACATGCGCGGTTAGATTCCTCACCGGATCTTCCACGCGCTCATGAACATCTTTGCCTTCAACTTGATCCGGCGAAGATCATTCATAATCCTGAGCTTCAGTGTTCTGAGATTCATCGGACCTATTGGATCGCCACCGAAGTGCCGGTTGAAGATGAAGAAGACCCGCTGCTCCTCAAACTCACGTTCCCGAATGAATGCCGACTGCGTCCGCTCCTCTTGGAGCAACGAAGGATGTAGCGCATGACGAAATCTATAAAACGAACCCGCCCAGCAGTTAGCTGAGCGGGATCTGTTTTTTTCAGGATGGAAAAAGGAAAAAAGAAAATGGCTCTAGAGCCATTTTCCATTTTCCATTTTCCTTTTTCCCGACGTTACTTCGCTGGCGTTAACGCTGGTTTTCCCGTCAGAACAGCAACAATGTTATTCGCTGCAACGCGGGCCATGGCTTCGCGGGCTTCAACCGTGGCGCTTGCGATGTGCGGCGTGAGGACCACGTTTGGCATGGCGCGCAGTGTTTTGTTGTCTGTGACCGAGCATGCAATGTGTGGCTCGCATTCGAACACATCGATGCCAGCACCGGCGATCTGTTTGGCTTTGAGGGCTTTGACGAGCGCGGTTTCGTCGACGACTGGTCCGCGGGCGGTGTTGATGAGGTAGGCTGTCTTTTTCATCATCGCGAGCTGTTCCGTTGAAATGAGGTGTCGCGTGGAGGGGAGGAGCGGGCAGTGGAGGCTGACGAAATCCGATTGCTTTAAGAGCTGGGCCATGGTCACTTTTTTTGCACCGTACTGCTTTTCAAGAACCTCGTTCGCATTCATGTCGGAGTAGAGGATGTTCATTCCGAATCCGTTC
>JAHFIK010000048.1 GCA_023246415.1 Candidatus Uhrbacteria bacterium
GAGAGGTTGCGTGGTATCCTCGAATTGCCCCACGGGTTCGGCTCGTCATGAGTGCGGAACTGGGCTATTCGGCAAAGGTCTACGGATCGCATTCGAGCGTCCTTGGTCTCGGCCTTGGACTCGCGAATGAACTGACGACCGATGTGATCGGGAGCGTGCAGCTGTTCGCTCAGCACTTCTACTACGACAATGAATGGAGCAAAGGAAACATCTACGGGGTCGCCCCGGGGATGGTCTGGGCTCCAGGCCTGTCAAAGAAGAAGCCGGGAGAGGTTGCATTTGCGCTTTCGTTGGACGTTCCGATTGGGATGGGTCGCTTCATTGTCCCTGGTCAGCCAGAGGTGGTGCAGCAGTTCCAGCTCGGCGGACGTCTTGGTCTCGGAATCATCTTCTAGCATGAAACTCGTGAGGCGGGGGTTGGTCATCTGATCACCCCTCGCCCACTCGATTTCAAAGGTTCATAAAAGTATTCATGATGAATCATTCATGAATCCTCCTATGCTCCTTGGAAAGTGAACCGTCTTTCAAAGGACACAACAACATACGGTCGGAGAGAGGTCGCAATGAATGCAGTGAAGCAACTCACGTTGTGGATTGCGCTCCTGATCCCGTCTTGCTTCGGTCCATTGGGTCCGGGCAACGGTCAGGGTGACGCGGTGGAAACAGGTGGCCAGTCGAATGTTGCCGGAACAACCGGCCATTCGAATGCAGGCGCCTCATCGGTTGGTGGAACCGCGTCGAACGCGGGCGGATCCCAACAAGCGGGATCCTCATCAACCGCGGTCGGCGGTGCAACGTCGAATGTCGGCGGAACATCGTCAGCCGGTGGAACGGGAACGTCATCGTTCTGTTCAAATCCTCTTGCGTGCATTCCCGGATTTATTCGGGCGTGTCCGTCTGGAAGGGAAACGCAAACCTGCAACACGGGATGCACGTACGATGCGTGCGTTTCGATGTCAGGCATCGGCGGCGCCTCAAGCACCGGCGGTGCGGCAGCAACAGGTGGAGTATCTCCTACGGGCGGAGCCGCGTCGGTTGCCACGGGTGGATCGGCCATGGCTGCAACCGGTGGATCTGCCGTCGTCGCTGCAACCGGTGGAACATCAGGAACGGTGTGCATCGCAAATGCTCCCTATGTCTGCTCATCCGCATCTTGCGTGAACGGACAGGGGACAATGATGTGCAATGCGAACGGAACGGGGTATCTCGCGTGTACCTGCGTTTCTGCAGGCACCGGTGGCGCAACATCGACCGCAACCGGCGGTGCGGCGGCAACCGGTGGAACGGGTCAGATGATTCCGTCAGGATGTACCACGATCCATCTCGTATACGTCGCCCCAGCGACATACAGCGTCGTCGAGATTTTTGGAAAGATTACGAATCTCAATCGGACGAGCGTGTACATGCGTCCAACGCCACTCGACGCGTCCGGATCGCTAATCTCGAAGGCGTTTGTCTGGGGCGTGCTCCAGGATGGAGTCCATCCCGTCTGTGAAGCACGCGGAACGAATACGGTCGTGTGCGACATGATGGTTCCGTCTGGCGCGCTGATGACGATCGACCCGCATTACTACAACGTTGGCGGAGACATGTTCTTCGCAACCTACACGGGTTCGCTCGCCGGATCCCTCGCGATAACGTCTGGTACGATGACGATTCCGTGGCGAATCGCCGGTCCGTATTCAGCTGCGGATGGAAGTCCGGCCGTGGTCGTGGAATTCGTATCCCCATAGCGCCCGTTGTGTTGTGTCGTCTCAGACGGTTCACGGTATCTCGCCCCGGTTCTCTGAAGCTCGCAAGAGTGGAAGAGAGCCGGGGCGGATTTTAATGTTAGAGCACAGAGCACAGAATGAAGATCTTCGTATGAGGTCCTGTGCACGGTGCTCTGTGCTCTGTGCCTTTACTCTGTACGTCTCACTGCCGCTCGCTTAGAATCCGCGCATGGATTATTTCTCAGAGGTGATCGGTCATGAGGCGGCAAAAGAGGTGCTTGCTCGAGCAGTGTTGTCTCCGCGGCACGGGTATCTCATCACCGGACCAACGGGTGTGGGATGTCATCTCATTGCAGAGGCGTTTGTGCGGGCGTTGACCACGCACCCGGCGGATCGTCCGCTGGCGGCTCATCCGGATATCATTGTGCTTGCACGGGACTGGAATGAGGCCGGAACGGCGATGAAAAAAGAGATTGCAGTGAAAGACGTGCGCGCGCTTCGTATGCGTATCGCGGAGCGTCCATCGGTTGCGACGCGCGTCGTCGCATATCTGCCGGATGCGGACGCCTTAAATGAAGAGGGGGTGAACGCGCTTTTGAAGTCGATTGAAGAGCCACCCGCAGGGGCGGTATTCGTCCTGGTCGCACATCGCCCCGGCAGATTGCCTGCGACGCTACTGAGTCGCTTGCAGTCACTCGCCCTTCGTCGTGTTGCCTCGCCGGACATCGACGCGTGGTTGAAACAGAAGGGGGTCGAGGCCACACTTCGCAATGAATCAATTCTTGCGTCAGATGGCCGTCCGGGCATTGCCCTTCGGTATGCTGAGGACGACGGCTTTCGATCTCGTATCTCAGATGCGGATCGTGTCATTGGATTGCTGATCGCGGCTCGGACGCCTGGGGATGTCATCGCGGCGATCGCCCCCGAGGCGTCGCTCTGCGATGGGTCGGACGATGCGGTGACCGAGTGGCGTGAGACGCTTCACCTCTGGGGCGTCGCCCTTCGTCGACGGATGGGGGTGGACGCATCCGTACGGCTCACGGGGATCGGACACGCGTTCCTTCAGGCAGAGCGTCATCTCGGCGGTCCGATTTCGCCACGATTGATCTTGGAGCTCGGACTGAATTACGTTGTTTCCGGTGCTGCTCCGGTGTTTCCGGGTTGGAAGGCGGGGGCGTATCCGTTTCCAATCGGGGCGGAAAAGGGAATATAGAAAAGGGAAAATAGCGTTTGGAGCCATTTTCCCTTTTCTCTTTTCCATTTTCTCTTTTCTCACAATTCGGCTATTATTATTGCTAACACTATGAAACGAGGGGCTTCTCTACTCATGGGCGCAGCCGTGTGCGTCCTTTTACTCGGACAGGGATGTTCGGGTGGCACGTCATCAACCGCAAAAGGTCCGGATGGCGGGATCTGGAAAACGACCACGCGCGGAACCTCCTGGTCGCAGAAGCGCGTGTTGATTAAAGGACCGAAAGCCGTCTCGCTTGGGAACGACGTGATGACGACGATGGTCTTTGATCCGGAAGACTCAAAAACGGTCTACGCCGGGACCACAGAACGCGGACTCGTATACTCGCTCGACAGCGGAGACTCCTGGCAAGAAGGCGGAGGTCCAACGAGTCAGATCGAATCGATTGCTGTTGATCCGAAAAACAAGTGTGTGATCTATCTGACAACGACGAACAAGATTTTCAAGACGGAGAACTGCATGCGTGACTGGAAGATGATGTACTTTGATCCGAAAACGGACAAAGTGTTCACGCGCATCGCCGTGGATTGGTACAACCCGACCATTGTCTACGCCGGGACGAGCGAAGGGGATATGTTTAAATCGACCGATGCGGGATTGTCGTGGCTAGTCTCGAAACGGGTCGGTTCAAGCATCACCGCATTTTTGTTTGATGGAAAAGATTCTCGAATTGTCTACGTCGGGACAAAAGGGAACGGGATTTGGAAGACGATGGACGGCGGGGGAACGTGGATCCAAATTTGGGATGCGCTTTCGAAGTTTACGAATGCCGGTCAAGTCATCACATTGGTCGCGGACGCCCAGTCCGAGAATCTCATCTATCTCGTGTCCGGTTACGGGATTCTGAGTTCCGCGGATGGCGGAACCTCGTGGACGCCGCTGACCCTTACGAGCAAGCCGGGTGCTGCTCAAATCAAGGATTTCACGATCAATCCGCGCAATGGAAAAGAGCTCACGTATGTGACCGCGAACGCGCTCCTCACCTCGACAGACGGCGGCCAAGCGTGGACGTCGCAAAAATTACCAAGTGCGCGCATCGCAAAATTCATCAAAGCGGATCCAAACGTTGATAATACGTTCTACCTGGGAATGGGAGCCGCCCCGCAGAGCCAGCAAGGGTTCTAGTTATCCCATGCTCAACGCGCGATCAACCCTTCTCGTCGGAAGGATTGATCGCGCGTTATTTTGATCCCGTGGACGTTTGACGGAAGCCCCTAATTTATGGGAAGATAGCGAAGCTTCAACATTCAATTCTTATGCCATCTCTCATCGATTCAAGTACGTCAGAATTTGAAAAAGTCATCACGTTCCTCGATGAGGAATTGCATGGGCTTCGGACCGGCCGGGCGCAGAGCGGGATGGTGGAACGCATTCCGGTTCAGGCATATGGCAACACCATGGAACTTCGCGGCGTGGCCTCAATTACGATTCCGGATGCAAAAACAATCCAGATTGAGCCGTGGGATAAATCGGTCGTCAAAGAAATTGAAAAAGCCATTATCGCCGCTGATCTTGGGATGCAGCCGATGACATCCGGCTCCACGATCCGATTAACGCTCCCGGTGATGACGGAAGAGAGTCGAAAGCGACTCGTGAAAACCGTGCATGAAAAAGCGGAAGAAGCGAAGATTTCCGTTCGGAACGTCCGCGAACATCTGCGGGAAGAGATCGCAAAAGAAGAAAAGGATAAAAAGATCTCCGAAGATGAAAAATTCCGATTACAGGAAGAGCTGGATAAGCGTGTGAAACAGTGGAATGAAAAAATTTCCGTGCTCGCGCAGGAAAAAGAAGAAGAAATCATGACCATCTAGTGTGTCGTGCGTTGTGCGTGGTCCGTAGGATCTCTCTGATCTACCCACGCACCACGCACCACGCACCACGCACTATGTCGATCGACCCCCAGAAAAAAATGGACCTCTTGGTCAGCCTCTGTAAACGGCGCGGATTTATTTATCCGGGTTCTGAGATTTATGGCGGATTCGCGAACTCGTGGGATTACGGACCATACGGATCGCAGCTCAAGAAGAATATTCGTGATGCCTGGTGGAAGCGGTTCGTGGAGTGCCGACCGGATGTCGTTGGCGTCGAAACGCCGATCATCATGAATCCGAAAGTGTGGGAAGCCTCCGGTCACCTTGCCACGTTCACGGATCCGCTCGTCGATTGTAAGCGGTGCAAAAAGCGATTTCGCGCGGATCATGTTGCGGAAGCAGCGGGTCGGGAGGCAGGGTCCACGGATCTGACCGGCTTGGTCTGTCCTGAATGCAAAGGGGAATTCACCGAGGTTCGCAACTTCAACCTCATGTTGAAGACCTATATCGGCGTAACAGAAGATGCCACGAGCGTGGCGTACCTCCGTCCGGAAACGGCGGGAGGGATGTTTGTCGCGTGGAAGAATATTCGCGACTCGCTCCATCGTCGTCTTCCGATCGGTGTCGCGCAGATTGGAAAAGCGTTCCGGAATGAAATTACGACCGGGAATTTTATCTTTCGGACGCGTGAGTTCGATCAGATGGAAATTGAATACTTCGTGAAGCCGGATCAGGGGGCGGCTGCCTTTGAGCGCTGGCTCGCAGACATGAAGTCATGGTGCGAAGACGTCCTGAAATTGAAGCCGGAACATCTTGTCTATCACGAAATTGCTGATGAAGATCGGGCCTTTTATTCCACGCGGACGATTGATATTGAGTATCACTACCCGTTTGGCGTGAAAGAGCTCTACGGACTCGCGAATCGCACAGATTACGACCTCTCACGACACCAAGACGCGAGTAAAGAAGACCTTCGGTTTCTCGATCCGGAAACGAACGAACGGTATATTCCGCATGTCATTGAGCCGACCTGGGGATTGGACCGCACGGTGCTCGTCACGTTATTAGAGCATCTCGATATCGATGAAGCAGAATCGGCGACCGGAGATGCGGAACCTCGGATGGTGTTGCGATTCCCGCCTGCCCTTGCGCCGGTGAAGGCGGCCATTCTTCCATTACAGAAAAAGGGCGGGCTTCCAGAAGTCGCCACCGCACTTGCGGAAACGCTTCGGTCGCACGGATTGGCAACGGAATACGATGAATCGGCGTCGATCGGGAAGCGGTATCGCCGACAAGATGAAATTGGAACGCCATGGTGCATCACCGTGGATATGGAATCGCTCACAGATCAGGCGGCCACGATTCGCGACCGCGATACGATGGCGCAAGAGCGCGTGGCGATCGCGGAGATCCCAGCGTGGATCGAAGCAAAGTTACGAAAATAAGATTGTGATCTTGTTGAATGGTTGTCGCGTCGGCGCTCAAACAGGGCGAACACGGTCACCATAAAACAGTACGACAATATCGCGATCAGCACATCGTTCGGATTGTTCGACTTAAGACTTCTGAAGATGAAGATATGAAACCAAAACTCACCCTCCTTCCAAACAAGATCCCGTTCATCGAAGTGCCGATGGAGAATGCGGCGTCGGTATCGCTGTTTATTTTCTGCCGCGTGGGATCCCGGTATGAAACGAAAGAGATCAATGGGGCCTCGCACTTTATTGAGCACTTGATGTTCAAAGGGACGAAGCGACGTCCGGATACGGAGGCGATTTCTCGGGAGCTCGATCGGTATGGCGCGGTGAATAACGCGATGACGAGCAAGGACTACACCTGTTATTACGTGAAGATCGACGCGAAGAAGGGGAAACAGGCGGCGGACATCCTTCAAGACATGTTGATCCACTCGAAATTCGATGCGCATGAGATTGATCGCGAACGCGGGGTGATTATCGAAGAGATCAATATGTATGAGGATAACCCGAACATGCATATTGAAGATTTGTTAGAGAGCATCCTGTTCCCAAACTCAACGCTCGGATGGAATATCGCCGGCCCGCGCGAGGTCATCCGGACCGTGTCCCGCGAGGCGTTGATCCGCTATCGGGATGCGTACTATGTTCCCTCGCGTCTGGTTGTGGTTGCAGCTGGCGCCATTCGTCCGGAATTGCGGGCGAAAATTCGTTCGACGCTTGGAAAGATCAGGACTCCCGTCCGTGCGCAAGATCACGCCTTCAAGAAATTCTCGCCAGTCGCGCTCAAGGATCGTTTGGTCATCCAGGAGAAGCGAACCGAGCAGACACAGGTCGGCATTGCCTTCCATGGATTTGCGATGGGGAGCAAGGACGAGCCTGCGGCAAAAATTCTGGCAACGATTCTTGGTGGTTCCATGTCCTCTCGTCTGTTTATCAATGTGCGTGTTCAAAAAGGGTTGTGCTATTCCATTTCCGCGTCGCACCAGTCACTCGAGGACACGGGTGTCTTTTCGATCTATGCCGGACTGGATCGGAAGCGTATTCCGCTCGCCATTAAGACGATTTTGGATGAGTTGCGAGACGTGAAGTTGCACGGCGTGACGCCGGAAGAGCTCGTACGTGCGAAAGACTATCTCCGCGGCAAGCTTGCGCTCGCCTTCGAAGATACGTCGGTGCGTGCAGATTGGTATGGGCGGGGGTATCTCTTCCGAAAAACGCTTGAGACGCCGGAGCAGCGATTGCGGCAGCTGGGTGCGGTCACGGTGGCGGATGTGCGCCGTGTTGCGCAGAAGATTTTTGTGAACGCACACATGGCGAGTGCGGTCATTGGACCGCAGGCCAAAAAGCGGACGCTTGAAAAAATATTCAAGATGCGGTAAAACACTCTGCGGTATGCGTAAATTCCTTATTGCCAATTGGAAGATGTACTACGGTCCCGTGAAAGCGGGTGCGTGGATTCGGGCATTCCGTCGTGAACGGCTCCCGAAAGATGCGGATATCGCGGTCGCGGTTCCGCATGTCTCGCTCGCCGCCGCGCGCGCGTCACTCGGTCGCGCCACAATCCCGGCACTGGCCGCACAGGATGTTCACTGGGAAAAAGAAGGCGCGTTCACCGGCGAAGTGAGTCCGACCATGCTGCAAGAATTCGGCGTTTCGGTGTGTATCGTTGGTCACAGTGAACGACGCCACATCATGAACGAAACAGATGAGATGGTTGGAAAGAAGGCGGTTGCCTTGCAGAAGGCGGGGATTATCCCGGTCATCTGCGTGGGAGAAACAGATGCTCAGCGGAAAAAGGGGCAAACAAAAAAAGTGATCAAAGACCAGCTCATTGCGGCCATCACGGATCTCGCCGCAGACGGCAAAGCGCCGGCGGTCATTGCCTACGAGCCGGTGTGGGCCATTGGATCCGGCAAGCCGTGCCGCCCGCAGGATGCTCGAGAGGTGCACGATTACATTCGCGAATTGGTTTCAAAAACATGGGGTCCGCGCTATCGCGATGAGACCCGGATTATTTACGGCGGGTCCGTTAACGAACGGAACATCGGTGAGTACATGACCACGACCGGAATTGATGGCGTGCTTGTCGGCGGTGCATCCTTGGATCCGCGGATTTTCGCCTTGATCTGCCGCACGGCAGCTCCAGCGTAGGAAGTCATGAGATCATGAGTTATGAGTCACGAGTTCGGAACACGGACCCTTGATGACTCACTCGTGACTCATGACTCGTGACGCTTGATTTCTCCTCATGCTTTTCTGGATTTCCCTCATCATCGCCCTCATCGCCGCGAGCATCGTCGTGGCGATGTTTGCGCGTCGATGGAACGAGATCCGTCTCCTTGATCCTGAAACAATTCGCGCAGAAAAGGAACGACGCGCGCGCGATCGCGTGACGCGTCAGCGATTTGATCGCGCGATGAAGCGGTGGTCTGTGCCATTTCGCGGAACCGGAAAAAAGACGATGAGTCGAATCGGGGGAGCGCTCGCGCGTCTTGAAGCGCGTCTCAAAGAAGCGTCGGGCGTGGACGATGAATCCGGAACCACGCCGAGTGCCGCGCGTGCCGAGCGCGTGGATCGCATGCTGCGCGAAGCGACATCGCTTGCCGCAAACGGGGATGCTGCGCGTGCCGAGCGATTGTTTGTGGAAATTTTGAAATTGAATCCGCGTCAGGGGACCGCCTATCGTGGACTCGGGATGCTCTATCTGTCCAATCGTCAATTCCGTCAGGCAAAAGAGACGTTCGATTTTCTGGTACGCATTGGGGGAGCGGATGGAGATATTTTTGCCGGCCTCGGAACGATCGCAGAAGCAAACGGCGCATTCACCGAAGCAGAGGCCATGCGGAAGCGCGCACTCGAATCTGAACCAGAATCCGCCAAGCGCCATGCCGAGCTTGCGGCCTTCTATGTTCGCCGCGAACAGCCGCAATTGGCCTGGGAGGCGGCGAAGAAGGCATGTGAGCTCGACCCGTCATCCGGGGAGCATCTTGAACTCTCTGTGGCGTCTGCTATACTCCTCGCCGACCGGAAAGAAGCAGAAGCACGCTATGAGCGCCTCCGGCTCATGGGCTACGATCGGTTAAAGCTCCAGCGATTGAAAGAAAAGTTGGATGCGAT
>JAHFIK010000079.1 GCA_023246415.1 Candidatus Uhrbacteria bacterium
CCGGCAGGGAGTTCATCATTTTTCCAAGCATGGGTCAAATCGCTTTTTATAACACGAACTTCCCAGCCTCAGTTTAAAGAAAAGCTTCTTTTTTTCACTTTCCCGAGGAGTCTGCGACGATGGATCCCTTGGAAGCGAGATCTGGATAAAGAAGTTGCAACTTCTCTGGTGAGAATCCTTTCCAAGGGGTCCCTCGTCGCAGACTCCTCGGGAAAGTAACGATGAGTGTGGCTATGAAAGTCGATAAACCGTTCTCGCCTCATCTAACACCCCAAGATCGACGTCCTGGATAAACATCCCCTCCTCAGAGGACGTCAGACGCTTCACTGCCCCAAGAACCGGCATCGCGATTTGCGAGTGTCCGATCAGCGTATCCACCGACCCGTCCACATATCGCTGGATGCCCGCGGCATTCGCGTAAATGAGGGCGCTATTCGTCTCCACCGCTCGCGCAAGGCAAAGCGCATCAATCTGCTCTTCTTCGGAATTCGGATTGAGATGTGCCATTGATCCCGCAACCTCCTTATACCAATAGCTCGGACAATAGATGATCTGCACCCCCTGAGCACTCAAGCGCTGAAAAATCTCCGGGAATCGCATGTCCCAACAGATCACGATCCCTGCTCTTCCATATGCCGTCTCAAACACGGGCGCTTCTGTCCCTGGTTTGAGAAAGGCATATTCTGTCGGATACAGATGATTCTTCCGATATGTTCCCAGCACCTCACCGTTTGCATTGACGTAATAGCTCGTATTGAAATTCCCTTCCGGCGTTCCTTCCATGCAAGATCCGGTCACGATATCAATGTGATACACGGATGCGAGTCGTTGAAACGCGTCACGCGTTTCATGCGTCGTATCAAGCCGCGAGAGGTCCCCAAAAATTGATCCCGTTACGCAGTCCTCAGGAAACACAACGACCTGCGCCTGCGCATCCGATGCCCGTTGCACGAACATCTCAATTCGTTTGAGATTCGTCTCCCGATCAAGATGCGTAATCTGAAATTGAACGACAGCGATACGGAACAACATAGGATGCGATCTCAATCCTTCAGAATAGCATCGATCAATTCCGGAAACTCATTCGTTCCCATATCCCCCTGGGTAAAATGACCCCTTCCTTTCAATTCGATGATTTCCCCGCCCAATGCATCATGGAATAGCTGGACGCTTTTCTTTCCGTCCTCCTCCTCATTGTCTGCGACAAAGATCACAATCTTCCCGACCCGCGATGCAATCGTTGAATCGATCGGATAGGTATAAAACGCCTCACGATACGGTTCATTCTCATCTGGGATCTTCCAAGGGGCAACAAGAATCAATTTCGCAATCTCCCGTTTCGAATCCCCCAACCACCGAACAAGAAAAGCACATCCACAGCTGTGGCCGATCAAAATCGTCTCCTTGGTCATCGTGCACTTCTCGAACGCCACCTTGAATCGCTCGTACTCCGGATTCCACGGCTCCGGCATCAAGGGCGTCTCCGTACTCACCCCCGCCTTTCCCAACTGATCCTTCGTCCATGGAATCCAGTGCTTATCATATGACCGCTTTTCTGGATCCTTTGCCCGCACTGCATCCGACGGACAGCCGTGGATAATGATGCAATTCATCGTGTCAGAAATCATATGCATCAAATCTTGTCATGGATTCCGATGAGGCGAAAGTCCCTCGCGACGCCACGCACGTCTCAAAGACTTACTTCTTTCTTTCACTTTCCTGAGGAGTCCGCGACGAAGGATCCCTTTCCTAAGTGGTGCGTCAGTAAGAAAGGGATCCTTCGTCGCGGACTCCTCAGGAAAGTGGAATAAAAAGGAAGCTTCTCGATTACCCCCTCATTCTCACCCCTTGACGGTTATTCGTTAAGCATCTAAACTAATAAATTCTCACTATGGACCGAACGCATCTCATCGCGGAAATCGTTGAAGACATGGCCTCTATGCGCCGGGTGGCGTGGGGGCATGGCGGCACCAAGCCCTTAAAACGCAAGCTCACGCATGCGCAAATGGGCATCGTGTGCATACTTACGCATGCCGGCCCGCAGTATTTGAAGGATCTGGCCGCGCGACTCCAGATGACGCCAAGCGCCGCGACTCAGCTCGTCAATGGATTGGAACGCAATCATCTCGTCACCCGCTCGTCTGACCCGAATGATCGCAGAAAAATCCGACTCGCCCTCACCTCGCTCGGCAAACGGATGATGGCGCGGGCGCATCAGGAACGCATGAAGTCGTTTACCGCACTCCTCGCTCCGCTCACCGATGCAGAACTCCGCCAGTGGAGTGCGCTGCAACGCAAAATCATTGCACAAAAATCATCTTCCCATGTCTAACCCCTCTTCCCGCCCCCCGCGTCCAAAAGGCCCGAACCTGTTCGGGCTCTTGAAGCCGTACAAAGGACAAATCGCCCTCCTGATCGTGCTCACGATCACGGCCAATGGACTCAACCTCGTGGTCCCGAAAATCATCTCCTCGGCGATCGACGCCTACACGAACGGGACGTTTGTGCTGAACACGATGCTGATTGAATTCGTGTCTGTCGCCGTTGGCATTTTCGCATTCACCTACATTCAGAGCATTGTTCAAACGTACGCCTCTGAACGCGTGGCGCGAGACCTGCGCACCAAACTCGCGGCGAGCATTTCCCAGCAGGAATACGCCTATATTCAGCGTGCAACCCCGGGGAAACTTCTCACGAATCTGACGAGCGACATCGATGCGGTCAAGCTCTTCGTGTCGCAGGCCATTGTTTCCATCATCTCTTCCATCTTCCTGATCATCGGTGCGAGCGTCCTGCTCATTCTGATCGACTGGAAGTTGGCGCTGTGCATTCTCGCCATGGTGCCGCTGATCGCGATGACATTCTTCGTCGTCCTGCGCA
>JAHFIK010000049.1 GCA_023246415.1 Candidatus Uhrbacteria bacterium
CCTATGGGATGGCGAGCGTTGCGATCAAGATGATTCAGGAAGAACATCCGGACCTCTTCATCGCATGCTGGGATACGGCGGCCCCGACGTTTCGGCATGAGGCGTACGAGGCGTATAAGGCGCAACGAGAAACGAAGGAACAGGAGCTCTACGACCAGATTCCAGTCGCAAAAGAAGTGTTGGAAACGATGGGTATCAGGTCGATTGCGATAGATGGATTCGAGGCGGACGACTTGCTTGGCACGTTGGCGCTTCGAGGTGAGAAAGAAGGATACGAAGTTCGGATTGTCACGGGCGACCGGGACACGCTTCAGCTGGTGAATGATCACATTAAAATTATCGCCTTCAAAAAAGGAGTGAGTGAGACAAAGTTGTACGATGCGGATGCGATCAAGGAAGAGTATGGAATCACACCGGCACAGATGATTGATTGGAAGGCGATTAAAGGCGATCCGTCCGATAACATCCCCGGGATTAAAGGGATTGGCGATAAGGGCGCGACGGATCTCATTCAGACCTATGGATCGCTCGAGAAGATTTTCAAGGCGGCACATGATGCAAAGAGCGATCTCAAAGATGGGTTGCGAAAGAAATTGATTGAGGGAGAAGCGGATGGGAAGCAGGCGCGTGAACTTGTGATCGTAAAAACGGACGTCCCGATCAAGGAATCGTTCAGTGATCTCACGGGTGTCCTTGATCGCGAGAAGTTCGTGGAACTCGCGGGAACGTATGGCTTTCGGTCGCTGATCAAGCGGTTTGATGTTGGAACAGGAAGCGGTGAGCGGGAAGCGGTGAGCGGATTGGAAAATGGAAAAGGGAAAATGGAAAAGGGAGGTGAGAGGTCATCTAAGAAGATAAAGCAGATAAAGATTTCAACGGCGGAAGAGGCGGTGGCGAGTTTGGAGCAGATGACGGGCGAACAGGTCGTTCTGCACGTGATGCGTTCTGCCCAGGACTCGCTCTTTGGATCCTCAGAAGCGATCGTCATTCTCGATGATGGAAAAACCTGCGCCGCAATTCCCTTCTCTCTTTTTACAGGCAGAGATGCAGAACGGGTTCGCGCCGCAGTTTCAGATCGCCTACGGACCTACGGACCCATTCGACCCGCCTTCGCAGACTCAGGCTCGCTCAGGGCAGGCTCTACGGACTTACGGACCTATATCATTTGTCACGACGCCAAGTTCCTCATGCGCGAACTTGATACGCTTGGGATTGAATTTGGCACCGTGACACATGACACGCTCATTGCCGCGTATCTCCTGTCCGCCGGTGAGCGATCATATGATCTTGATGCGCTCGCGCTCCTCGAGCTTGGGAAAGAGCTTCCGCATGAATTGGATCGTGCCTGCGAAGTGGCGGCGATGATCCGACAGATTGCGACATCGCAGAAAACAAAGATGGATCCTGAAGGGATGACGGCATTCATGGAGCGGTTCGAGCTGCCGCTGATCCCCGTCCTCCGGAAGATGGAACGGATTGGGATCCGTGTCGATCTCCCGTATCTCAGTAAACTCTCAACAGGCCTCAGCAAGGAAAAGGCGCGATTAGAGAAGGAGATGGAGGAGATCGTCGGTCATCCATTCAATGCCGGATCCCCTTCTCAGCTTGCCGTGATTTTGTTTGATGAACTGAAGTTGCCGACCAAAGGAATCAAGCGTGGAAAGACGGGTTACTCCACGGCGGCCTCTGAACTTGAAAAGCTGAATGAACTCCATCCGATCATCGTGAAGATCAGTGATCACCGTGAGCTCGCCAAGCTCCTTTCAACGTACGTCGACACGCTTCCGACGCAGGTGGATGCGAATGGCCGTGTGCACACCACATTCAACCAAGCGATTGCGGCAACCGGTCGCCTGTCCTCCTCAGATCCCAACGTCCAGAACATCCCCATCCGGTCTGATCTCGGGAAAAAGATTCGTCGGGCATTTATCGCAGACGATGGGATGGAGCTCTTGAGTTGTGACTACTCGCAGATCGAATTGCGTGTCATCGCCGCGCTCGCGCATGATGAAAAGATGCTTGCGGCATTTGAGCACGGGGCAGATATTCATACGTCGACGGCTGCGGCGATTTTAGGGATCGCTCCGGAGGAGGTCACGAAAGATCAGCGACGTGCGGCAAAGGCAGTGAACTTTGGGATTATTTATGGTCAGGGCCCCAATGGACTCTCGGTGTCTGCCGGGATTACGTTCGCCGAAGCGCGTGAGTTTATCGCGAAATATTTTGAAACGTATAAAGGGATCAAGGAATTCCTCGAACAGACAAAAGTCCTGGCGCGCGAACGGGGATATGTGGAAACGCTGTTCGGTCGCCGCCGTCCCATCCCTGATATCGTGAGCGGTGTCATGCCGGTTCGCGCGGCCGCAGAACGCATGGCGATCAACATGCCGGTCCAGGGGACGTCAGCAGACATCCTGAAGCTCGCAATGATTGAGGTCGCCAAAGGGCTTCCAAAAGTCTGCGCAGATGCGCGCCTCCTCCTCCAAGTCCACGACGAACTCCTCTTTGAGGTCCCGACGGGAGACGTTGAACGCGTTGCCACCTATGCCACGGATGTCATGGCTAACATCGAAAAGATCGGCTGCCCCATCGTCGTCGATGCCAAGCGCGGAAAGAATTGGGAGGAGATGGGGAAGATAAGTCCGTAAGTGCGTGAGTCCGTAGTGCCTGCCCTGAGCGAGCCTGAGTCTGCGAAGGTGAGTCGAATGGGTCCGTAGGTAGGACTGGATAAATGGATTGATAAATAAAATGAAGACGACCGGTGCCTAAGCGACACCGGTCGTCTTTATTTTTCTGTTCATCCTTCTTTGCGCGGGACGGCGCGGATGCGGTTTACGATGGCGTAGCGTTCGCCGAGGGCAGTTGCGGCGGCTTTAGCGTCGTCGTTCGATTTTCCCATAGCGAGCAGGATCTTCCCGGCTTCCGGGTGGATGGCGGTTAGCTGTTTGATGAACACGTACGTCCCTTCACGGAGATCGTTGACGAGCATGCGCCAGGCCTCCTTTAGTTTTATTCCGCTCTGCTTATGAACGTCTTCCACGAGTGTTCGAACGAGCGTGATGTGAAAGGGATAAGAAACTTCATTAATCAGCGCACGCCGTTCTGCTTCCGTGAATTCGTCGCCATGCATTTTTACGAGCTTCCGTCGCACGGAATTCGCCAGCAGTTCAACGACGCCTTCATTAAACCCGACGAATTGTGATAAGAGAAAGCCATCCTCGGTTTTTTTATTATCGGGGTAGAACGTTTGCCCCTCGTGTCTTGGCTGTATGAGTAGTGTTTTTTCGTCCGAGGATTTGATGCTCACGGAGAGAGCATGCTTGGCGTGCGCATGACCGAGTTCGTGACAGGCTTTTGATGCGAGGGTCGCGCGGGCTTCCCGCTGAAACCCCACGTGTCCATCGCGATAAAATCCGCCAAGTTCTCCCTGCATCGTCCAGACGGGGTCGCTTGGAAGAAAAAAATGGATCTGCTCGGTTGGGAATGGCGCGGTCGGTTCAAGGTCGAGGTCGATCAGGGTCTGTGAAAATGCCTCCTCGCAGGATTCGATGGTTTCGAGTTCTTCTTTCGTGGGGACGAGTTCACGTTCCGCAAATTCTTTCGGCCAAGGTTTTGGCGGATACCGATGGAGGTGCCTGGTAATCTCTTCCTGCTTACAGTCCGGAATACTTGGCATGAATAGGCGTGGCGGTCGTTCAGGCATAGACGTGATCTCAAAAACGATAGCCCCCCGTCAGGGAATTGTCATTGAAGCGGCGAGGAATTTCATGAAAAACAATCCGACCGATGCAGGTTCTGCATCGGTCGTTTTGGAGAGAGGGGTTCGTGATCGTGGGCGTTTGTTTACGCGGTATAGTCGATCGGTTCATCCGGAGGAATAACTTCGGGTTCATCCCAAGCAACGCGTTTCGGCTTTTGAGCTTTTTCGCCATTCGCTTTGCCGGGTTTCTTTGCTTTCTGCGGAACGGGCGATGGGCGAAGTTCGATCATCTTCAGAAGGAGCTGGGGAAGTGACCCGGGTGGGTAGAGGCCGGCATTCGTACGGATATGCGTCGCGACCTCATCTCTGAATGTTGAATTCAGATCGTATTTCAGGATGGCTGTGATCTGTAGATTCGGAGACCGATCCCGTTCTTCTATCTGAACATTTTTCGGAAATGCAGCGATCAATTGTCGCATGCTTTCTCGATGGACGTCGACGATCGGCGTTCCAATGATCGGTAAGACAGAACACTTCGTTTCTTTCAAAGCGGGTATTGTTACGACCTCGCTATTCAGCGGATCGTCCGTTTTTGGTTCGAGCGAATTCGGTGCAAGCTTTTGTTTTTTTCTCACGTCATCCTCCAAGGAACGGTTCAGATGTTCTAACAGGAATTGGGTGGATGGTCAAGGATGGACCTAGGTCCGTAGGTGCGTATGTCCGTAGGTCCGTAGGTTCGGAAATCGGAGTGAGTGATTCCACTTTTTTGTCATCCTGCGAAGCGGGATCCCTTTCTAGAATTCAAGCCAGAAGACAGAACGCGCGTCTCAATATGCGATGGTCTCGTGTGACCCTAAGATCCCTTTTTCAAGATGATCATTCGTGATTTTTTATACTCGTCGCTGGAAAGGGATCCTGCTACGCAGGATGACAAAAGAGGAGGTCTATTCTTCTAAAAGAGACGAATCCGCTATTCAAAATTTCTTAGCAATCACGATGAATCACTAAATGAAATATGAGCACTGTTCTTTTATAAAAGCGGCAGATTGATTCGGTAATCTCGATATTTCTCAATGAGCGCATGAAGTGAACATTGTCTTTTTCGGATCGGCGACCGAGACGTCCCTATGAGATCGTGTGCGTCAAACACGAATATCGAGACCCTCTCTCATCGAGATTCATTCCTACGGACCTACGGACCCACGGACGTACGGACTTGCCCTCCCTCTCCATCCACGGCATCCTCTTCCTGATGCTCATCGTCGTCTCTGGTCAGGACTCCTATCGCGCACTCGAAAAAGTGCGCGAGCTCGAGCGTGCGTATCGAGAAAAATATGACCCCGAGGGTCGGTCCGTGGAGTCGTTGCCGATGGGTGCGGAAGGCGTTGAGCGCCTCCTTACCTCAACGGCGAGCTGTTCTCTTTTTTCAAAACGTCGGTTCATCCGCATCGACAATTTAGTCACCTCGTGTCCAAAGGCGAAGCGCGATGCGATCCTTCGAGCGCTCGCGCGTGATGTCGATACGACGATCGTCGTGTCGCGCGAGGAGGGTGCTGTGACGCCAAAGGAGCTCAAGGGATTTTCCGAGGTTCCAAAATATTTTCAATATGACTTTCCCACCCTTGAACGATCCGCGTTCACGAAATGGGCACACGCGCATGCGGCCTCGCTTGGCATCACAGATGAAAAAGCGATCATCTCGTGTATCGAATCCTCAAATGGGGACACGTGGTTTTTTTCAACCGAGTGTCAGAAGCTCCAAGCCGGCGGATCAGTATCAGATGCGCGCGATCGCGACGTCGTCATCTACGAAGTCCTTGATGCGTACCTCATGAAGTCGCCACGTCGCTACTCGCTCTCGCGGATGCTTGATGATTCGAACGCGTTGATCGCACAGCTTCCAAATCAGATGCGTTCATTTGCGCTCGTTTCATCCGGTCATCGCGAAGGGATTCATCCGTTTGTTGCGCAGAAGCTCTCAAAGATGCGCCTTGATGATCCATCTGGTCGATTTGCACACCTCATGACTGCATTCGTTTGGTCGAGAACGGGCTTTGCTTCAGCGGATGAGGTGCTCGATATTCTCGGATAGTCAGTAAGTAGCAATGTAGCCATGTAGCAATGAAACAATCCAGTCAGGTGACTGGATTGTTTCATTGCTACATGGCTACTTCCTGGTGTATTACTTTTTCTCCGCGCGATTGATCGCCTTCATCATCCGGGACTTCTTGCGGCGAGCGGCGTTCTTACTGATGGCGTTCTTTTTCGCTGCCTTATCAATAATTTGCTGGAATTTAATCGCTTCCTTCTTTGCGTTTGCAAGATCGCCCTTTGTGATGAGCTCCTTTGACTTCCGAAGGGTCTGCTTCACGTGCGTCGTTAATCGGACGTTTCGCGCATGGCGCTTCACGTTTTTGCGAAGATCTTTAATCGCGGCGTGCTTTGTTGGCATAAGTGTTGGCAGAAATGTACAGCGAAGCAGGATTTGCGTCAACTGTAGGAGTGGTAAGCGATGAGCGGCAAGCGGTGAACGGGTCTCAAGATGAGGCTTTTTATGAAAGATGAGCAATTTTCTATAAATCAAAAGGCCAAATCTTGCGAAGTGGCCAATCGAGTGTCGCTTTCTTGCGATTGCGACGATATAAGAATACCAATATTCTTATACACTGTCAAATTTGCTTTATATAGCGATGTTCTGACTGTGTTTAGAAATGCTGTGGAAACGAGGCTTTTGACGTTTCTTGGTAAATCGCTTATGATCTCTGCGCCCATTCATTAGCGATTATAGAGGGAGAGATGGATGAGTATACATTTTACGACACATCGAGTCCCCGTAGTTTAATGGATAGAACAAGGGCGTCCTAAGCCTTTGATGGGGGTTCGATTCCCTCCGGGGACGCCATCGCAGGAAAGGCGTAACGGCCTGGACAGCGAAACTGTTTCACGTGAAACATCAAAAATGTGCGTAGTGCGTAGTGCGTAGTGCGTAGGAATTCATCCCACGTACTACGCACTACGAACCACGTACTACTACAATGGGCCGTTAGCTCAGCTGGTAGAGCGCTGGATTCGCATTTCAGAGGTCGGCGGTTCAAATCCGCCACGGTCCACCATGCAAAAGCCCCCGATCAACGGGGGCTTTTGCTTTGCTGAGTGATACATCGAACAAATCCCTTTGTACATTATGTGATCTCCAGGCTATGGCTTACTGATTTTTAATATGATGTTAAAGATACACAGATATCTCGTCTATCGTAGGGGCGAGGCCAGGCCTCGCCCCTACGATAGAGAGAATGTACCTATGTATAGCAAATTACTAGCTATTGACACTGCTTCCTCATTTTGAGACTAACTATATAGAAGCAATGAGTATTCTCGTTGTTTCACGTGAAACAATCTCTATTAAAGGATGTGATGTATGTCTTGGAGAATCCCCAGAGTTAGAAAGAACGGTTGCGCATCGACTCAGAAGGTGACCGACTACAGGTCTCTCGCGATCGCGCGTGACAAGAAGCTCTCAAAGCAGAGGCGAGATCGAAGTAGATCTCTTTCAATGATCGTCTCGGTCCCCTTGTCGCCACTTTCTTGATCGGATTGTACTTTACTCTTTTGCCTCGACGTTCTGTCGGGGCATGAGTGTTTCACGTGAAACAATATTTGGATCTAGCGATAGGGCGATCGTCAATATCTTTCATACTTCAGTCTCTGCTTTACTGATCGGTACTGTTTCACGTGAAACAACTGCGTAACTTGTTGAATAAGTGTGCGTTTAAATAGATGTAAATATATTAGATTTTATTAGAAAAAATAAGCGTTTTCTTAATTATAAATATTTTACGAATCTTAAAAATGGCCTGTTTGTCCGTGCTATAATTAAGAGGTGAAGAAGCGAATTCAAATGTGTTCGCAACGTATTGGAATATCGGATAGGAAGATGACACACCGTGCGTTGTATATAAGGAAGCAGTGGGGCGGCCTTCTCTTTATTGTATTGCTGTTAAGTATCCCAATGATGGCGGTCGCGATGACGAGTACGAACTACGGCATTACCTGGGACTCGATCAATATCGGCGGCGTCGATGTCTCGACGTCGACGAACTACCTTTTACGCGACACGATCGGGGAACATGCGATCGGCGTGAGTACCAGCACGAATTATCAGATTAGCGCCGGGTATCGCGTCGGTGAGTCTGGGGCGCCGCGGCTTTCGCTTCAGATTGGGACGCAGCAAAATGCGATCCAGTCCGTGTGGACGGCGTTTTCTTCTGCGGGTCGTACCGTTACCGTCACGACATCGACATTGTTTTCAGCAGGGGATTTTATTGCAGTGATTGAGAATCAGGGGTTTGCGCAGATCGTTGCGGTTGGAAAAGTGACTTCGGTCGTTGGTCAGGTCATCACCGTTGATGCCTGGGATGGTGCGCCGGGATCGTTGTCTGCGACACCGTCCGGCGGAGATGATTTTGTGTATCGATTGAATGGAAGTACCGCGTCACTCGGGATGCAGTCAATCGTGACAGAGAATACGGCGGTCACGGTTACGGATGTCGTTTCAAATGCCTCGAACGGATATACCGTCTCCGTTCAAGGGACGGATTATTTACGGTCAGGCGCCAATATCATGCAGAGCGTTTCAGACGGTGCGGTCACCGTTGGTTCAGAGGAGTATGGAATTCAATCTGTTGGGACGCATGCATTTGGATCTGGAACGGACGTCGCCATTCCGGTGGTCACCACACAGACCGTTCAGCAGTCCTCAACCTCCGCATCTGATGATCGTGTTGCCGTCATCTATAAGCTCGCCGTCAGCCCATCCACTCCAACGGGAAATTATTCTCAACAGGTGGTGTATCGATTGACGGGGAATTTTTAGCACGAAGGCCCGTAGGTCCGTGAGTCCGTAGGTCCGTATGTTCGGACCGTTCTACGGACGTACGGACGTACGGACGTACGGACCCATTTTGGGTATCTCATCGACATGGAGATTTTGAGAAAATTATTCTTCGTCCGAACGTTCTCGCTCAAGCGGTTCGTTCAGCTTTCGATTTTTGTTGCGTGCGTTGCGGTGTTGAGTACGCAAGTACGTGTGAATGCATCTGGAGTTGCTGTCACCCTGGCGGATGGGAGTGGCATTGCCGATGGGGGATCGGGTGGACAAACGGAAATCACGACGTCATGGACGACGTCCGGGTTTTATACGACGGGGACGCAGGTGCTGTTTACGTTAACGCCCGCGGCAAGTTCAACGATTTCAAACTGCTCGACCCCGGATACGCAATTCGCATTTGCAGGCGATGGATCGTTCGGTTCATTCGCGACGTCAACCGCGACGTATACGTTTACGCGAAGTATGGCAACCGGAACGGCAGGATCGCTCTGCCTTCGGTATGAATTGGAGAATACGACCTCGTCAAATTATACGGTCGCAATTCAGGCGACATCGTCGACGACATCGTTTACCACCACGGATTTTGGAGCTGCACTGTATTACGTCCTCGGCGGAAACATCGTGAATGTGACCGCGAGCGTTCCATCGTCGCTTTCATTCTCAATTCGAAATGCGG
>JAHFIK010000050.1:0-3446 GCA_023246415.1 Candidatus Uhrbacteria bacterium
TTGCGGGCGTGACCGCGAACTCGCGGCCGTAAAATGCTTTGTGACCGGTGATGTACGCAACGGGTTCCCGTGCTTCGCGCCGTTCCACGAGTTTCTCGAACCGCGCGCGAAGCGCCCCGCTCAGGCAATCGTTCCCGTGCGCAATGATCCACGCGCGATCTTTTTTGAGGACGTGTGAGAGGAGGACTTCCGCATCCAGCCGGCCTTCGTCCGCATCGGCGGCACAATGGATTTTTTTCGGACGGAGCCGTTTTTCCGCGTTTCTGAGCACTTCGGACACGGTTTCAAGGACGATCTTGCCAGGCATATCGCTAAAGTGTACCATCCCGCCGTCACTTCTTGAGATCCTCGACAGGGCGTCTCAGATGCCGATTCGTTCTAAAATCGAATCCCTGGATGCATAGCTCAGTTGGTTAGAGCGCACGGTTCACATCCGTGAGGTCGGAGGTTCGAGCCCTCCTGCGTCCACCAGAAAAAACATCCCATGTCTGCGGGATGTTTTTTGTTTTGTCGGCACCCCGAATTTATGAAGCGGTAAAAAGGATGATATCTCCATTTGTTGCAGACCTTGATTTTGTCATTCTGAGCCTGCGAAGAATCGCTTTCCAGAGGAGAGTTGCTATAAACACGTGGGCAATCAATTTTGGCGACGGTCTCAAAAGTCCTCATATAAGATTATTCGTTCAATTCGTTTTTTTGAGCTTGCTCATTATTTATCTCCGGAAAGCGATTCTTCGCAGGCTCAGAATGACAAAAACGGTTATTGTTCGCATGGAAGAACGCGCGTCCTTCATGGAGATTTGACGAAGAGTTCGCCCCCTGAAACAGAAGCGCGCCCTCACCAGATCGGGAGGGCGCGTCATCGGCAACGAGGAGATGGGCTGTGAGTTTACGCAGACGGTTCAATATTCCATCGTTCGGGTGCGAGGGTGGCGTTTCCGACCACCTCTTCTCCGATTGAGAGGAAATAGATTTGTGATCGTGTCTCGGCTTCCGATCCTGGGTTGGATTGATTCGCGTTTATCGTTGCTCGCATGGCTGCAAGCAAGGCGCTGAGCGGAATGGGGGCGTTCGGATCCATCTGATGCTCTGCGAGAAAGCGCCGAATGTCTTCTGGTGATCCGACGAAAATTTTGACTCCGACGACTTCCGTTTTTTCCAAGTGCCAGAGGATCTCATACTGATTTGTGATCAGATCGGATCTGAATGACACATCTTGATTGACGTATTCGATGACGCCCAGCCCTTGGTAGTAGCGGGCACCGCGGACGAATGGCGTGATGCGCGCGGCGGCTTCTTCTGTGACGGATTGATCGGATGCATTCGGGTTCATATTGACCTCGTGCCTGATGGTGATGGTGTTGAGAAAGGAGCGGGAACTGCGGGTACTCTAATGATCATCAAAGCGGACGTCAACCGCGATGTTTGTTCCGTCATCAAGCCCCAATTTGTCATTCCGCGAAGCGGAATCGCTTTCCAGATGCGCGCGTTTGACGATCGTACGTCATCACGAAGAGGATGGGGTCTTAGGATGATTTTTGAGACCTTTTTGACGTGGTGGCAACTTTGATTTTTTGCGTATACAGAATCTAGAAAGCGATTCCGCTACGCGGAATGACAAAGAGGTTGCCGTCCTCACTCAAGTGATTTGCACATACGGACGAATCTCTGATCATCCCACGCCCCACGCCCCCACTTGCTATACTTCCTTCTATGCCATCGGAAGAGCCGCGCATTCCTGCGGTAAACGAAAAGCCCTCGACGAAAGAAATTCTCAAGGCTGCGCCGTTTATTGCGAAATTGATTTACCACGCGTACCCGCGGGGATTTTTGATTTGGTCCATTGGTGGATTTTTACAAATTCCATTAACGGCCGTCATTGTGTATGCGACGAAATTGATTATTGATGCACTTGCAACGCGTCAGATGTCGACGGCCGTGTGGTGGGGATCTGCGCTCGTTGTCTGCATCCTGCTGAACGGTATTCTGGAGTCTGTGATTGATATTCAAACGGATACCATTCGTTTTCGACTTGATTACGCGATCAGTCAGCGGACCATTGATCTCATGAATGCGTTGCCGTTTTCCGTGATTGAGCAGACGGAGTTTCGCGTTTTGAGCGACGCATTCCAACGCAAACAGTATGTGATCATGAATGTGTCGCAGTGGGGCTTCTGGTCAATCTACCAGTTTGCAAGCGTTCTCGGATTTGCGGCCGTGTTTATCTTTATTCCGTGGCCGGCAATCATCCTGCTCTGTCTGGCGGTGATCCTTCGCGTGCTCGCCAGCCGACGCGAAACATTGTGGAATTGGAATTTATTTCGTGATGAAACGCGCGAAGGACGTCGCGCAAATTACTATCGGACCACGCTGACATTCCCGTTCTCGCTCCTCCCGGTAAAATCATGGAGCCTGCATAAGATTTTTTTAAAGAAATGGAATGAGCTCGCGAAGTATCTGATGACGCAGAGCATTAACAACGTTAAGAAGATGGGGATTTCGTATTTTGCAATCAATTTGCTCTACGTCGTAGCGATTGGCGTTGGACTTGGGTTTATTCTCACCGGTTCTGCACGCGGGACGGTGACGGTCGGCGCGGCGTCTGCATTCCTTTCTGTTTTTCCATCGCTCTGGCGAGCGCTCGGTGGAGCACTCAGCAACATGCGAATGATCCAGCGCGAATCCGCGTACCTGGTCATCATTCGTGATTTCTTTTCGATTCGACCCGAAGCGGACACCGGCGCCTTGGTTCCCAAGCAACCGCTGACGGTTGCGTTTGAAGATGTCTGGTTTCACTATCCTGGAAATGAAGAGGACGTGTTGCGCGGCGTGAATTTTTCATTTCGCGAAGGTGAACGGATCGCGATCATTGGACTGAACGGCGCGGGGAAAACGACGCTGTTAAAACTGCTGATGGGCGTCTTTCATCCGACAAAGGGCCGCGTGCTCGTGAACGGTATTGATCTTTCAACGATCAAGCCATCGGCATGGCGTCGGGCGCTCTCAGTGTTGAGTCAGGAGGTTCCGCGGTTCGATGATGTGCTCATGGAGCAGATTCGGTACGGCGATGCATCGGTATCACTTGATCGGGAACGACTCGACGCGGCGATTCATTCAAGCGGACTACAAGAGGTGATGTCGGATTTTCCAAAAGGGCTCGACACGCATGCCGGGAAGCAATATGCGATGCCGGAGGATAAGGCGATCGAGCTGTCTGGCGGACAGAATCAGATCGTCGGGATCGCGCGGGCGCTCTATCGCGAAGCACGCATCTATATCTTCGATGAACCAACGTCCTCTGTTGATGCGCAAAAAGAAGAACACTTCTTCACGACGCTCCCAGACGTTCTCGCCGGAAAAGCGATTCTTTTCGTCTCGCATCGATTCTCAACGTTACGTCAGGCGGAACATATCATCGTGGTTGATCAGGGTCGCGTCATTGAAGA
>JAHFIK010000050.1:3546-9215 GCA_023246415.1 Candidatus Uhrbacteria bacterium
GATCTCCTCATTGTTGATGAACCGTGTGCCGGGATGGCGAAAGAAGATCGCGTGACCATTCTTCGCCTATTGAAAGACGCGGTGAAACGCGGGATTTCAGTCATTGCCGTCGAACATAGCAAGGATGTCATCGCAGGTTCGGATTACGTCATCGAATTCGGGCCGGAATCCGGCACGAAGGGCGGACAGGTTGTTTTTGAAGGGGCGATCGCAAAATATAAAAAGACAAAGACGCCGACATCGGCGTATGTCTTTTCGAACAAAGCGGGAGTGGTTGATTACCATCGCGATCCGAATGATCGCGCAAAACGGATGCAACGGAAAACAATGACGATCAAAGGGATCACAAAACACCATTTACACAATTACGATTTTACATTCCCATTAGGGAGTCTCGTATGTGTGTCAGGAACGATGGGAACAGGCAAATCAACGATCCTCTCAGTGGTGTACGGAGCGTTGTTTAAAGGGAAGGATGCATGGAAACGGAGACAGGGATTTAAAACCGTGATCGGAAAAGCGCATGTGCGGCGATCGTATTTTGTGGATCAAACGTCGTTGAGTGCGATCTCTACGAGTACGCCGGCGACGTACCTTGGGATATGGGATGTGATCAGGGATGTGTTTGCGAATCTCCCGGAGAGTAAAAAGGCGAAGCTGAAGAAGTCAGATTTTTCTCTGAATGCTGAATCAGACGCGGCGATGCAACGTGTGCTCGCAGGGATTCGATTCAAGGGAAAGTCGGTGTTTGATGTTCTTTCGATGACGGTCGACGACGCTTCGGCGCTGTTCGCGCACTCCCCACTGATCGTCCGGAAGCTTGGATTTCTTCAAGAAGTGGGGTTGGGATATCTGACGTTGGGACAGAAGTCGAATACCTTGAGCGGGGGAGAGGCCCAGCGTGTCCGACTCGCGAAAATTCTTTCAAAGAAATTGGGTGATCGCTGCATCTATATTTTGGATATTCCGTCACGAGGACTGCACCTGAGCAATATTCCCGCGCTCATAAAAGTCCTTCAAAAGATCATCGATAAAAATAACACAGTCCTCATTGCGGAGAATCGCGAGGAGGTGATTCAGAATTGCGATCAGGTGATACCACTGTAGAACGGTAGCCGTTTGTCATGAGTTGATGTTTTTTCACTTTCCCGAGGAGTCATCGACGAGGGATCCCTCAGAAAGGATTCTCATCAAAGAAGTGACAACTTCTATATCCAATCCTCACTTCCAAGGGATCCCTCGTCGATGACTCCTCGGGAAAGTGAAAGAACGTGATGCGCGCCGATCGTATCCGATCATCTTGTTGAGCAAAGACCATATTGTTATCCTGCACACACTCGCCAATTCGTATGGCGGAGAGGAGAAAGTGTTTTGATATCCAGCTGCACATCTCAACCACTGCAGAAGAAGATCTTCAATCCAAGAGTCGAAGTCTTTAGCGCGTTCGAACGACCCTTCGCCAAGCCCTCACAGGTTGTCATCAGCACATCAGCATCGAAAGCAGCCGCCTGTTGTGCGTGTACCGCCTGTACCGCTTGTCGATAAGGACTACCGTTCAACCGCAATCTGCTGTCGGGTGTCGACCGACTTCGACAGCGACCAATTGGTCATTCCATCTTTAACCCCGTGATTCGATAGACATCGGATCGCATGACACTCACTCGGCGACCAGGATCACGTTCTGGTCGCCTTTGCTTCTCATCTCATAACTCATAACTCATAACTCGCAACTCATAACTCATGACTTATGGCTGACGCACCGCATGCCTATTTCCCTTGTCCCGTGTAACATTTTGGGGTAAAATTCCGTCTCCTAAGGGGTATGCCTATCTCATTCCGGTTGGTCTTAAAATGGTTTTGGAAATATATTCGGCCCCACCAGTGGGCCTTTTATGCATGTTTGATCAGTACGACGCTGATCTACGTGCTCGCGACCATCATTCCGCTGTTTTACAAGCGGCTCTTTGATGCGATTGGTGCAGGGGATCGTTCCGCCTTGGCCATCGAGGCAATGATCGGAACGGTTGGGATGATCGGATTGTTCGCGTTGCTCCGTTGGGTTTGCTATCGAATAACGGGATATCTGATCGTCTATTTCGAGACACGTGTGTTGCGAAACATGGATGAGGGGTCGTTTCATCTGATTCTGCATCACTCATACGCATTTTTCGCTGACAATTTTTCTGGAACGTTGATGCGACGCGTGAAACGGTTTTCGGATGCGTTTGAACGTCTCACGGATTCGTTACTCTTCAATGTGCTTCCGCTTGCTATTTCAACGATTGGCGCGGTTGTTGTGCTGTCGCTTCGTGATTGGCGACTGAGCACTGGATTTTTTTCAAGCGTGGTAGTGCTCATCGGGGCGAACGTTGTGTATTCGCGCTGGCGATTGAAATATGACATTGTTCGTTCTGAAAAAGATTCCGCCGTTTCTGGAACATTAACGGACACCTTTACAAACGTGATGAATGTGAAGACATTCGCACGTCAGCGGTTTGAAGAAGAACGATTTCACGCGATTCGTGCGGAGCTGTACGCGTCTCAGCAAAAATCCTGGTATCTCCATGAGAATAGCGCGGCGGTCCAAGCGATTGTCATGCTCGGTGTTGAAGTCGGCATCGTGTATCTCGCCGTCACGCTGTGGCAACAGGGGAAGTTGACGGTTGGAGACTTCGCGTTGATTCAGGGGTATCTCATCGCCATTTTTGATCAGCTTCGCGGGATCGGAAATATCATGCGCCGCATTTTTGAATCGATTTCAGATTCAAAAGAGTTAGTGGAGATTCTTGAACAGACGCCGGACATTCGGGATCTTCCGCGTGCCAAGGTCCTTGAGGTGAAAAAAGGCGGGATTAAATTTGATCGCGTCGTGTTCAATTATCATAAGACGCGAAAAACAATCGACAAGCTGTCACTCACGATTGCGCCGGGCGAACGGGTGGCCTTCGTGGGTCCGTCCGGTGCAGGGAAATCGACGCTCGCAAAATTGTTATTGCGTTTTTACGATCCGGACGGCGGTCATATCTTGATTGACGGTCAGGATATCCGTCGCGTCACGCAAGAATCGCTGCATGAAAAGATCGCCTTTGTTCCGCAGGATCCGATTCTGTTTCATCGGACGATCGGCGATAATATTCGATATGCGAATCTGAGTGTCACGGATGAACAGATGATTGAGGCGGCGAAACTCGCTCACTGTCATGAATTCATCGATGCTCTGCCGGAGAAGTACGGGACCTACGTCGGTGAACGCGGGGTGAAGCTGTCCGGCGGCGAGCGACAGCGCGTCGCAATTGCGCGTGCCATTCTGAAGGATGCGCCAATCCTCTTGCTTGATGAAGCGACCTCTTCGTTGGATTCTGAATCCGAGGCGTATATTCAGGATGCCCTGCTGAAACTCATGAAGGGACGAACGACCATCGCGATTGCGCATCGTCTTTCCACGATCATGGCGATGGATCGCATCATCGTATTGACGCACGGAAAAATCGCTGACCAAGGGACGCACGATGAATTGTTGAGTCGCGAAGGACTGTATCGCACACTGTGGAGTATCCAGGCAGGCGGATTCTTACAAGACGAAGAGGAGGACGGATAGAGGGCTTCGGTAAGTAAGAAAGTGAGTAAGTGAGTGGGTCGGATCTGAACCCACGCACCTACGCACCTACGGACCCATTCGACTCGCCTTCGCAGACTCAGACTCGCTTAGGGCAGGCTCTACGGACTTACGGACTTACGCACCTATTTCCATTGACGCGCGTCTTCTTCTTTCGTATCGTTTTGGCCATCTATGGAGAACAACGAGCCCGTCATCGTCGCGATCAGCGGCGGTTTTGATCCCATTCATATTGGGCATGTCCGAATGATTCAGGAAGCGGCGGCACTGGGGGATGAGCTCGTTGTTATTTTGAATAATGATAACTGGCTTCGGTATAAGAAGGGGACGGTGTTCATGCCGGAACATGAACGGAAGGAAATTCTGGAAGCCATTGCTGGCGTGACGCGTGTGGTCCTGACCGATCATGCGCCGGATACCGATGATATCAGTGTGTGCAATACGCTTCGCGCCGTGCGTCCGCACATTTTTGCAAATGGCGGTGATCGTAAACCGGATGGCGTTCCGGTGCCGGAAAATGCGGTCTGTGAAGAATGTGGCATCACGATGGTGTACAACATCGGTCGCGGCGGAAAAGTGCAATCAAGTTCCTGGCTGACCGCGTCAGATCGCGAAACGCGCCCGTGCTTTTGCGGATCCGGCACAGCGTACGGGGAGTGCCATGGGAAGGCGTTAGTGAGTTAAGAGTTAAGAGTTAAGAGTTAAGAGTTAGGATGTCCGTATCGATCGGATGTCTTAATTTTTTTTGTTGATCTGAACTCCTAACTCTTAACTCTAAACTCTTAACTTCTCAAACAAGCTGCTACAATAGTCGAGATGCACGCCCTCGCTAGATTCGCAGAGTGGTTTATTCGTGAGCCGCGCTCTGTTCCGAGCCGCGATCGATTTGAAATTACGGTCGCATCTCCTGCGGGAGAAAAGTACGATCGCGCCACGCTCCCATTTGAAATCCGTTTTGCCATCGCGCAGAGTCCCGGCGCAGATGAGCGGATGCGTTCATTGTTTGAGCGGGGAATCGGGATCGGTGTTCGGACAACGCCGCGCGTCCGTGAAGCGGTGTTGAGTGCCGTTGATCGGATCTCGAAGATTTCTCAACTGAAGACGATTGAGCCGTGGTGTTCACAGCTGATTTTTCATGAAGAGATTCCGTTGTTTACGGATGACGATATCGCTGAAGCGCACGCACGCGGATGCAATCTGTATACCGAGGCGCATGTCATTCTCAGCGAGCGGTTCGCGATGATTCGGATTGTCCCGGTGGATCTCGAAGCACACGGGATTGAAGAGGCGGATTTATCGTTCATTCAGGAATTGAATCGCGCGGTTGAACCGCTGTCGGCGGCCTATCTCCATCACCGCATTCAACTGGATCGGCGGGCGGATCTTCCAGGGCTCATCCGATTTCTCATTCCGACGCTCCTTGTCATCGCGCCGATCGTTCAGCTGTTTGAACTATGGGTTCAAGGTATTGGTCGAATGTTCGCCGCCCTTTCTGATGATGTCATCCGAAAATCATCAGAATTGGTGCTCCTTCATGACTCTGGATTTACAACGCGTCAGCTTGTCCGCCATGCGGTCGTCTATGTTCCAGTGCTGATGCTCGGAATTGTTGCGGCGCTGGCAGCGGGTCCGTTGATCGTTGCCGGATCATTTGTCTTTGCCGGATTCTTGTTCGGGATTGCGAGTATTTCATTTCCGATCATTCGAGCGCTGCAGGATTATTCCGATGCGCGATCAGCGTATCTTACGCTTCACCACGCGGGGAAGACGGCGTCGGTGGCCGGAATCAGCGCAACGATGATGGCGTCGCGCGACCTGTTGTGGCGACCGGATGCGCTTGGGCGCGTGTTGGGGTTGTGTCTCACGCCGATCCTTGGGGCATTTGCGTTTTTTCTGTTTCCGTCCGCCATTTCCAATGGCTGGTTCCTCACGCTGATTGCGACATTTGATGTCTGTTTTGCGATCGCCTTTCTGGCGATTGCGCGTGCGTGCAGTCGTGCCACTTTTTTGGCACGCGTGCGTCCGCTCGTCGCGCGTCAGACGATGCCATCGG
>JAHFIK010000009.1:0-2071 GCA_023246415.1 Candidatus Uhrbacteria bacterium
AGTAATCCGGACGCTGTGGGATGGCGGCAAGGAGCGCCGCCTCATCCAAGGTCACGTCTTTGATCGATTTTCCGAAATACCCCTGCGCCGCTGATTCCACACCGTACTGCATACTGCCGTACGGCACTTCATTCAAATACATCTGAAGGATTTCATCCTTTGAATACTTTCGTTCAATCTGAAGCGAAAGAAGCACTTCTTTGATTTTTCGCGTGAAGGATCGCTCATTCGTCAGAATTGCATTCTTCACAAACTGCTGGGTGAGCGTGGACGTTCCCTGAACCCGTTGATGCTTCAACACACTCATGATGACGGCGCGGAACAATCCCTTCCAGTACACGCCGTGATGGTTATAAAAATCCTTATCTTCAACAGAGATCGTGGCCCACTTCACGTTGTCCGGAATATCCTGGATCTTTACGAGCGTCCGTTTTTCATCCCCGTGCAATTCGTACAGGAGGACTTGGCCCGTGCGATCGTAGATCTTTGTGGACTGAGCGACATCGCGACCAATCAAGGCGTTCGGACTCGGGAGGTCACGACCAACCCAAGCGAGAGCAATCGCAAAAACAAAGAACCCGATCAGCACGGCTGCCGCAACAAAAATCCCGACCGTGATCAGAAGCGATTTGAGCCGCTTCCGTTTGTCTTCTTTCATACGATCAGCGTCTCCGTGAGCAGCGGTCAGGTGTCGAATTGGCATACCATTTCACTTTCGTCATTGTACATCGTTTGCGGGATCGGTCTAGCCAGGGAGGTGACCCTGTGAGGACGCTTTGGAGAACGAATGCGAAGGTGATTCGTGACAATCGAGGCAGTAGTGAGTAGGCAGTAGTGAGTCGAAATGCATTCCTACTGGCTACTACCTACTCACTACTGCCTTTTCTATGAATTTGACATCTCTCTCGCTTCTTCCTAGTGACCATTGATCGATTCTTGCACCTGTGCTGATATAGGTCGCCTCAGGGCTTAAATTGGAGCAAAAATAGGGGGCTTAACAAACATAAAATCGCTTAACAAAGCGAAGAAGTTGGCCTGGTAGCCTTGACAGAATGGCCAAAATATGTTAAGTTGTCTTTTCATTTGGTGTAAAGCCGAATGGACAACTTAGCCCATATGACTGTTACATTGCTCCAAAAATCATTGAATTCGTCGCAAACCAAGAAAGTTGCGGCGCTCGCACTCCTTGTTGCGGTCACTTTGTCGACCGTACCAGTTAAAAGTGCGTTCGCGGACGTTTCATCGGCCACGAGTTCGGTTCTCGGAACAGAGGTTCAGGTCGACGTCACACCAGATTCGATCACCATCGGTCCGTTGACCAAGGATCCAGCCTATACGGTGGCCCCAACGTCCACACGGGTGACAGTTGTCCGAAAGCACCCATTCGTTGCGATGACGGCCTATACGTCTCGCCCGGAAGAAACCGATGACACCCCATTTATCACGGCGGACGGCTCCCATGTTCGTGATGGCATCGTGGCCTGTAACTTCTTGCCGTTTGGCACCAAGATCCGTGTTCCAGCCCTCTTTGGCGACAAAATCTTCGAGGTTCATGATCGGATGAACAAGCGCTATACCTACAAGATGGACTTTTGGATGGAGGGATATCATGAAGCCATCCAGTTCGGAGTTCGCCATGCTGACATTGAAATCGTGAAGGTTGAACAGGTGGATCAGGCCGGACAGGTTGTCCAAATCGCCACCACAAAGGAGATTGCAAAGGCGAAGTAATTCCATAGAAATAAAAGGGCGCTCTGAGCAATCAGGGCGCTTTTGATTCTGGCTTCTGGCTATTGGCTTTTGGCGAGATCTGAGTGAGTGGCAAAAGCCAATAGCCAGAAGCTATTAGCTAATCTGGACGTTTTCCTTCGAGACCGTTACCATCATCCCGCCATCAAAAGATCCCATGTGAACGCCGGGCATGCCCCAGCGGTCGCGACCGCCGGGGCGTGGTAGCCAAGTGGTAAGGCACGGGTCTGCAAAACCTGTATTCGCGGGTTCGATTCCCGCCCACGCCTCCAGAAAAAAGAACGCTCAGAGCGTTCTTTTTTAGTCACGAGCGATGAGTCAC
>JAHFIK010000009.1:2171-28764 GCA_023246415.1 Candidatus Uhrbacteria bacterium
TGATTGAGGTGATCGCGGTGGCGGCGATCGTTGGGCTGCTTGCGACGATCAGCATCATTTCGTACGCAAACGTCAAAAAGAATGCACGAGATTCAAAACGGAAGCTTGATCTCAAAGCCATCCAACGCGCCCTTGATGTCTACTACCAAGACAACAACGCCTACCCATCGACCGGAGGCGGCTGGTGGGGGACGTGCGTGAACGGAGGCGCTCATCCAAACTCTGGAGCAAACGGATTTGTCCCAAATCTCGCCCCCGCGTACATCGGCCAGCTCCCGGTTGACCCAACTGGCATCAATCGATTCCCCGCCATCTGCGGAGCGGATAATGCGTGGGCGTGCTACCTCTATAATGGAAATGCGGCTGGGACAGGATACAAGCTGATTGCGCACTGCACCCCAGAAGGCCAGCTTCCCGCCGTCGGAGATCCGTTCTACGAACCAAACCGGTCAACCTATGCGATTGGTGTCTGCGATCCATTTGGAGTCGGGTGTGCGTGGTAATCTCAAAAACACGATTCAACAAAACAACAATCCGGTCAGATGACCGGATTGTTGTTTTGTTCTCTTTTAAAATCCCTGACCCTCCGCTATTGCCGGATCGGCATGACGAGATACCGATACTGTTCCTCATCGCTTTCGGCTGGGAGGATCAGCATTGGACTCATCGCATCGTTCATGAGAATGCGGACTTTTTGCGTCGAGATCGCCGACAGCCCTTCATTCACATATCGGAAATTCACCGTGAGCAGGACATCCTCATCACCCGTCAATTCACCTGAAAGTGACGTCGCCGTCTTTCCTGTTCCCTGATCCGCAGACGACACATTCAACGTTCCCTCAGATGGCTTCACATTGAAATGAATGTCATACATCCCCTGGCGTGCAAAGAGGGACGCGGACTTCACCGCCTTTTGAAGCTCAGATCGGTCAACAATTGCCGTGATCTTGAAATGATCTGGGATGATCTGGAGATAGTCTGGGAACGACCCCTCGATGAGGCGGGAGATCAATTCTGTGTTCCCATACGTCACCACAAGCTGATTTTCCGTGGTCTGCCACTCCACATCCTCTGGCACCCCGAGTTCATCCTTTGTGGATCCGAGAATACGTGAGAGCTCAAGCATGGTGCGGGACGGGACGATGATCTTCGTTGCGTTGATGCCCGAGATCCCGGTCAGGACGCGCTCAGACAGGCGATAGCTGTCCGTTGCCACAAACACCACCGTCGATGCCCCAAGCGCCCCGCCAAACAGACAGGCGACACCGGAGAGCTCTGGACGGGATTCAGACGTCGACACCGAGAATGCCACCTGACTAATCATTCGACGAAGATCTCCAACCTTGAATTTCACCCCGCTGGTTTTTGTGAGTTTTGGAATCAAAGGGAACTCTTGTGCCGGCAACCCTCGAATCACCGTCTCTTGTCCGGCCGCTGTAATCTTCAATCCTTCCTCAACCAACTCAACATCCACCTTTCCCTGAGGGAGGAGGGAGACGAAATCCATGAAGAGCTTTGCCGGGACCGTGTACTCTCCATCTTTCTCAGACATTCCTCGAATAGAGGTGCTCACCGCAAGTTCAAGATTTGTTGCTGAGAGTTTTAATGTTCCGTTCTCTGCCTTCAATAACACATTTCCCAAGATCGGTAAGTTCAAACTCTTCCCGGTAATATGACTCACAATGGTCAATCCCTGGATGAGGTTTTCCTGAGTGCATGCAAACTTCATATCTGTATAAGTATATATGTATGATCCGTAAGAATGGTAGTAGGCGAGTGGATCGTGGGGATTAAATCTTGGGAGGCCGATGATTATTGGGTGATCTGGTTGCCGGAATGTTGACGGAGGTGTGAGGACGATGAGGGATGAAGTGAGACGAGAAGTGGATGGAATCCGATCATCTCACGGTTGTCGACAGACTTGAGCGGGTTATCCCGAGGTCCTGTGGACGGATCGAACAAGGGATTAAATATCCCAACTCACAACTCTTAACTCTTGACTCGTAACTTCTACTTTTCACTGTACATCCTCTCTCTGATCGCCACGAGATCTTGTTTGAGTTGATCGTCCCGCTTTGAGAGGTCGCCGATTTTGGAGCAGGCGTGCATGGCGGTGGTGTGATCGCGATCCCCGAGATGGGAGCCGATGGACGGGTAGGAACACTTCGCATCTTCGCGCAGGAGGAACATGGCCACTTGGCGCGGGAAGGCAAGACGCTTTTCACGGCTCTTCCCTAAGAGATCATCCATGGAGATGTCGTAGTACGACACGATGATATCAAGGAGGCGGCGCGGGGTGACGCTGCGTTTTGGCGCAGACGGCATGAAGCTCTGAAGGAGTGTCTGTACGGTATCGCTTGTGGGCGGAATGTTCTTAAACTGGTGATAGGCGATGATCTTGTTGAGCGCGCCTTCGAGTTCACGGACGTTTGATTTCACGGTCCCGGCGATAATGCGGAGGATTTCGCCCGGGATTTCGTAGCTCTTCGCCGCACACTTTGCTTCGAGGATCGCGATACGCGTCTCAAAGTCAGGCATGGAGATATCGGTGATCATGCCCCACTCAAAGCGGGACAGAAGCCGGCTCTCAAGTGATGCGATCTCCTTTGGCGACCGATCGCTCGCGATGATGATCTGCTTGTTGTTCTGGTGAAGGGCGTTGAACGTGTGGAAGAACTCTTCCTGTGTGGTCTGCTTCCCGGCGAGGAACTGGATGTCGTCCACGAGGAGGACGTCGACGCTGTCGCGGTACCGGCTCTTGAAGTCCTGGGCTTTTCCGATGCGGATGGCTTGGATGAATTCGTTCGTGAAGCGTTCGCTTGTGATGTAGCGGACCACGAGGTTTGGTCGGGTCTTGGCGATGTGGTGCCCGATCGCCTGGAGGATGTGTGTCTTCCCAAGTCCTGGGCCTCCGTACACGAAGAACGGGTTGTACGCTTCGCCCGGCGTGGTGGCGGTTGCGAGTGCGGCCGCATGCGCGAGCTCATTCCCTTTGCCGACAATGAAGGAGTCAAAGGTGTACTTTGGGTTCAGACCAACGTCATCTGCAGCTGGAACCGCGGTTGGGATGGGGTCGAAGGCACGCGCGTCGTCTGGTGAGGCGGCAGGCGCGGTCGCGCGACCGATCGGCATCGTGAAATCCGCACCCACAGACTCCGGCATGATGGAGGGGCGCATTTCCACGCGATAGGTGGCTTCGCGGATTTCGTTTGAGGTGGCGTGACGTAATGCTTTTACGATCGCCTCATGGTACTTCTTTTCTAACCACGCTTTGGTGAAGGTGTTCGGGACGGAAATGATGGCCCGTCCGTTTTCAACAGATGAGACTTGGGTGTTCTTAAACCACGTCGTGAAGTTCGCCTTTGAGAGGGTGAGTTCGAGCTCGCCGAGTGCGGCAAGCCACATCGCCTGAAGGTCCATAGAATTGCGAGGATGAGATGAAAAGAAGTGCTTACGAGGAGAATATCAACAGCCGCGCACACGGACGTCAAATTTATCCACTGTCTTGGTGAGCCTGGGGATATCATCGTGAGGGGTGTGGGGGAGAAGGAGACGCCTGTGGGTAGAGAGATCTGGAGGATTCGGGGTCTTGAGTGCTCAAGGAAATGAGTGTGGCATGGAATCGGTGTTGCGTTTTGAGATTTGAAGAATCACGGTCTAGTGGTAGCCTTCTCTGGTCGTATTCAGACACGTCTCTATGCACGGACAGGACGCGGATCAGCACGCCATTCAAACCCAAGAGGAAGATTTTTGCTTTCACCGTTCCCGAGTCGTGTTTGTGATGATAAACGGCGATGTGCGAGTCGCTCCACAGGCCACGACCGAGGGGCATTTGGAGTGGTTCGATCGCGAGGGGTGGACGACGGATGAGAATCGTGGACGGTTCTTTCAGGAGCACGTTCGGGGGTCGTACATTCCCGAAACGAATACAGTCTATTTTTATTCGGGATTTGATTTTCATTTTGATGACCGGTTGCATGAGACGGTCCTCGCACACCGCGCTCAACTGGAGTCATCACTCCCGTTAAATAAGGAGACGCGGGTCTGTTTTGGGCCAAGAGACGGGCTGATTCGAGGGAAGGCGTATCCTCGGAAAGAGATGGGAACGTGGGATGACTTTTGCCATTCACATCCCTTGGCTTTCTGAGGGTCGCTTTGTATGATTTCTTTGATTGAGAAGTGTTCCTAACTCCTTTATTAAGAACAGTATGAAATCATGTATCACGTGCGGAATGCCGTTTGAGGGCGATCACGCGAATGACATCGGGCTTGAAACCGCTGATGGCCCCGTGTGTATCCACGACGTTCAGGATGGGGCAATGAAGACCCCGGAAGACATCTTTGAAGGCGGCGTTCAGTTCTTCCTCTCGGTTGATCCGAGCGGCGATCGGGCGCTTGCTGAGCGGCTTGTGCGGAAGAATATGAACGGGCTTGCCTATTGGCAGAGCCATCCGTTCGCGGGGCTGCAGGGCCCGGTTGCGACCGATGAAGAGTTCGGTGTGGTCATGGCAAAGTTGTAGATCGTTCGTTGAAATCGCACACACCCCTCCATTTGCTGGAGGGGTGTGTTGTTAAATGGTGATCTTCTTTACTTCGTTTCGAGATAGGCGGTAAACACCGGAGAGAGATTTTCGATGACCCCATGTTCGCGATAGGTGGCCGGATCAATCCATTCGAACGCATCGTGATCCTCGCTTAGCTGAACGACATCGCTCGCGGCTTCACAGAGAAAGAAGATGCCGACGATCTGCCAGGGCTCGCCGCGGACGACCGGGCGCCATTCGTTGACGGCGACGGGTCGGCCAATGGTGACACTGAGTCCGGTCTCTTCGCTGATCTCTCGCTGCAAGGCTTCATCGAATCGTTCACCGGGTTTGAGGCGGCCGCCGGGGAGGTCGTATCGGCCAACATTTGAGCCATCCTGATATGATCCCGATTCACGCAGAATCAAGATTTTTCCCTGGTAACGGATGAATGCCTTGGTGGCGATGAAGAGGGTTGGTTCCATACGGAGGTAAACGGTGAGGGGTAAACGGGAGATTGGGAAGCGCGTCCTATTCACTGAGCGGGATGACTTCTTTCGTGGTCCAGCCGTCATCCTCTTCTCCCTCAGCGATAATTTCAAATGTGATCGTGAGGGTCGGTGGGTTCGATTTCTCGTCCAGAACGGCGTCGGCAATCTCACAAGAGTCTTCCGCGTAATGCCTCCATGTCCCCGGCGTTCGAAGGATGTACGCGGTGGCATACTCAGCCTGTTCGCGAGGGAGTTTGGATTTTGTGATCCAGTCCGCGATGAACTCTTTTGTTCGACCCTCTTCGTCGAGCCGTTGTTCTTTTTGCTCGCGTGATTCGGCTGGTTTTGGGAGATTTGGGAGCCGCACGGTAATCGGTTCTTCGTCAGACGCTGAGAAGGACGGTGGTTTTTCGATAGACATACGGAAATGATTTTGAGTGATGTTGTGTGGGAAGGGTCCGAACCTACGGACCCACGGACCCACGGACTTACGGACCAATGAATCAAACGATATACTGATGCGATCACTAACATAACACGCACGTCCATGCCTCTCCACCATCGAATCATCTCCGCCGCACTGTCTGCGCTTCTGCTCGCTGGAGCGTCCCCGGCATTCGCGATGTCCGGTCCGACAATCAGCACCGTGGGATATCCCTCGAATATTTCTGCAGGGACCCCGGCGACGCTGACAGCCACGTACAGCTCATCGGCAACGGTGACCTCATGCAATCTCTACATCGATAGCGACGACAAGGGGGCGATGACGCTTGCGGGCGGCCGTGCGAGCAAGGACTACACGTTTAGCGTGGGCGGGGTGGTGACCGCGTTCGTGTTCTGTCGCGACAGTAATGGCGGGATGGCGCACGGTGATCTGACGTCGATCTTCGTGGGCGGGATAATCTCGTCTCAGCCAGCGTTTGGCGGTGTGCCACCGTCTTCGTACATCCCTTCATCTCCGACAACATCACCGAATCAACATGCGACGTCCTCAACGCCAACGCCGTCCTCGGATGCACCGGCAACAGGTAATCTGATCAAGCTCACGTGCGGCCAGCAGGCGGCATCCGATGATCCATGCAAAGCCGTGTATTACTACGGCACGGATGGAAAACGGCACGCCTTCCCAAACGAGAAAGCGTATTTCACCTGGTATGCGAATTTTGATTCCGTAAAAGAAGTGGATGCGGCGACGCTCGGGTCGATTCCACTTGGAAAGAACGTCACGTATCGCCCGGGGATTCGTATGGTGAAATTTCAAACGCTGAATAACGTGTACGCGATCGCCAAAGGCGGAGTGCTGCGATGGGTGACGACCGAGGATGTTGCCACGTCGCTCTATGGCACGGATTGGAACAAGAAAATTGATGACATCTCAGACACGTTCTATTCAAACTACACATTCGGATCAGACATTACGAGCGCGAATGAGTACGCCGCCTCGGCAGAGATGAGCGCCGCGCAGACGATTGATCAGGGGATGTAGGACGTCTGGCAGAGCGAATAATAAAACAATTCAACAATACAACAATCCTTCCAGTGAGAAGGATTGTTGTATTGTTGAATTGTTTTATTGTTGTAGGCCTACACGCCTTCCCGCACCGTCCCCCGTCGTTCGACCTTGTTCCATCCGATGAGTGCGCCGCGAAGGCCAGCGATGACGGAGCGGACAGCGACGTAGTACATGAGCTGTCGATAGATGAACCGTTGCCAGAGGAGCCAGAAGAGAAGCCGCTTGTCTTCGCGGTGCTCAATGGCAAACGCGTAGATCGCAGAGATGGCATCGACGATCGTAAAGAGAACGAAGACGGAGAGAACCTGACGCAATCCCATCAGTGATGCGCTTGCTGGATGCATGGCGTAGTTGAATCCGGTGAGGATCACGGAACCAAGGAGCATGAGGTCCATGATGGGTGATACGAAGGGGAAGAGGATTTGGAAGAGGACAATGCTCGGGAGCGCCACGAATCCAAGCGCCCCGTATTTCGGTCGGAAAAAGTCGCCTCGATGTGCCCAGGCGGCCTGAAGCGTGCCATACATCCAGCGGAATCGTTGCTTTAAGAATCCCTTGATCGTGTCCGGCGCTTCGGTGAGGGCGATCGCTCCATCCGCATACGCGATCCGCGCGCCCATCTCGCGAATCGTGAGCGTGAGGTCTGTGTCTTCCGCGAGTGTGCGGTGGCTGAAACCGCCTGCCTTCAGGACAAGTTCGCGCCGCCATGCGCCAACAGCGCCAGGGACAACGGTGATGCAGTTCAACAGGCTGAATGCGCGTCGATCGAGATTCTGACTCGTCACATATTCGATCGCCTGAAGGCGCGTAATGACGTTGAGGCGATTGCCCACCTTCGCATTCCCTGCGACCGCCCCGACGGCGGGGTCGCAGAATCGTTCGACGAGTCGCGTGATGCAGTCGTGCGAAAAAATAGTGTCTGCATCAAGGCAGATCACGATATCCGCAGCCGTCTGGGAGATTCCAAGATTGAGCGAATCGGATTTTCCGCTGTTCGGTTTGGTGATGAGTCGGACGCGCGCATCACCAGCGAATGCTTCACGAACACGTTGAGATGTCTCATCTGTCGAGCCATCATCAACCACAATGATCTCAAACCGTTCTGGATGTTCGGCGGTGAGGAGCGAGGAGATGGTGCGGGCGACGACGCGTTCTTCGTTAAACGCTGGAACGATCACCGCAACAGATGGCGAGAACGTTGATGATGGTGTGAATCGTTTGTCTTGCCGGACCTGGATCGCGGCGAGCAGGCTGACGAGGAGTGATCGCAGGACGCCGATGATGATGCCGAAATATCCGAGGATCGTGATGAAGGCGAAGAGCAACGAGAGTCCGCGGAATGAGACGCCGCCAATCGTTGCGGTGAGTTGATCTTGAGAAGATACGGGCGGCATGACCTGATCTTTCGTCTTTCCCATGAGATCGCTGACCAGGACGAACGTGTATCCACGGGCACGCAGTTGCGTGATGATCTCAGGAAGTGCAACCACGGTTTGTGACCGGTCTCCGCCGCTATCGTGGAGGAGGACGACGTTTCCATTCCCTGCGTCCGCCTGCGCAACCGTACGACGAACGATTTCATCGACGCCAGGGGACCGCCAATCGTTCGGATCAATTTTCATCCCAACATCGAGATACCCAAGTCGGCTCGTCGCTTCGAGCGGTGCCACCTGATCCGGCGTTTCCGGCTCCACGTCTTCCGCATAGGGGGGACGAAAGAGGACTGTTTCGCGGCCGATCAAACTCTCGAAGAGTCGTTGTGTTGCGGAGAGTTCGAGTCGCACCGCGCGCGGTGAGAGCTCGGCGATGTTCGGATGGGTAAACGTATGGCTTCCGATTTCGTTTCCGTCATTTACGATGCGTGTGAGCAGATCAGGGGATTGCTCGGCATTCATCCCAACGATGAAGAATGTCGCTCGCACATTATTCTTTTTCAAGATGTCGAGAATCTGCGGGGTGTACGCCGGGTCCGGACCATCATCGAACGTAAGGGCGATCTCTTTTTTCTGCGCGCCGTATCGATGAATGACATAGGCGGATGGAAAGGCAGTGTATTCCTCAGTGGTGATGAGTTGTTGGTCTGGATCGAACGCAATCGTTCTCGCTCCGGGGGTTGGTGTCCCGGTTAATTGCAGGATCTCACCCTTCCCCTCATACGTGATGTCATAACCGTACTGAATGGATCTCAACGTTGCCGCCGTGCTCGACGTCATCTGGGCATCGTTTCCAAAAATATTCCAAATGGACGGATCCTCGCCGCCCAAATGCCAGAGCGCAACGCCTTTCGGCTTGATGTCCGAGATCGCGGAAAGCTCGTTAAACGCCGTCACCGCATCAAGCATCCAGACGGTATGCGTTTTATTTTGTTCATCTGCATACTGGAACGTCGGGTTCATCGACGTATCATCGAGGTTGATATCGCCTTCAGATTCCTTTGCGGTAATGACGGCATCTTGGAATGAAAGTTCCTGCCCATCCTGTCCCGGCACCCAGTCATAGCTATAGTTCCCAATGGCGACAATGAGTTTTGATGCAGGAATGTCGCGTGACCGCTTGTTTAGGATGTCGATGAACCAGTTTTGGCTCGCGATCGGTCCAGGCTGTCCGGCGGCCCAGTGTTCGTCGTAGGCCATGATAATGACGCCGTCCGCAGATGCGGCAAGATCGGGATAGCGATATGACTCATCGTCCGCCGGAACGTTGACCGTGACGCCGAGATGGTGCGGATGCGCTTGTGCAACGAGTTCGGTGATGAACGTGGCGAGCAATCCTTTTTTTGATTCCGGGAGATTTTCAAAGTCGATACTGATCCCGTTGTATCCATTTGTTGTCGCATGCGTAATCAGCTGCGTGATGACGCGGGCGCGCGCATCTGGAGAAGAGAGCATGGCCCCCGTGTCATCGCCCTTCCACGCGAGATCTGTGTAATTATTAATGAGTTCGTAGATCTGCGTCTCCGGTTTATGCGTCCGAATATAAGACGCCGCCTGCGCTTCACGGACGGGGTCGTCGATGACCACGGTTCCGGAGGCATCCGTGAGGTGGAGCCATTCTGCAACGACCGTATCCAACTGCGGAAGATTTTTTTTCAACGAGGTGAAGCTCGGATCATCCCAGTTCACAAAAAATCCGATCGTTTCATAATCCCCGGTTGAAGTCGGTGCGATCTGATGGTTCGTTTTTGATTGTCGATCAAGCGCCCGCATGAGTGCCGCGCGCGTTCGCTGATAGCGTCGGTTGTTGGCGAGCGCGGACGATGAGGCTTTTTGCGGAAGGAATCGAAATCGCGGCGTTCCATTCGCGCCAAACCCAAGCGAAGGGAGCGTTGGACTGATGAGGATGATCACGATGAGCGCGATGAGCAATCCGATGGAAATCGTGGCAAAAAATAATCCGCCCGCGCGAATCGTTTGCCATCGCGTTTTTGTTTCATCGTAGAAGATCGGTTTTTGGGGCTGGGCGGACATACGGTTGAAGGAAAAATACAGGAAGAAACCATAACAAGGAAGCAAGGGAATAATCCAGTCAGATGACTGGATTGTTGTATTGTTGAATTGTTATATTGTTGTTGAGCTCATTATAAAAAGAAGAGCAGTTTAAGACATGCTCAGGTCAAGAAATCATTATTCGATGACGTGCAGGCAGGCATCGTGTGCCCGTTTCTTAAGGAGAAGGACGTCCTCGGCGGACGCGCCTCCGTCGAAGGTGCTGAAACAGAACATCGTATCCCCAAAAGGAGATCGAATCTCAACGAACTGTTGCGAGGCGATGAAGTCGAGTTCTGCATCCGTCGCTTCAAATCGGCGTTTGAGGAGGTCTCGGACATCCGTCCGTGAGTAGACGTGCTTCCATTGCGCGTTGCTGATCGCAGGGTCCTCATAAGCGCCGCCGTGTTCCAAGACCTCTCGTTTGGCATCCGTGAGAAGCGCGAGATCCGCGGCCTCCCAGTGCTCATCCGGTTGAATCGTCGTGATCCACGGAATCCGCTTCCGAAGTTCGCTCCCGGTGTGAAAGGCGCGAATGGAGGATGCGGGAAAACCAAGAAGAAATCCGGTGAGCCGTTCGGAGCGTTTCCCAAGGGTGCGAATGTGCTGCCATGCGCTGTGAAGATTTACCTCGACGGAGCGATTGCTATTCCAGTCGGCGAACGCGGCGAGATCGGGCTCGTTATGCACGCGTTGAAGAACGAGTTCTTCAACAGCAATAAGATTGCGGTGACTGGTGATGTGCTGTCCGCGATTCGCAAAGATGTTGCGTATCATCGGGACATTCGCGTCGCCGTTCAAGATGATTGCCGGTCGAAGGCCGAGGAGCATGGCAAGCCATTCGCCACTGTGTTCGAGCGGCCAAAGCGTTGGCGCGCAGACAATGAGTCGAATCAGGTCTCGTTTGATAGATTCTTGTGTGTTTTGATGTTGCTCGTCGGTGTTGTTTTTCGAAAGGGCCATGCGGACGGATATACCGGAAAACGTAGTAAAAATCAAGAAGGTAAGGATCGACGTCGATCGCTTTGAGGTGGTTATGGATTTGTCTAAGAGACTTGACAAAACCCCAAAAACGTGGTAAAACGCACGCACGTTTTTTCGGAGGTTTTTAAAGATGAAACAAGTTCTTTTTCTCTCAATTTCAAGCATTTCCGGCGCTCTCGATCGCGACGAGGTCACCGAAGCGGATATGGAGACCGCGCTGATTCATGCGAATCATGCACGTGAGCAGTTCGACGCGCAGGATGTGGACTACACGGTTGCGCTCGAGCTGTCGGGCGCAAAGCGTCCGAAGATCCATTCGTTCGTCGAACGCGCTAACCGCGAAAAGCGCGTGAGCTGGGCCCGCATGGCCGGTTCTCGTCGCATGCCTTCAACTTGGAGTCGGCTGAACGTCTTTCTCCTCAAACACGGACTGAATCAGGTCCCGAAGGACGATCAGTACACGACCAGTGAGGCTTGTCGTCGCGTGCTCGCCGCAAATCCCGGGTGGACCGTTTACCCATAATCAAAACGGAGCCCGGCTCACTTCGCCCTACCTTTTCTAAGAGGTAGGGCGTCGTATTTTTATCTTCATATGCTTGTCTCTTTTGCTGGCTCGTGATAAGCCGGTTCAGGCCCTTTTGATGTCCGTAACCAAGGAGTTGTGCCATGGATGTCCGCGTATTCCTCCAAACCTCCATCATCGCATCGTCGTTCGTTGTGTCGTCGTCCAGTGGAATTGCTCATGCTCAGACGCAACCTCGCACGGATGCGTCTCCGGCATATCGGATCATTCCGCTCCGCGTGCATCTCGCATATGAATACGCATCGGTGTACGGGATCCCGGATCACATGCGAAACATGTTGTCGTACCAGGGCGTTCCGGCGAAGCTGAGCGATACGACTGGCGGGATGATGATTGCGTTCGGACTCGGCATAGAGTTCGATATTCGGGACCGCTTCGATGTTGCGCTTGATGCGTCCTACCATCCAAATTTGGTCGGGAGCGGAAACGCATGGAGCAAGCAGGGCGGACCGAACGGGTTCAATCACTCGGATGATTATGTGGGGTATTCCTTTTCCGGGTGGAGCGTTGACCTGACGGGTGCGTACCGATTTTATCCGATGGTTCGGGTGATTGCGGGCGCACGCTATCAATCCTTCGAACTTCGGAATGGCGTCGATGCGTGGAGCGCGTATACGCCGAAAGATCGCGCGCCCGTTCCGCATGTTCAACCGATTATCGGCGCATCGTTTACCATCCCCGAGGATAAGGGAAAGATGAGCGATTCGCATCTCGAAATCGCAATCCTCGGATCTCCGTCGCTGACGCAGGCGAACGGACAGGCGCAGGTCACCCTCATCCAGGTCGTGATGCGCGTTGGCGCGTTTCCGATCGCTTGGTGATCTTCATACGGACATCTAAAAAAGCCCCCGACACGCGCAGTGCCGGGGGCGAATTTGTTTCTCACGTCATCCTCTCTGGTATCGCAACGCCCCAGATCCTGCCTCTTCTCTCGCATGCGCGAGCAGCCCGATCGTGCGCGAGGCGATAAAGATCGCGTCCGCGATGTCTGCGGGGGCGCCGAGGTCTGCGACGATGGCTCCGATCGCGCCGTCCACATTCAGTGGAAGGGGTTTTTCTTTTTGAGCCGTGAGTGCCGCGGAGATCTCTAACGCGAGCGTCAGATGCGGCGTTGCTCCCAACTGTGCGGTCGCGATGGTTGCGAGCGCGCCGGTACGCGGATCGACGTCATATTCCGGATGCCCGAATCCCGGAATGCGTTTTTTATTCTCAATGCTCTCTGTTGCGATCGCGGCTGCGGAACGACCAGAGGTGAGCGCCTCGCGAATCCATGCGGATGATGCGCCCGCCGCATTTCCATGACGCGGTCCAAGCGTGAGGAGTCCGGCGGCGACCGCGTCCGCGATCGGTTTCCCGCAGCTCGCCGTGATGCGCGTGACGTTTGCGGACGGCGGTTCGGTGCCGTGATCAATGCATGCGACGAGGCAGGCATTCAGGAGTGCTCGCACAGCGTCGGTTGGCACAGCGTTCATCCAGGCAAGCCAGATCGTGGAAATAAAGTCCGCGTTGCGAATCAATTCGGCAATCGGCGTTCCGCGCAATTGGTACGAGTCATCTTTGATTTCGCCGATGGAGGTGGTGAAGGTGGACATGGGGAAAGGAATTTGGAATTTGGAATTTAGAATTTGGGTTCAGATCGGAAATGCGAGATGTTTCTGGTTTCCACTTTCCCGAGGAGTCATCGACGAGGGATCCCTTGGAAGCGAGGTTTGGACAAAGAAGGTGCTACTTCTCTGATGAGGATCTTTTCTAAGGGGTCCCTCGTCGATGACTCCTCGGGAAAGTGAATAAAGAGAGCTTCGCTACAATGAGGCGTCTCGTGTCACGAATTGCTTCACTTCCGTTATACAGTCGGACATCGTTCCTACGCAAGCGATTCCGTGCGCACGAAGCGCGTCTCGCGTTTCTGAGATTGAGGCATCGCCTTCTCCAAGAATGGTCCCGGTGTGACCGTACGCGACGCCGCGTGGGAGTGCGTCGAGCGCATCGCCAGCGAGGAAGAGGACGAGTGGTTTGGAGAGGCGATGTTCTGATGAGAGAAGTTCTTTGAGGAACGGTCGTCCGGGTTCAACAAAACAGACGATCAACTTGACCTCAGCGAGTTGCTCCGCGAACGCAACGGCATCGCCAAGCGTTGTCCCGATGACGCGATCTCCGCCAAGCGCCATCGCAACACGTGTGCCAATGCCATTGCGTGCGAGCGAGGTCATGAGCTCATTTGTCATGCCGCCAGAGGTTGAGATCACGGCCGTCGATCCTTCGGTGATGGTTTCAAAAGGGGATTCGCCGCCAAGATACCCCAATCGAAATTTCGGATATTGGAGATAGCCGATGGAGCTGGGACCAAGGAGTGTCACCTGCGATTCTGCCGCCAACTTTCGCATGATGATCACGTCGTGGACGGGGATCTGTTCTGTGAGGAGATGGATGAATCGCATCCCGGCGCCAATCGCTTCTGTCACCGCGCCAAGAACGCGGCTCGCAGGAACCACGATACTTGTGGTCGTGCAGTGCGGGAATGCGTTCTTTGCATCTAAGACCGTATCAAAGACCGGCCGATCTTCCACGGTTTGTCCGGCTTTTCCCGGTGTCACGCCGCCAACGACATTCACGCCGCTCTTCACGAGCCACGCCGTCATGCGCGCGCCTTCTTTGCCGGTGATGCCTTGGATGAGGACCGGCGTGTCGGAGGGGAAGAGAGATTGGATCATAGGATGATTTTTTTTCTGCCTGAGACCCTCCCCCGGCCCCTCCCCTTCGGCAAGCTCAGGGCAGGCTCTTGGCAGGGAGGGGAGCTCTAGAGAATGTTTCATCTCGATTCAAGAGAGTCTCTTATTTAAAGATTTACTTTTCTTCTCGCAGGAGAGAATACGTCTTTAGATTCTTAAGCATCATCGTGCGCTGAAGGCCCCAGGCGAAAGCTCCCCTCCCTGCCCACGCCATAGGCGGGCACAGCAAGGGAGGGGCCGGGGGAGGGTCTCAGGCAGAGTGTGCCGCATCAACAACGGCTCTCGCCGACGTATCCAAATCAACATCCGCGCGATCGAATCTCAGCGAGACATTATTTGCCTCACTCCATCGCTTTGCGTCTGCGACAGCGGCATCTGCGTTCGGACCATCGCGACGAATCACAACGGGGACATGGAGATGGAGATCTTGAATCGCCGCGAGGACGGCGTTCACCGTCCCTTGAATGTCTGTGAAGTTCGCAAACGATCCGGCGATCCAAATCGCGTTGATTCCTGGCTTTGAGAGGACAATTTTTGATGCCTTCGTCACTTCTACCGGATCCGGATTCCCGCTCATCTCCACGTAGTTCGCCGCCTTTCCGCCCGCCGCTTTGAGCGCGTCCATTGCGACAAGACTCGCGCCTCCACCGGAGAGGATGAGGGCGATGTCCCCATCTAATTCAACGTATCGACCAAGCGTTCCGCGATGGCCGGCCTGTGCGAGCAATGCGGCGTACGCGGCCTCGCGTTCAGAATGTGCGCGTTCTGGAGGGATGCGGAGATCGGCCCATTCTGGATGGCGAAACGCGGCCGCATCATCAAGTTCGATCTTTGCGTCCAGCGCGACGCACGATTTGTCGCTTCGGATGGCGAGCGGATTAATCTCCATTGAAAGGGCGTCATGCTGGATAAACGCGCGAAAGAGTTTTACGAGCGTGAGGCGGACGTTTTCTGGGAGATCAAGCGCGGAGATTTCATCTTCCGAATCAACGAGAAACGTCTGCGCAGAAGCGACGCTCATGCCACCGTCGCTCGATGTGGCAATGCGGAAGCGCCCAGATGCGCTGTCGATCTCCATTGAGACGAGCCACTCGCTCTCATGATCAACCGCAGACTCCAGTAAGAATCCGGCGCACGGGATGTCGTTCGTCGCAGTCTGGAGTGATGTGATCGCGGTGGGAAGACCTGCTTCATCTTCGACGCGTAACACGAGCCCGCTTTTTCCTCGGCGACCCTGAAGGACCTGCGCTTTGAGATATGCAGGGAAGGTGATCATGGAAAGATCCGGCGCAGAAGCATCGATGACGCATCCGCTTGGGATGTTGATCTTTGCCGCTTCGAGGATCCGTTTGCCGTCTGATTCTATGAGTTTCATGTGTAAAGTACTATTCCAGATCGGATGGCGGGCGTCGAGAGAGGCCGAAGAAGTCTGTTCATCGTAAAACGCCCGCGCACCACGTCCGAAATTCGGAGCGCGATGCGGGGCGTTTTGGAGGTGTGCGCGGAATGCTGTCACCTGACGTGCTGGAGCTTTCCAGGTCGGATGCATGCAAGGAGCGCGAAGATGATGAGGAACGCTATGGATGCGATTGTCCATGCACCGATCTCCCGATCGACGAGTACGCTGAAGACGGCGTACGCGTGAGCAAGAAAAGCGCTGAACATGAAAACGGACGAGAGATGAAGCAGCTTCGCGGTCGCCCCGGCAAGAGCGCCGATCATAAAGATGAGAAGACCGAAGAACAGTGCGCGCTGAATCGTCTCGGGCGTCATTTCGCCAATTGGTAATCCAAGTTCGATCGTAAGTTCAGCAGCAATCGACGTGGTGATCGCGACGAGATACGCCGGCAACGCGAGCCATTTGAAGTCCGAATTCATGAGGGCGATCGTGATGACGATCGCAAGGAGCATCGAAACGATGCAGTAAGCGATAGCGGGTCTGAGTCTGATGTCACCCGTATGACCGAGTGCGAAGAAGAGGGCGATGCCGATCGAAATGAATTGATTGAGTGCGAGCGTTTTCACGTGAGCAAATCTCCATTCTGATGTTTTGAGGCGAGTGAAGCATGCGCTTCAAACGCATATAACGATATACCAGAAACCGTGAAAAGATTAAAGGTGTTGAAACGCAAAGAGGCGTACCAGGGTGGCACGCCTCGAGCGAGGATCACGGAACGATCCGCGATGAGATGGCTCTGTTGAGTTCAGTAGAGCGGGAGGTGACCCAGAGAGATCACATCTGGTCGCGGATTCCCTTCCACGAAGACCGCCATCGTGCGATTGAACTTCGCCTGAACCGATGGGTGCTTGAAGACCGCACGAAGTGCGCGTTCTGTTTCGCCGGTCGAAATAACGTCATCGACGACCGCGACGTGCTTCCTACGGATCAACGCTGCCGTTTCTTCATCGAGATACAGGCACTGCGCGACCGTAGATGAGGCGCTCTGATAGGGGAACTCGAGAACTTCGCCTTCCATATTCGGTTTGCGTACCTTGCGGACAACGGCGATCGGGAGCTTTGCGATTCTCCCCATCTCCGTTAGGAGTCCTTGCGCCTTTCCTTCTGCCATGACGAGAACTTCCGTCCCGAATGGAATCTTCGGCGCGAGCGCGTTCGCCGCGGCCTCGGTGATTTCCCAGTCGTTGAGGATGTTGAAGTACGCCATGCGGATTCCGGCTTTTCCTGCTCGGATTGGAAGTTCGCGCGTGACGTTGCCGATGCGGATTTCGTGATGCGTTGCCGCCATGCTGTGCAAGTATTCAGATGTTTCGGACACGTGGGACCTCTTTTCAGTGTGCGGTTTGATCAAACAGTTGGTGTTTTGGGGATCTCGAGAGATCCGTCTTGCGTGGGCATCTTTAGTGAAAAATGGGCGATTTGTCAAGACGGTGCGTCGTGCGTGGTACGTCGTGCGTAGGACCGAGACGCGATCCTACGTACCACGCACCACGTACGACGCACCACTAAAAAACAAAGAAACGCATCCTTTCGAATGCGTTCTCGTAAGTGGTCTGCGTCCGTCGCGGGTTAGTACGCGGGCGCGGATCCGAGGGATAAGATGTACGATTGTGCGTGCGTCCCAAAGAGACCGGTGAAGATCATTCCGAGTGTGCCATGGAGTCCAATGGTGTCACAGGATCCATAGACGATACTCGTCTGCGATGACGGATCGTCGATGCGTATCGCGGGAATGTCTTGTCGAATGGCACCGAGCGACGCGTGTTCAGGTCGATCTGCGTAGAATGGCTCCATCGTTCTGATCTGCAGGGATGTAACAGAATTCACGGATCCGATTGAGATCGGCGCGTGTTCAGAGCGTGCGATTTGCGAGAGGCGCTGTACGATCTCCTGCGCATACGCGCGTGGAAGGAGGATGATCTGCGTTCCTTCCGGAATCAAGTCCGCGAGGCGAGTGTCTGCGTGCTTCAGGAATGTGAGATCGCCTGCCGCGATACAGAGCACGGTCTGTTCTTGTGTCGCGAGGTCACGAATGTCCGAATGCGTTCGGACTGCGGATGTTGGAGGCTCTGATGATGGCTGCGTGCGTTCGGCGAGCATTGTGCGTTTTTCTCTCCATGGGTGAAGGGGCGTTTGTGCAGGAATGGGGCGGATTTCTTCCCTCGGGGAGAGGGGAGAATGGGTCGCCACGGGTGCATTCATGCGGGGAATTGTTATAGCAGAAATCACAGGAATGTCAACCGTTAGAGCACCGTGCGCAAGGCACAGAGCACAGGCTGACAACAGATCAGTCTGTGCTCTGTGCCTTGATCTCTGTGCTCTAAACACACCGAAGCCCCACGAACGAATCGCGAGGCTTCTTATTGGAGCGTGGAGTGCCCGCTAGAGTGCGAGCGAACGGACGTCCTGCTGTTCAATCCAGGGGAAGGGTGCGCGTCGAATGCGCTGATCATGCTGCGCAATAAAATACGCGTAGAGCTGATTGACCGTACTGCGCGGATCTTCTGCGGCCGCAGCGTGAACGGCCACGGCGTACTGAACGATGCGTCGTGCCCACATGGGGATGAGGCACACGTCACGCGACCGGAGCGTGGTTCGCATGGTGCAATGCCCGCGATCCGCTTCATCGAACAATGCGATAAATGTTTGTCCGGGGAATCGTTCGGGGAGAACGGTTTGAATTTCACCTTCATGCGCGAAGATGTGACAGGTCACAGAACGATCTTCGTCACATCTTCGCGCGAGGGCTTCCAGCACGGACTTGCTGAACGGCTGGTTGTCGATCGTGAAAATGAACCGGGCGGCAGCGGCAGATCGGATGGAATGCATAACGTCCTTTCAATGTACGAAACAACCTCCGGGATTCGGAGGTTGGTGTGTGTTCTTCTTGTGCTCAGCCTCAGGCCTCGCAAGCAGAACGCAGATCAATCCCCGAACGCAACGCGCAACGCGCGCACTGACGTGCGCATGCCTGCGTCTGGGACTGACAGCTCTGAGCGAGACGAACCATGGAGATATCGTAAACAATAGAGATTGAGATGTCAAAATAATATTCAGTGGATTGGGCTGGTTGTGATTGAGCGCCTCCTCTTTTGTCATTCTGAGCGAAGCGAAGAACCCCTTTCCAGCGGCGGATGACAGACAGACTCAAACAACCGAATTCGCAAATGGTCTTGAAGAGTTCTCTACGAGACCGTTTGTGAAAGTGTTTGCGTTCAATACTGAATCGTTGGTGACTGGAAAGCGATTCTTCTCCGCCGCGGCGGATCAGAATGACAAAAGAAAAGGGCGCGATGAATCGCGCCCCTACCGTCGTTGTTTCGATTACGCGGCTTCCTGTGCCTGCTCCGTTTTTGCGACGGGCTTGGTGAATCCCATCACCTTCACCTTCCCACCAGACTTTGCCACAATCTCATCCAATTCTTTTGAGAGCTTCTCGACGGAGAAATTTGGATCGCTTGGATCGCCAACTGGAACGATGTAGAACGGTTCGTCTGCAGTGATCAGCTCGCTGTATCCATGGTGGCCGGTTGCAATTGACGTCGCGATGTCGGCTTCACTCGTTGCCGCTTCAGCATCAATCAGCCGGCGACTAATGACAAAACCTGGCGGAAGGTCGGCAACACGTGTGGGATCGAATGATCCCGTGCCATCGTAATAGGCGACGCGCGCATAGTGAAAATCTTCCGGGCGTTTCATCTTCTTTTTCTCGATGTTTCCTTTATACGGAACGTCGAGCAGTTCCGCGAGATGTTTTGCCCAGATGACGCCATATTCATCTGACTTTGATGCATCGAGTCCCATCTTTTTTGCGTAGAGCGCCGCGGCTCCGCATCCATCGTGGCTGTAGACACCGTCTGCATGCGCGGCGCGCATTGCTTCAACCGCTTTCGCCTCATCCATGAGAATCCCTGAACCCGCGAGGTGAATTCCGCCTGGCGTTCCTTCATCCATACAGCGGACGCAGTGATCTTCGAGATGAAACGCTTCTTCGATGTCGGGCAATGCGTGCGCAAACTGCTCCATACCGCCCATCTTCTTAATGGATTCAAAGACAGGCGCCTGCTTCTCCCACTCCTCATACGGATTCGGATGCGGAAGGTCGGCGTGTTCTTTTAAGATGACTCTCGATTGCGGGGCTTCTTCAATGGGTTCCTCTTGAGAAATGGAAGGCTGTTCAACGCTCATATGCGGAGTATTCAACCATGAAATGAAAGAATCGTAAATCGGGCGAGGATGTATCTAGGAGCAATGAAGCCATGCGGCCATGAAGCAATCTTCCAGATAATAGAATTGTTTTATGGCTTCATGGCTCCTTCCTGATGCAATACTCGTTTGACGATCTCCCTCTCTCCCGCCAGAATTTCTTTGATATGCTTCGCATCTACCTTGCGCGTCACGGACAGGATGAAGATAACGCGAACGGGATTTTAAACGGACAGCGTGATTTGCCGCTGACGGAAAAAGGAATTGCGCAGGCGCATGAAGTTGCTGAAAGAATGAAGGCGCGCGGGATGCAGTTTGATGCGATTTATGTATCGCCGCTTCAGCGCGCATTCAGAACCGCTTCCATCATTGCAGAAACGGTGGGCCACACGCCGCCGCAGATTCTTCCGGAGTTGATCGAACGGAATTTTGGCGTGATGACGGGCGTCCCGATACGTGAGATTGTTGAACGGTGTGCGCCGGATATTTTGCAGGGAGAACTTGTTGCCTATTTCTTGAATCCTGAGGGTGCTGAAACATTTCCGGAGTTGATTGAGCGGGCAGAGCGAATGCTCGCAGCATTAGAAAAGAAGCATCCGAATGGAACGATCTTGCTTGTTTCGCACGGTGATTATGGAAAGATGATCTACGCAGCCTATTATCATCTCGACTGGAAAGAAGTGCTAAAGATGTTTCACTTCGGTAATTCGGAATTGCTTGAACTCTCGCCGGATTCTAGTGCGGAAAGCGCGCACGTGTTCACCATTGCGCAGTATAACGTGTAGTGCACTGAATGATCGGAGAGGCGAGGCCAGTCTCGCCCCTCCGGTTTTTTGATTACGGCAGGAATTCCCAAAATTCGTCATTTGGATCCTGCGATTCTTCGGGGCCATCCGGCGTTCCGGCAAAACAGGCCTCACAGGTGATGAAGCGTGTCCCTTCTTCGAACTCCTGAACATATCCGCAGGGAACGCAAAGATATGCACCGCTTGTTGGGACGAGGTCGCCGATTTTGTATCGTTTTGAGGGCGTTTGATCTTTCATCATGATTTTTTACTTTCCTGAGGAATCTGCGACAGCCTGCCCCGAGTGCATCCGAGGGGAAGGATCCCTTGGAAGAGAGATTCATCTAAGTAGATGCGAATTTTTTTCGCCCGTCTCTTCCAAGGGATCCCTCCTCCGACCGCGGACGGTCGTCGTTCGGGAAAGTGATTGAGAGGGGCGTGCACGGTCGAGAAATATTCTTTCTAAGCCCCTGTCCCCGTTGACACGTCCATCAACTTCACCTATACCGGTCCTGTCGGACTTCGACAAGGTGGACCATGGAACGTTCATTGATATTTCTCTCTAGTTTTTCGGTGTTTCCGCTGCAGGCCGCGTCAGCCATCGCGCTCGCAAAGGCGTGCCGATACGATGGTGTTGAATTATTTCTCCATCGTCGTGATCGTCCGCAGATTCTCAATCATCTTCGTGATGCGCAGGCCATGGGTCTGCGTTGCACGATGCATCAGTTTTGGAGTTATGCGGAAAGCCCAACGCTCCTCAACGCCTGCTTGCAGGCGCTTGGGTACACGGAGCCCGAAGGGTATTCGCTGAACGGTCAGGTTCCGCCGAAAACGCGCGTCCCGACCGTCATCTATGCCGAGCGCATTCCGGAATCGCTTCAGTCACGCCTCGGCTATGACTTTCGTGTGCAGACCTGTTCGCTTGATGCGAACGGGGCATCGAAACTTCCGTATGAACGGTTCGTCCAGCTCGTACGCAAATACAATCTTCCGGTCTGTTTCGACATTCAACATGCGCTGGAATATCTCTCAGGAAAACTCGGCGTTGAGCATCTTCCGGATTCACCGGATGAACTCATGTCGCGCCTGAAGCGGCTCTGGTCGGATCTCGGTCCGTACGTGAAAGAGATCCATCTCACGGATTGCCATCCGCGTGCCGGGAAACGAAACGTATTTCCTGGCGATGGTCTTCTCCCGCTCTTCAATTTTTTCGGCATGCTGAGAGAATTGCGTTGGCATGGCGACATTGTTCCGGAGGTCTCGCCGGTCCACCTATTCCCATATCGCTTTGGGGCCGCGCGCCTTCGAGCGCATGTCCAAAAACTCGTCGAAGGACGCTGGTAGGACACTACTCGCCCGATCTCCTCTTCTCACCCTCACCGGTCTTCTGGTGGGGGTGATGCGTTATACGGATCGTTGACGCGACCGCTGTTTTTTGATACGAATCCGTTTCGCCCCTTCCCATGTTCAGATCTCATTGCGGAGGATGTATGAAGAAGGCGTTTGGGATCATCGTTGCGATTCTGACGTTGAATGTCGCAATTATTATTCACGAGTTTGGTCACTTTCTGGCGTTCCAGGAAGCGCATATTCCGGTCGAGACATTTGCGGTCGGCATTCCGGTTCCGTATCTCACGCTGAAATGGCACTTCGCGGCGTACCCCGAAACGACGTTTGAATGCTCTCCGCTCTTTGTTGGTGGTTACAATCAGCTATCAAGATCGGCGACGAAGCTCGTGTACGCGCTCCCGCTCGAACAGCAGGTTCACATCAGCGCCAGGGGGATTGAGTTCGGACTCTTTCTCGGCATCGGACTCCTTTGGGTAGTGTGCATCTTGATGTGGAATGTGCCACGCCGCCGATTACGGAACGGGATGGCCGCCGTGTTGACCGCGGTCTGTCTTGGAACGGTTCTGTTTCCGTTTGTCACGGAAGCGGTGATCTTTCCGCTGATCGGATTGGCGCAGATGTCTTACACGATTTCGAAACTCGGAACGGACTTGGATAGCCCGATCGGGTTCGTGCGCCAGATCTCTCAGTCTGTTTCGACGGGCATCACCGATTTTTTGAGGGCACTCGTTTCACTGACGATCGGATATTCGATCTTCAATATGATTCCGCTCGCACCATTGGACGGCGGGGAGATCATTATTGCGGCGATCGCCCGCTATTCGCAGCGAGCCGGATTTCTTTACGATCGTGGATCCAAGCTGTTTCTTGTGGCTGCCGTGGGTGTCTGCATTCTCGTGCCGCTCATTCGAAGGCTGAATCAGCTGAACGCCGAGTATCGCGCACTGACACGTTCATCGACGAAGTAGCGATTACCTCCCTCCGCATGAGATTCGAAACGCCGCCCTGGGTTCACTCCCACGGGCGGCGATTTGTATTGTTGGATCGTTTGACTGTTATGGATCCGCAATATACTGCACTCTTCCAACTTCCCCCGTCTCCAATCTGACTTTGATGCCGCGCGGATGCACGGCCTTGCTCGTGAGGAGATCCTTAACGATTCCTTGCGTGGCAACGCCGGTTTTCTGATCCTCCTTTTTGACGATATACACCGCGAGGCCAGGGTAGATATTTTTACGAATCGTGCCGTCCATGGCGAGGAATATATCGCAATATCTCATAATCAAGCAATTCCATTAATGAATGGAATCGTCTGATGACTCGATCGTTTGAGCGTTATCGCTCCCATCCGACCCCGGCTTTTTAGGGATCTTTCGAAGGACGAAGAATCCATGGCTGAATCGTCCGGGCATATTCGCTTCATCCTCAAGCACCTCGAAGCCGTGTTCGTGAAAAAAATTCTCCCATTCCTGTGCATTGCGAAAGCGATGTGTGGAATGCGGTGTGATCGCTTGATTCAGTGTTCGATTCTCCCAGACGATCGTCTGACGTTCTTTTTCTGAATCAACCAGGTCCTCGGCGACAAACAGGAATCCGTCTGCGCGAAGCAATCGTCGGATCTCATCGAACAGACAATGATGCAACGATTCGTTCACGTGATGAAACATGAAATTGACGGTCACGCCATCTGCGGAATGACTCTCGATGCGTTGCATCTCTTTAGATCGGTGGTGCATCTCATGACAGGTTGAGCCACGGACGAGCGTGCGTGATTGCGGTTTCACGGATGTGAATGTGTCATCGGCGTGAATCCCGGTGATGGTTGACCCCGGGAACAGACGGTCGATTTCCGGCATCTCGTATTCAAGATCAAATCCGATGCAGACGAACGACTGGCCGCGGGGAGTCTGATGGGCCGTCGAGGGGTCAGGTTCAGTCAGTAACCGCGTTGGTGTCAGGTATTTTTCAATTTGAAATTGTTCAATGACCCACCGTGCCCGGGTTTGTCGTTTTCGTTGATCCGGCCGTGGTCCGAATACGCGCCGTATGGTTTCGCGAACACGACCCCATGGGAGAAGAGCTGGTTTGGTTGATTGCGGTGGTTGCGGAAAGGCCATCTCTGCACCGTAGCACAGATCGCCGTTTGTGCCGCGTCTCTCAATATCCGCCAATCAAACAATCCCTTTCGCGAAGGGATTGTTTGATTGGCGGATATTGAGATTAAGATACGTTCATCGCCCTAAAACGGTTGGTCATCCGTATCAGGATCACTCGCACGCTGATTCGTGTCGGTTGCCTGTGATCGTCGACGTAACTTCTCCAATAACCGCACATACCGGATCTCGTCATAGCTGTAGTCCTCGCCGAGTTTTGCGCGTGCGGGCGCGAGGAGTTCTCCGCCGGTCGCGGTGAGCGCGGCTGCGATCGTGTGATATCGTTCTTGCGATGGGAAGGTGAGGTGCGACGTCTCCAATTTCAGGTTGAGGTCGTTCGCTTGCTCGATGTGTTGGAGGATCGTCCCCATGGCAAGATTGCGCATCTGGGCGATTTCGCCGACCTTGCGACCTTCTTTTAAGAGCAAGATCGTCGCTTCGATTGTTTCAGAAATCGCGCGCTTCACTTTTTCTTTAGGGGCCTTTGGTGCACGAACAGACGTCTCTTTTGGAGCGACCTCTTTTTCAGCGATGTTGTGTGCGGTAGCGTACTCGCGAATCTCTCTTAAGAATGTTTCTCCGTAGTGCGCGAGTTTTTCTTTTCCAACACCGAAGACGCGCGAGAGCGTTTCGAGGCGCTGCGGATAGACGCGTGCCATTTCCTGGAGGGACTTATCGCCGAAGACGACGTATGGCGGAACGCCTTGCTCTTCTGCGATCTCTCGTCGCTTGGCGCGGAGGATGTCGAAGAGGTCGCGGTCAAAGTCCACGGGCGTGAGGTCTTTGAGCGGCTTGCGCTGTTCGCGCGGCGGCAGGCAGATGTCGCATCCGCCGCAAGACGTTTCGTTCCAGGATTCTCCAAAGAATCGCAGGAGGAATGCGCGACGACAGGTTTTTTGCTCGCAGTAATTCGTGATGTCTTGGAGTTGAAGCCGTGCGCGGAGCTGTTCTTTCGGATCCGGGATCTCTCGAATGAAATATTCCTGCTTGAACCGATCGCCTGCTGAGTAATAGAGGATGCAGTCACTGGGGAGTCCGTCGCGACCGGCACGGCCCGTTTCTTGGTAGTATCCCTCAACCGATTTTGGGATATCCATGTGGACGACCAGGCGGACGTCCGGTTTATCGATCCCCATCCCAAATGCGATCGTTGCGGCGATGACCGGAACCTGATCGCGAATGAACTGCTCCTGAACGCGCGTCCGCTCCTGCGGCGTCAGTCCGGCATGATACGCGGCCGCGCTCACGCCATTCGCGCGAAGATCTGCGGCGACTTTTTCCGTACTCTTTCTTGAAAAACAGTACACGATGACGGATTGGCCCGGACGATCCCGGACTTCCGCGAGCAAGCAATCAAATGATTTCTTCTTCGGTTCCACGCGGTACGTGAGGTTTGGGCGATTGAAGCTGGACTGGAAAATCCGACCATGTTCGAGTCCGAGTTGCTTCACGATGTCTGTCCGTACGCGCGCATTGGCCGTTGCGGTCAGTGCAATGATCGGCGTCTCCGGAAACATCCGTCGCAGAGAACTTAAATTGCGATAGTCGGGTCGAAAATCATGGCCCCATTCTGAAATACAGTGCGCTTCGTCAATCGCGAACAGGCTGACGCGAAGGGATTTTAAAAATTGTTGAACCGATGGCATCGCTAATCGCTCTGGTGCTAGATAGAGGAGTTTGAGTTCTTCTCGCAGAGCCATCTGTTCCACGCGCGCCATCTCTCCTTGAGATAGGGAGCTGTTCATGAACGCCGCCGGAATGCCGTTCGCCTTCAGCGCATCCACCTGATCCTTCATGAGCGCGATGAGCGGGGAGATAACGACCGTGATTCCTGGAAATTTGAGCGCCGGGAGTTGGAAACAGAGCGACTTTCCGCCGCCTGTTGGCATTAAGACGAGCGCGTCCCGGCCGGAGACGCAGCAATCAATCACTTCCTTTTGAAGCGGGCGGAACTGGTCGTAGCCAAAATGTTTTTTGAGGAGATCGAGCATGGGCGTCGAAAGCGTATGGTGCAGGAAGCACCTGAAGAAGTGAATAGGCAAGACATTCCGTCTCACGGATCGAGTTGGGGTGTCAAGCGCGAGAATTTCTCTCAATATGCATCGTAGATGGTAATCATGCACCGTGGATCGTGATCGCGCTTGAACGGATGTGGATAATAACATCGAAATACAATCTCTTTTGTCACCCCGCCTCTCGCGAGAGGCGGGGTCGCTTTCCAGAGGAAGGTGCTGATCATCTCAGACGACTCAATTCGCAAACAATCTTTTTTGTCATTCTGAGCCTGCGAAGAATCCCTTTCCATAGGAAGGTAGTGAGCGGTCTCGAACGA